>NZ_JBLIWA010000008.1:98942-175915 GCF_047525675.1 Streptomyces sp. 796.1 | reverse complement strand
CGGCGCTGCCCGGTGCGTCCGCGCCCGCCCCCGGCCCGGTCGCCGTCCGCGCCCCGGCGCAGCCGCCGCGCGCCCGGCAGGCCGCGTCGGACGCTACCGGCCACAGCCGGTCACCAGCCGTCTGACCTGCGGATGCGTGGCGATCGTCGGGACGTGACCGGCTGCGGGCGCGGGGCGACCGCACGAGCTGGCCCGGCGGGCCGGCGGGCCGGCGGGTCTTCACCTGCCCCTCGCGGAGGCGCGGGGCCGCTGCTAGGCGGCCGGACCCGCAGTTCTCGCCGGGGTCAACGGGCCTCGGGGTCGGAGCGACTGCCGCACGAACCGGGATTCCCGCCCCCGTTCGGGGCCGCCGGTCGTACGGCGACTGACGGCCCGCCAAGTCCCAGGGGAAAGACACGACCCGGCGGCCTGGATGCCCTCGCGTGGCGCCCGGCCAGGGGCGGGGTCGAATTCAGTAAATGGTCGAGTGATCCGGAATCGATGCCCCGTCGGTGGCCAATGGATATGTCAGAGCGCGCATGACGCTCCCCCTCCCGGAGTCCCCCTGTGCGACCCGCCGCGCGCCGTGCCACGGCGCGCACTCCACGGCCAGCGGCCGACCGCCGTCAGACGGTGGCCGTGCGAAACGCCAACGCCGTCGGACCGCAGGGCAGTTCGCTCTTCCTCCGATACTGCACGCCGCGTCCGCACCGTCGCTATTGTCACTTCGGGCATAGCCGATTCGGCTACCTCGGGCGCTCCCGTACGGAGTCTGCGAGCCCTGATGGCGCTACGCCGCATCCGCCGAAAGCGCACCGTGGTGGCGGTAGACGAACAAGGCGGCTTCAACGCGTGTACGGGCACCCAACTTGCGCATCAGACTCGTCACATGGGCCCGCACCGTGCGTTCGGCGATATCGAGCTGGCGCGCGAGTGAGCTATTGGATTCTCCGTCGGCCAACAACAGGAGGACTTCTACCTCACGTTTGGTCAGTAAGGAGAAATCCGGAACGGAACGCCGCGGTGTCGTATGCGGTTTCTCTTCGCCCGTGCCCATCGACCGCCCCCGTGATTGCACGTGCCCTCCCCGTAAGACGTGGCCTATCCCGGCCAACTCGTGGTGAATCCATGAGAGCAGAGGATGACCAAAGTGGCACCGACCGGCGCACGATGAGTGACTCAAGCCACCTGTCGTGACCAGCACCTGATAACCGATACGACAGTAACTCGCCTTATGTCAAAGGAAGTCCGACGCCGGGCCGGGATGCGGCGCGGCCCCGCCGGAGGGTCGGGCGCGCCGCCTCAGGTCCGGGCGGCGGCGCGGTGCGCGGCGCCGCCGCCGGCCGTCCAGGCCACCGACCTCCGTCAATCCGTCAGCCCGCCAGCCCGCCGGAAGGGCGTGTGCCCACGGCGGGCGCGCCCAGCGGCCGGCCCGCGCAGCGCGGCCGGTAGTTGCCATCCGCGCGCACCACCGGGGCCGGGCAGCGGGCGAACGCCCCGGCCCGCAGGGCCCCTGGACGGCGCCCCCTCGGCGGCGCACCGTCGGGCAGCGGCGCGCGAGGTGTCGTACGGGCGTCGGCCGGCACGGGGGTGGCGTGGGCATCGGTTCCGCACTCCGTCGCGCGCCCGCGTACGCCTGTCGGGTGGACAGCGGTCGGTAACGGCCCGGTAGAGCGGGGCCGATCATGCCGGACGCCGCGCGCCGGCGCCACCGTGCGCGCGCTCAGCCCGCCGGGGCGTCGCCGCGGGTCCTGGTGTCGATGACGGCGAACCTCGCGCCCTGGTTGTCGACGACCACCGACGAGCGGCCGTGCGGCGTGGTGACCGGGTCGATGACGATCCGGCCGCCGAGCCGCTGGGTGGCGGCCACGGCCGCGTCGCAGTCCTCGACGACGAAGTAGGTCAGGAAGTGGGCCGGCATCTCCGCGGGGTAGTGGGTGCCGATCAGGCCCCGGCCGCCGACCGCGTGCCGCGCCCCGGCCGGGCCGCCGGCGGGCACCCAGCGGACGACGCCGGGCGCCCCCGCGTCCTCGTCCGGCTCCGCGCGCAGCCCGAACACGTCCGCGTAGAAGGCGTCCGCCCGCTCCGGTTGGCGGGTGTAGACCTCGGCCCAGCCGTACTCGCCCGGCTGCCCCTGCGCCTCGAACCCGGCGTGGCTGCCGGCCTGCCAGAGGTTGAAGACGGCGCCGTCGGGGTCGGCGACCACGGCCACCGTGCCGAAGTCCCCGGTACGGACCGGCTCCATGATCACCGCACCGCCCGCGGCGCGGACCCGCCGCGCGGTCGCCACGGCGTCGGCGGTGGACAGGTAGACGCTCCAGACGGTCGGCATCCGCCCGTCCGGCTTGCCGGCGAGCGCCGCGACGTTCTTCCCGTCGTGGAACGCCTGGGTGTACGAGCCGTACTCGGGCACGGTGCCGCCGAAGGTCCAGCCCAGCAGTTCGCCGTAGAAGCGCCGGCCGGCGGCGACGTCCGGCAGGGCGGCGTCCACCCAACAGGGCGCGCCCTCCGGGAACCGGCCCCGCGGCGGCCCGCCGGGAACCGCACCGGGCGGGCCTGTCGGGGCGCCCGGGGACGCCGGGGATACTGGAGCTGCCGGGGGTGTTCGGGATGCCGAGGGCTCCGCGGGCCCAGGGGATTCTCGGGATTCCGGGGACTCCGGGGATTCCGGGGTTTTCGAGGCTTCCGAGGATTCTGGGGTTTCCGGAGTTTCCGGGGATGTCGGAAACTCCGAGGCGCCCGGGGTCCCGCGGGACTCCAGGGGCTCGGGGAACTCCGGGGGCTCCGAGCGCTCCGGCGGTACGGCCATCGCTCCGCGTCCTCCCATGCAGGGATCTCGGCACACGGCAAGTGCCTTATCAGCCACGCTAACGGCGCAGCCGGCATCCCGCCGCCCCACGACGGTCGCCCGCGGGCCCCGAAGGCACTAATGGCCGCTCCGGTCGGCTATGTCGATGGAATCCGTACGGCAGGCGAACAGCAGGCGAAAGGGCGTCGCTCACGCCGTCTCCACACCGCGGGCACGAGTTATCCACCGAAGTTATCCACAGGCTGTTGATAACAGGAATCATCCATCCGGCCGAATCCACGTCGCGCAGTAGATGGCTGCCCCAACGACCACCCCTCCCCCCGTACACCCCGCCTGAAGTGCACTTTCTCGAACCAGCCCGGGCCGCACCCCATTTGCCGGCGGCCGGATCGCGCTCTGATCACCCCTCGGTAAGCTGACGGCATGACAGGACAAGTTCGCACGGTTGACGGCCGGGTGGCCGGGCGCCGCGGGCAGGCGACGCGGCAGAAGCTGCTCGACTGCCTCAGCGAGATGCTCAGTTCCTCGCCGTACAGAGACGTCAAGGTCATCGATGTCGCACGCCGCGCCGGCACCTCACCCGCGACGTTCTACCAGTACTTCCCCGACGTCGAGGGCGCCGTCCTTGAGCTCGCCGAAGAGACGGCTCAGGAGGGTGCCGGGCTCACCGAACTGGTGGCGGGCCGCTCCTGGGTGGGGAAGGCGGGCTGGCAGTCGGCCGAGGAACTCGTGGACGGCTTCCTCTCCTTCTGGCGCAAAAACGATGCCATCCTGCGCGTCGTCGACCTGGGTGCGGCCGAGGGCGACAAGCGGTTCTACAAGCTCCGCATGAAGCTCATCAACGCCGTGACCGGCTCGTTGGCCGACTCCATCAAGGAGCTCCAGGCCAAGGGCAAGGTCGACAAGGATGTCAGCCCCGCCGCCGTGGCCGGTTCGCTGGTGACCATGCTCGCGGCGGTCGCCGCGCACCAGAAGGGCTTCCAGAGTTCGGGCGTCAAGCAGGCCGACCTGAAGCCCAACCTCGCCCTCTTGGTCCACTTGGGCGTCACGGGCCGCAAGCCCACGAAGTAGCCCCGGGGCGACCGCCCCACGGCGGCCCGCCGCCGGCACCGGCACGGCACGGCACCGCCACCGGCGTCCGTCGGCCCGGCACGGCACCCGCCCCGCACGCCCCGCACGCGCACGGCCCGGCGCACCTCCCGTACGCCCAGGAACGCACCCGCACGCGCGCGTACCCACCCGCCCGCACGCACGGGGCCGAACAACCCCTGCCCCTCCCGCACGCGAACTGCCCACGGCCCACTAGCTACTGCCCACGGCCGACTGGCTACTGGCTACTGGCTACTGGCTACTGGCTACTGGCTACTGGCCGACCCTGCCGTCGATGCGCTCGCGGAGCAGGTCCGCGTGGCCGCAGTGGCGGGCGTACTCCTCCACCCGGTGCACCAGCAGTTCGCGCACCGCGACACCGTCCCTGCCGACGCGTTCACCCAGGTCCGCATAGCCGGCCAGGGCGGCGTCGGTCGCCGCCTGTTCACGCTCCAGGTCCGCGTATGCGGCGTCCACCACGGCCTGGCCGGCCACCGCACCGTGGAAGTCCGCGTCCTTCGCGCCGTACAGCTTGGGCAGGGGCTCGTCCGTGGTCAGCCAGTTGCGCCAGTCGCGCTCCGTCTCGGCGAGGTGCCGCACCAGGCCGAGCAGCGACATCGTCGACGGCGGCACCGAGCGGCGCGCCAACTGCTCCGCGTCCAGGCCCTCGCACTTCATCCGCAGCGTGAGCCGGTAGCCGGTGAGGAAGTCGGCCAGCGTCGCCAGTTCGCCGTCCGGGCTGGTGCCCTCGCTGTTGCGGGGGTCGTCGGCCGGGTCGGCCCACATGTCGGGGTAGACGGTGGCCTTGGTCCATCGCGCGGGTTGTTCGCTCATGCGCGCCATGCTCGCCGGTTCACCCCCGGCCCGCCAGCGGATTCTTCCGCCGCCCGCCGCGCCGAATCCCACCGGCCGCAGAAGCCCCTCCACGCCCGCCGCCCCAGCGGAATCCACGCCTTCTCCGGTATTCCTCACGGAATTCCCGTGGATTCCGCTGGGGCGAGCCGAATGCGATGGGATCGGCCCGGCGGCGCGGGGCCGCCCGCTTTCCCTCCGCATCGATATCCGCCCACCCACATGCACGGCCAGCCCGTACCCGTGCGCAACGTCGCGCAGTCGCGCAGTCGCGCAGTCGCGCAGTCGCGCAGTCGCGCAGTCGACTGTTCACTCAGTCGACCGGTCGCGCGGCCACTTCGGCGCGCGGACATCGCGCTGTGGGTTCAGGCACGAGGTGCATGAGGCGGGTTGCTGCGCGGTGTTGCGCGTCGCAATCCCGCGCGGTGGGGTCCTACTCGACGACCTTGAGCAGCTTGTTCGGGGTGCCGGGGCCCGGGTTGCTGATCTTGTCTGGGGTTGCGCCATCGGTGAGGGCCTGGGCGACCTGGTCCGGGGTGGCGTCCTGGTGACCGCCCAGGTAGACCGCTGCCGCGCCCACCACGTGCGGGGTGGCCATCGAGGTGCCGGAGATGGTGTTGGTGGCGTCGTCGCCGGTGTTCCAGGCGGAGGTGATGTCCGAGCCCGGGGCGTAGATGTCGACGATGTCGCCGTAGTTGGAGAAGCTCGACTGCTGGTCGGTTTCGGTGCTGGAGGCGACCGTAATGGCCTCGGGTACGCGCGCGGGCGAGCCCTGGCCGGCGTCGGTCGACTCGTTGCCGGCCGCGACGCCGAAGGTGACACCGGACTCGATGGCCTTCTGCACCGCCGCGTCCAGCGCCTCGTCGGCCCCGCCGCCCAGGCTCATGTTGGCGACCGACGGGCCCTGGTGGTGCTCGGTCACCCAGTCGATGCCGGCCACGACCTGCTCGGTGGTGCCCGAGCCCTGGTCGTTGAGCACCCGTACGGCGACGATCTTGGCCTTCTTCGCCACGCCGTGGTCCGCGCCGGCGATGGTGCCGGCGACGTGCGTGCCGTGGCCGTTGCCGTCGTCCGCCGAGTCGTCGCCGTCGACGGCGTCGAAGCCGTGCGTGGCCCGGCCCTCGAAGTCCTTGTGCGTGACCCGTACGCCGGTGTCGATCACGTACGCGGTGACGCCCTCGCCGGCGCCGTCCGGGTACGCGTACGCGCCGTCGCCCTGCGTCTCGGCCTGGTCGATGCGGTCCAGGCCCCACGACGGCGGGTTCTCCTGGGTGCCGGTCGCCCGGAACGTCTTGTTCTGTACGACCTTGGCCACGGCGGGGTCGGCGGCCAGGCGCTTGGCCTCGGTCTCGCTCAGGCCCTTGGCCGAGAAGCCGTTGATGGCGGACGTGTAGCTGCGCGAGAGCTGGCCGCCGTACTCCTTGGCCAGCTCCTTGCCGGTGTCGGCGGCCTTGACGCCCCGGTCGCCCTTGAGCATGACGATGTAGCTGCCGTCGACGGCGCCCTTGGCGTCCGCGCCGTAGACGGTGCCCTCGGCGGGCGAGTCGGCGGCCCCGGCCGGAACGGCCACGAACGCGCCGGCGGCGACCGCCGCGGCGGCGCCTATCGCCAGGGTGAGACGACGGCTGCTGATGCGCTTGTGAGATGCCATGAAGAGTTGACCCTTCGCATGCGTGTTGTGGGGGGAATTTGTTGCGTCCACGCTGCACGGCGGGATGTTTTCCGCCGTGCCCGCAAAGACTCTGCATGGTTCCTCATGGTCATTTCAATAACCCGTTCGCCCTGTTACGCGGATGGCAACAAGCGGCAATAAGCAATGAGCCAAAATGCGGACATAGCCCGGGAATTGACGCCTGATGATCTTAATCCACATGCCCGTTTGACCGCATTCGCCGACCTTTCTTCAAGACTCACCGGGGTTAGTACGGACCAATTCCCCTCCGTGTTAAGGGACTTCAGGGTGACGTCATTCACATAAACCCGCGCGGGGTGGTGGGTGTTGTGCACATCCAGTGACCCCGGCGAAACGGCTTGGCTTAAGCGGAGTTCGACGGCGCGCGGGGTGTTGGACGTTTGGGTGAGGGGTGTGGCGCCACGGGCGGGGAGTGGGAGTGGGTGGCAGCGGGGCGGGAGGGAGGCAGAGGCAGGGCGGGGCCTTCGTGCGGAATGGGGTGCATCAGGGCGACTGGGTGACCTTTGGCCCGAGTTGTGAGCTCCCGGGCGAGGGGCCACCGGCCGGAGCCGGCCGCGATCCGCTCCTTCCACACCATGGTTGGCCAGCAGTTTCTCGCTGGGCGACGCGTTTGTCAGTGCGGCGCGCTATACATGGTGCTGTGCTCGTGGCATCACACCGGGTAGCCATGGAGCGCAGGGAGGGGGCGAGCGTTGAGGCTGTCGAAGGAGTTACCGGAGAGCGGCGTACGGGTCATGGCGGATCGGCGTGACTTCGGCCGCTTCATCGGAAGCGCGAAGTGCGAGCACGACCGGGCGGCCTGTCTCGGCTGTCTGCTCAGCGTGTTGATGTTCATGGTGGGCGCCGCCGTCACCGCGGCCGGCGTCACGTCCGACCGCGAGGTGGGCACGGTCGGCCGGTTCGTGGGCGTCGGGCTGCTGGTGCTCAGCGTGGTGGTCCCGTTGGGCACCCGGGTGTGGCAGGAGCTGAAGGGCCCGCCCGCCACCGTCTTCCACTGCTTCGAGCACGGCTTCGTGCTCACCCACGGCCCGGAGGTCCGCGCCCTCCCCTGGTCCGAGGCCCGGGTGAGCTCGTTCCGGGAAGCCACGTACTCGCCGCACGGCGGGGTGGCCGAGCCCGTCGAGTGGGCGGACGTCCGCACCCGGGAGGGCGAGACGCTGTACGCGGTGGGCGGCGAGGCCGCGGAACAGATAGCCGCCACCGCAGCCGCCGACGAACTCCCGCGCGCAGCACACCGGTTGGCCCGCGGCGGCACGGTCGTGTACGGCAGCTTCGCCCTCTCCACGGAGGAGTTGTTCCTCGACGGCACACCCCTGCCGTGGCGCGAGGTACGACAGGTGGAGTCCGGCAGCCAGGCCGTCCGGGTGTACCGCACCGGCACCCCCGACCGCGCCGTCCACTTCACCGCGCCCCGCCGCCAGACCCCGTACGACAGCGTGGTGGTGGCCCTCTCCCAGACGTACATATCCGCCCACCGTCCGCCCGGCCCCCGCGCCCCGCACGGCCAACACCCGGACTGCCACTGCGCCACCACCGGCGGCCCACCCGACCGCGCCGACGAGCCCTCGGGCCGCTGACGCACGGAGCGCCGGCACGACGGAGCGCTGACGCGCGGAGCGCCGGCACCCGGAGCGCTGGCACGACGGAGCGCTGGCACGACGGGCCGCTGACGCGCGGAGCCCTGGCGCGAGCGGGGCCGGCGGGCGGGGAGGGGCGGGGCGGGCAGCCGGGAGCCGGGGCCAGGGCCGGGCAGCCAAGTGCCCGGCGGTGGGGCGGGCGATGATGGGCCGGGTGATGACCCCGATGAGCGACGACGAACAGCGCGCGTTCCGCGAACGGCTGCACACCCTGCGGGTGTGGACGGACCCGCTGCCGCGGTTCGACCCGGACGCGGCGCCCGCCGAACCCCTGCCCCTGTTCCAGCGCTGGCTGCACGAGGCGGCCGACGCGGGGGTGCGCGAACCGCACACCATGACCCTGGCCACGGCCGACGAGGCGGGCCGCCCCGCGGCCCGGGTGGTGATGCTGCACGACGCCGACGAACACGGTTGGCACTTCGCCTCGCACCGCACCAGCCGCAAGGGCCGGGAGCTCGCGGCCAGGCCACAGGCCGCCCTCAGCTTCTACTGGCCGCAGATGGGCCGGCAGATCCGGCTGACCGGCCCCGTCACGGCGGCCGGCCCCGAAGAGAGCTCGGCCGACCTGCACCACCGCTCCCCCGGCGCGCTGGCCGCAGCCCTGGTCGGTCGGCAGAGCGAAGTGCTGCCCGCGTACGAGGAGTTGGTGCGGGCGTCGGCAGCCGCCTGGGACCGCGCCCACCGGGAGCCGGACGCCGAGGTGCCGACCTGGACGCTGTACGTCCTGGACCCGGATGAGGTGGAGTTCTTCCAGGGCGAGGGGCAACGCCGCCACGTACGGCTGCGCTACCGCACCACGCCCGGGGGTTGGACGCGCGACCTGCTCTGGCCGTAGAAGCGGGGCCGCTGGGCAACCGGCCCGGCGCGGGGATGGCCGGGGCCGCGCCGGGCCGCCCGGGTGGTGGGCGGCGCTCAGTCCTGTGGGGTGGGTGCCGCCGCCCAGGCCGGCGTGTTGGCGCGGGCGGTGTCGGCGGCTGCCGGGACCGCGGTCTGGCCGAACCGGTAGGGCGGCAGGTCGGTGGCGAGCCTGGCGTGCACGTGGATGTCGCGCGGCGTGCCCGTCAGGTCCACCATGGCGCCGCGGAAGATGCCTTCGACGCGGTAGGCGCAGCGGTCGGCGACCCGGCAGGAGGCGTCGTTGCCGACGGCGTGACCGAGTTCGAGCCGGTGCAGGCCGACGTGTTGGAACAGCCAGCGCGTCATGGTCTCCAGGCCGCGCGCGGCCACCCGTTGGCCGCGCGCCTCGGGCAGCACCCAGTAGCCGACCCGGCCGCTGCGGTGGTCGAAGTCGAGGGCGCCCGCGTACACGCTGCCAAGGACTGCCGAGGTCTCCAGGTCCGTGATGGCGAAGGCGGCCATGTCGCCGCGGCGCCACCCGTCGGTACGGGTGCACAGGAAGTCCCAGGCGCCGTTCGGGAAGGCCGCCGGTGAGTTGACGGCGCTCCAGCGGCGGTATTCCGGATCGGCCAGGCCGCGCTCGATGGCGGGCAGGTCGGCCTCCTCCCAGGGGCGCAGTACCAGCCCGTACATCTCCAACTCGACCGGCTCCAGCATCCGCCTCTCCTCCCGCTCCCCGCCTGCCCGTAAGCCGTCTCCCCGCCCGCCTCCGCATTCAACACCGCCGGGGCCGGCAGGAGCCCACCGGGGCGGTCGTTCCCGGCCGCACGGAGCTTCCGCATCGATCGACACACCACCCCCGTGACACCCCCTGGCACGCCGCCCACGACACACGGCACACGGTGTACGCGATGGCGCCCACCGTGCCCCCGGGGCGCATGGGAGCGCGCCGGGGTGACCGCCACCGCCGCACCACCCCGGCGGGCGCGGACGGCAACCGCGGACGGGTCGGCCGCACGGCCGCCGACCGGCGCGCCCCGCCGCGGCCGACGGCCCCGCCACGCACGCCAACCCGCCCCGGCCGCCCACCCTCACCAACCATGACGACACCTAAGGTTTTCCACCATGTGCCATGAAACGGCTCAACCTCGCAGCAATGGGCGCGACATAGCGCAAGCAACCAGCCGAAAACGACGGCAGGACGAGCCGCCCCAGCGGGGCGACGCGGCGCCCGGGCGCGGGCCGGTCGGCGCCCGGAACGCCGTCGAAGGTCCGGGCCCGGGCGGGGTGCTCGGGCCCGCCGGCAGGGCGCAACGCGTTGCCACCCGTAATCGTTCCGCAACCGATTCGGTACCGGTTTGACCGAAACCCGTCAATCATCCGACTACGCTCACGCTCATGGCCGACAGAACTCCCGCCCCCCACTCCCCCGTGTACGTCATCGGCGGCGGCCCCGGCGGCCTCGCGGCAGCCGCCGCGCTCGGCGAGCGGGGAGTGCGTGCCGTGGTCCTGGAGCGCCAGCACGCCGTCGCCGGGGCGTGGCGGGCCCACTACGACCGGCTGCGCCTGCACACCACACGGCGCATGTCGGCCCTGCCGGGGCTGGCGATCCCGCGCGCGTACGGGCGTTGGGTGAGCCGCGACCACCTCGTGCGCTACCTGGAGCAGTACGTGGAACACCACCGGTTGGAGTGCGTCACCGGGGTCGAGGTCACGCGGGTCGAGCGGGCCGCGGGCGGGGAGGGCACGGCGGGCGGCTGGGTGCTGCGGGCCAGCGGGGGCCGCGAGCTGAGCGCGCCGGCGGTCGTGGTCGCCACCGGGCACAGCCACACCCCGTACCTGCCGGAGTGGCCGGGGCGGGCCGAGTACGGCGGGCAGTTGCTGCACGCGGCCGACTACCGGGCCGCCGACCCGTACCGGGGCAAGGACGTCCTGGTGGTCGGGGCCGGCAACTCGGGAACCGAGATCGCCGCCGACCTCGCCGCCGGCGGCGCCGGCCGGGTCAGGCTCGCGGTGCGCACCGCACCGCACATCGTGCGCCGGTCGCGGCTTGGTTGGTCGGCGCAGCGGTCGGCGGTGGTCGCCCGCCGGCTACCGGTCGGCGTGAGCGACCGGCTGGCGGCCGTACGGGCCCGCCTCTGCGCCCCCGACCTGGCCGCCCACGGACTGCCCCGCCCCGCTGCGGCCGGGGGCGCCGGCCTCTACTCGCGGGCCAGGGCGGGGGCCGTGCCGGTCCGGGACACCGGGATCGTGCGGGCGGTACGGGAGGGCCGGGTGGAGGTCGTCGCGGCGCTGGCCTCCTTCGACGGGGACAAGCCGGTCCTGGCCGACGGCAGCCGCATCGACGCCGACGTGGTGATCGCCGCCACCGGTTACCGTCCCGGGCTCGACCCGCTCGTCGGCCACCTGGACGTGCTCGACTCCCAGGGCCACCCGCTGGTGCGCGGGCCCCGCCGGCTGGCCGCCTCCCCCGGCCTCTACTTCACCGGCTACGCCAACCCGGCCAGCGGCATGCTCAGGGAGTTGGCCACCGAGTCCCGCAAGATAGCCAAGCGTATCGCCCGCGACCTGCGCTGAGACGTCGTACGGGACGCGGGGGCGCGCACCGTACGGGGCACGGCGGTACGGGGCGCAGGGGCGCGCGCCGTACGGGGCGAGGTGCCGTGCGCCGCACCCGGCCGGCTAGCCGGGCGCGCCGTCGACGGCGTCCGCGCCCATCCCCGCGCCCTCGCCCGCCCCTTCGCTCGTCCCCACGTGCGCAGCCGCGCCCTCGCCCGCGCCCGCGCGCGAACCCGACTTCCCGCCCGCACCCGCGCCCGGCCCGGTCTCCCCACCCGCACTCGCGCCCGTCCCCGCGTCCGCCTCCGCGTCCGTCCCCTTGGCGGGGCGGCTCGCCGACCGCCGTTCGCCGGCCGCGGCGGCCAGCGTGAGCAGCAGGGCGAACGCCACCCCGGCGAGGATCGCCGTCGCCGGTGACGTCGCCTTCTGTACGACGCCCGAGAGGGTGGCGCTGAGCGCGTAACCGAGGCCGACCGCCGCGTACATCACCGAGTACCCGGCGGCCAGCGCGCTCGCCGGCAGTGCCGCGCGCAGGGCCAGGGTGCGCGTCATCTGCACTCCGGACTGGAGCAGCCCGGCCAGCAGCATGGCCGCCGCGATCAGGCCGATCCCGGGCAGCACCGCCGCCGCGGCCACGCACGCCATGACGGCGAGCATCAGCACCAGGTTCTGCCGGGCCAGCGAACCGGGCCAGCCGCGCAGCCCGTACCCGAACGCGCCCACGGCCGCGGCCACCGAGTAGCCCGCGAGGACCGGCCCCGACCAGCCGACCGCGATGCCGCGCTGTTCGAGCAGGGCGGGCAGGACGAGTTCGGCGAGGGCGAGCAGGGAGAGCGCCGCCGCGCCGGTGGCGTAGACGGGCCAGGCGCCGGCCAGCGTACGCGTCATGGACACGCCGTTCCGGTCACCGGCGTCCGCGTGCCAGCCGGCCGGCAGGGACCACAGGCCGACCGCCGCGGCCCCCGCGAGCACCGCGCCGAGGAGCAGCGGCAGCACCGGGTCGACGCCCAGCGCGAGCCCGGTGGCCAGCGCGGGCGAGGCCGTCCACACGGCGTACGTCAGCATCGACTCCATGCTGAGCACCTGGGTGCTCAGCCGCTCCGGCACCAGGCCGGTCAGCAGGGCGCGCATGCCACCGGGTGCGGCACCGGGGGCCGCGCCCGCCACGGCCGCGACCCCGGCGAGCACGACGGGGTGCGCGCCGGGCGCCAGCCCCAGCACCGCGAAGGCGGCGGCCCCGACGGCGAGTCCGGCGGCGAGCGGCCGGCGCGCCCGGTCGGGCCGCAACCGCGCGCCGAGGACGACCGCGCCGACGACTTCGCCGACGACGTACGCGGCGGCGAGCACGGCGCCCAACGTGTAGCCGCCGGGCCGCTCCCGTACCAGGAAGACCAGCGCCAACGGCGCCATCGCGACCGGCATCCGGGCCGCGACGGCGACGAGCGCCCAGTTCCGTACGGGCCGGGTGGCGAGTTCTCGGTAGGCCATGGCGCGACGATAAAGCCTCTAACCGGTGTCAGGGTCAAGCCGTCGACCGTCGACCGCGGCCACTGACCGCCGCCCGGTGCCGGGCCCGCGCACCCGGCACCCGGCACCTGGCACCCGGCACTCCACGGGGGCCGGGAGGACCGGCACCGGTACAGGCACCGAAACCGGGGAGACTGGAAGGCGCCACCGGCTCGGCAAGCCACAGGACAGCCGCAGGACAGCCAAGCGAGAGGGGCGCCCGTGCGCGCGCGGACCCGACAGGCCCGAACCACCGACGACACCGCCCGCACGCCCCGTACGACGCCCCCGGCCGCGCCACCACAGACCCCGACGCCGCAGGCCCCGGCCCCGGCCCCGGCCCCGGCGGATGGTGCGCCGCCCGCCCGCGACGCCCTCCGCATCGGCCAGCTCGCCGAACGCACCGGCGTCAACGTCCGGTTGCTGCGCTACTACGAACAGCAGGGCCTGCTCCGCCCCCACCGGCTCGGGAACGGCTACCGGGTCTACGCGGAGGGCGACGTACGGCTGGTCGCGTACATCCGCACGCTGCTGGCCGCCGGCCTGACCACCGCCGTCATCGCCCGCCTGCTGCCGAGCGTCTGCGAACGGGACGGGGTGCTCCGCCCGTGCACACCGGAGCTCGCCGACGAACTGCGCCGCGAACGGGACCGGATCGACAGCCAGGTAGCCGAACTCCTCGCCTCCCGCACCCTCCTGAACCAGGTCATCGCCGCCGCCCCGAAGCACCCCCACTGACCTCGCCCCGCCAACGCCCCGCGCGCCCCGCCCCCCTCGTTCCCGTACGGGACCCCGCGCCGCGCGGGCCGCCCGCCCGTCGGCCGGCCGCACGGGAGGAGGCCCGTCACACCGGCCAGCAGGACTCGTACGGGGCGACGCCCCTGCCCGCTGCCCGCCGCCCACGCGTCCGTACGAAGCAGGGCTTGGCGGTGCGCTCGTGCGCGCCCCGAGCACGGCACCGCGCACCGCCAGCCCCATTCGACGCCGCCGCCCTGCCGCCGCGCCGAACCGCGATCCGCATCTCGCCGAGGCAACAGCCCAAGGGCGTCCGAAGGACCCCGGGTACGAGCCGTCCTCGACGTCCCCTCCGACGCATCGCTGCACCTAAGGGTGATCAATCGAACACGTCACGTCAACACCTGGTCTGGACTTAATGATTCCCCATCTAGTGCGCGGCGCGGCGGCGCGCGGGCCACGCGCCGGCGAGTGACACCGCGCGCTCGATGCCGACCGTCGCCCCGGGGGGCGCCGCCGACGCCGCCCCGCATCCGTCGGGGCCGCCCGCCGCGGACCGCTGCGCCCCGCCTCCCGCGGCCTCAGACGCGGCCCCGGCCGGCTCCGCGCCGTACCGGGCGGTGTGCGCGGTGGCCGCCGGCGGCGCGGCGGGCGCCTGGCGGTCCACCTCGCACCAGATGCTCTTGCCGTTGCCCTCCGGCTTCCAACCCCACCGGTCCGCGAGGCCGTCGACCAGTTCGAGGCCGCGGCCGTGGGTGTCGTCGTCGTCCGCGCGCCAGGGCCGCGGGGGGCAGTTGCTCGCGTCCGCGACCTCGACCCGGACCGTCGCCACGGCCGGCTGGCCGGCCGCACCCGGCAGGGCGAGGAGTTCGCCGTCGGCCAGCGGCCAGGGGACCGGGCCGGCGAACTGCCCCGTACCGGGCGCCGGGGGCCAGCCGGCCGCCCCGCCCACGCCGTACGCCGCACCGTCCGGGGGCCATGCCGCACCGCCCGGCGGCTGCGCCGAACCGCCCGCGGCCGGCGCCTGGGCACCCGGGGCCCGCGCCAGGTCACCCGCCGTCGGGGCGGCGCCGTCCGGGCCGGCCGCCGGGGCCGCGCCATCGGGGGCCGGCGGCCCGGCCGCGCACCCGGCGGGGAAGAGCATCCGCAGGACGGCGGGGCAGCCCGTGTGCACCACGGCGTTGGTGACCAGTTCCGAGATCAACAAGATGAGCGTCTCCGCCAGGGGCTCGTCTACCGCCACCCCCGAGCGGGCCAGCCGGGAGCGCGCCCAGCGGCGCGCCCTTCCCACCTCGGCCGGGTCTGGCCGGACTTCCATCTGCATTTGAAGCACCTGCACCGCTCACACCATCCGAACCGGTGGACACATCGCTTCGCGCCTCTCCGGGATCACGGAACGTGATCCCACGACGAGACAGCATGGTTGACGTACAGTCACCTCACCAAGCACTTCAGACATATTCCAGCGCCAAGGAGTATGACTGGTGCATACTGTGCGACGCGCATCGCGGGGAGTCGAACAACGGGCCGCCGCGACCGGCCCGTCCCCCGCGCGAGCTGCACAGGTGTACGTAAACGAGCCTGCTGCCGACTCCCCCTCCGGGGCCGCACGGCGTGCCGCAGTTCGCGTTCGGCTTCGGCACGGCTCGCATCCAACGGAGCGTACCCGAGCACCCCGCCGACTCCCCCGCGTGACGAGCCGCGGCAAGGGCACAACCCGATATCGACGCTCCGTGACGACAGCGCCGAAGCCGCACGCCCACCTCGAACGGGCGCCGCTCCCCAGCGGTCCGCCCCGGTCAGCCCCGGTCCGTCCGGTTTCGCACCGCCGCCGGGCCCGCCCGCCGCAAGCGGTTCCACACCGGGTTACGGGACGAGTTGCGCAGCCGCCCCGCCAAAGCCCCCACTCGCCCAGCCAACAGCCGCACCGGCGGCCCGACCGGCCGCCCCGCCGCCGGTTCCGGGGCGGCGTGCCGCGCCGGGCGCGGAATCCGGTGGAATCCGTCCGACAACCGGCCCCTTGTGTCCCGTACCGCTCAACCCCGCGCGATGATGGACAACATGACGCACGGAGGGGAGGGCGCGATGGCCGGGGAGCCGCAGCCGCCGGTGGGGCACGGGGCGGGGGCCGGCGGCGGCCGGGGTCTGTTGGCCGGGCGGTACCGGCTCGGTGACCACCTCGGCGACGGCGCGCTCGGCACCGTCTGGCAGGCCAGCGACGAACTCGTGGGCCGCGAGGTCGCGGTCAAGGAACCCCGGCTGCCCGCCGGGCTCACCGCCGGCGAACGGGCCAGCACCTTCGAGCTGCTGCGCCGTACGGTCCGCGCCGCCGCCCGCATCGAGCACCCCGCCGTCATCACCGTGCACGACGTGCTGAGCGTCGACGACCGGCCGTGGCTGGTCGTCGAATTGGTACGCGGCGGATCGCTGGCCGACACGCTGCGCCGGGCCACCCTCGGGGTCCGGCAGGCCGCCCACGTCGGCCTCGCGGTGGCGGGCGCCCTGCGCGCCGCGCACGCCGCCGGGCTGGTGCACGGCGACGTCAAACCGAGCAACGTCCTCTTCGGCCGCGACCGATCGACCGCGGCCGGCCGGGCGGGAGGCGCCGCCGGCGCCGGGGCGGGGCGGGTCGTACTGACCGACTTCGGTCTGGTGCACGCCGTCGACCAGCAGCGGCGGCTGGCCCTTGCGGGGCTCGACACCGGCACCGGCACCGGCACCGCGCCCGCGGAAGGGCCCGCGGCCGGCGGGGCGTGGCCTCAGGGCGCGGTCGCGGCGCTGGAGTTCATCGCCCCGGAGCGGCTCGCCGCCGACGCGCCCGCGCCGCAGCCGCCGGCCGACCTGTGGGCGCTGGGCGTCCTGCTGTACGCGGCGGTGGAGGGCGCCACCCCGTTCCGCGTCGCCGCGCCGACGCAGCCGGTGGCCGTAGCCGTGGCGCAGACGGTGGCCGCGCTCCGCACCGCGACACCGCGCCCGCCGGCGCACGCCGGCCCGCTCACCGAACTGATCGGCCGCCTGCTGGCCAGGGACCCGGCCGCCAGGCCCACCGCCGAACAAGCCGAAGCCGCGCTGCGCGAGTTGGCCGCAGCGCCGGCGGCCGAGGAGCCACCGTGCACGCCCCGCGCGCCGGGCCCGGCGAACGCACCTGGCCCATCGCACGCGCCCGGCCCGGCCAACGCGCCCCACGCGGCGCACGCACCCGGCCCGGCGAATCCGCCCCAAGCGGCGCACGACGCACCCTCCGGCGGCCGGCCGACCGCCGGCGGCCAGCCTCCCGCCGGAGGCCGGCGCGCCGGACGCCCGTCGTCCATGGAGACCCTCCAACTCCGCGCGCTCCGCCGCGGCGACCCGGAGCCCCCGCCCAGCTCCGACACCACCCAGCAGTTGACCGCCATCGGCGGCACCCGCCGCCCCGCCCCGGACGGCACCCGCCCGCCGGCGACCGGCACCCCGGCCGCCCCCACGACGCCCACCACCCGAAGCACCCCCCAGGGCACCACCCACGGCGCCACCGCGGGAGCGGGCCGGGCCGCCGGCGCGTACGGCCGGGGCGACGGGCCGCAGCCGTACGCGGCGCAGCGGCCGGACACCGGCTCTGCGGCGGACGGCGAGCGGGCCGGCGGCGGGCTGCCGGGCGCGCTGCCCGCGGCCCGGCCGATGGCCGGGCAGACACAGCAGGGCGACGGCTTCCCGCGCGCGGGCGCGGGCGTGGCCAGCACCACGGCCGGCGGGGCGGCCGGTGGCGGGGCCGGTGCGCGGCGCGGGCCGTGGGGCAGCATCCGGCCGCGGGTCGCGCTCGGGGCGCTGGGCGCGTTGGTGGTCGTGGTCGGGGCGGGCGCGTACCTGCTCACCGGGCCGCTCAAGGACGACGAGGCCGCACCGCCGCCGCAGGCCAGTACCGCACCGCCGACCAGCGGCGCGCCCGCCACCAGCGCGGCGCCCACGCCGACGGGGGCGCCGACCGGGGCCCCGCGCCCGGCGCTGCCCGCCGGCTGGCGGCTGACCGCCCACGCGCCGCTGACCGCGCAGGTGGCGCTCCCGGAGGGCTTCCGGACCGGTGGTACGAGCCGTACCGAGGCCAGTTGGACCGGCGGCGACCAGCGCGCCTTCACCATCGGACTCACGCGCGACACGGCGCTCGGCGACACCGCGGCCGAGGCGTCCGAGCAGCAGATCAGTTGGTACCGCGATACGCAGGACTCGTCGATGGAGGACGTGCGCACCCGCCGCCACACGCTCGACTGGTACGGGCAGCCGGCCCGTTGGATCGAGGTCGACTACCGCATCCGCGGCAAGCGGGAACAGCGCCGCCGTCTCGAACTCTTCGTGCCCGGCGCCGAACACCGCGTCTACCAGCTCCGCGTGGACACCACCGCCACGGCGCCGCACCGCACCGAACAGGAGCGGATGTTCGCCGTCGCCCGCGATCAACTCCGCATCGACACGGACGCGGACGCGGGTGCCGGCGCAGACACCGACGCCGGAGCCACGGATCAGCCGCCGGCGCCCACCGACGGCACCGCCCCCACCGACGCGACCACCCCCGATGAGCCGAAGAAGCCCACCGGGCCCGCCGGTTCCACCAAGCCGACCGCTCCCGACGAGCCCGCCTCCGACGCGACGACGAAGCCGAGCGCCTGAGCACCGGGGGCCCTAACGCCTGGCGCTTCAGCGTCTACTGCCTCGCGCCCGCGCGTCCGGGGCCCGCGCGAACCGGCCCGCCGCCCGGCCCGACGCGGCCTCAGCCCGTGGCCCGGTAGGAGGCCGCCGCCTGGTCGAAGTAGCGGTCGACGGCATTGCGGGCGTGGGCGGGGCCGACGATCTGGACGACGTGGTAGCGACCGCCGATGATCATCGCGAGGTTGCGCACGTACACCTGGCGACCGCTGGTGTCCTTCCATTCGAACGTGCCCTCGGCCATCGCCGTCTGACCCACGTCGATCCGGCGCAGCCCGCTGGCCGTCGCCCAGCCCGAGTCGCGGTACGGGGCCAACTCGGGCTCCAGGTCCTGCTGGTACTTCATCGGGTCGGTGCCGTACTCGGCGGTCTTGTCGCGGCCGGGGACCACGATCATCTCGTAGTCGTCGCCGAGGTAGCGGATCTGGCCGCGGCCGTTGGGCGCGCGGCGCTGCCAGCCCTCGGAGACGGCGAGTTGGAAGCCGCCCGGGTCCTTGCGGAGCGTGAACCCCTTGGCCAGCCCGGCCGGGTCGCTGGACTGCGGCTGCTGTCCGATCGGCGGCGCGTCGCCGTTCTTGCCGGTGCCGGTGACGGGCGGCGCGCCGCTGCCCGTGCTGCTCGCGGCGCCGCGGTCCGCGCCGTCGTCCGGCTCCGCGTCGGGCATGAACACCATCGCGTACAGCACGCCCGCGGCGAGCAGCAGCAGGATGAACAGCAGCAGCAACCGGCCCAGGCTGCGCGGCGCCCGGGTGCTCGGCTCGCGCGGCGGCGCCGACTCGTGGGTTTCCAGCCGCAGGTGCTTCTCCTGCCCGGGGGCGGCCTCCTGCGGCGCCTGGCGCTGCTCGGGTACGCGCGGTGGCCTGCCCTTCTTGTGCCGGTGGCGGCCGTGCAGGGCGGCGGCTGCCCTGCGGCGGCGGACCAACTCGCCGCGCCGGCGCAGGATCGGCAGCCGCTTGGGGTCGGCCGGCTCCCCCGGGTCGCTCGGCGGCACCGGGACGGTGCGGCTGCCGACGTCGGGTTCGGGCGCCGACCTGATGAGCGAGCGCAACCAGCCGCGCAGCTCCTCGAAGTCCGGCCGCTCGGTCGGGTCCTGGCGCATCAGCGACTCGACGACGGGGCGCAGCGCGCCGCACTCCTCCGCGTACGCGGGCGGCTCGGCGCAGACCAGTTGGACGAGTTCGGCCGCGTTGTCCTCGGGGTAGGGGGCGTGGCCCTGCACGGCGCGGAAGAGCAGCACGCCGACCGCCCAGAGGTCGGCCGCCGGGCCGACCGGGGGCGCCAGGCGCCAGTTCTCGTAGACGGGGCCGGCCTGTTCGGGCGCCCAGCGCTCGGTGACCGCGCCCACCACGACGATGCGGGCCTGCCGGGCGCGTTCCGCGGAGAGCGCCGAATCGGGCCCGCGGTAGCCGTCGCCGTCGGGCGCCGCAGGCCCGTCGGGGCCCGCCGCCGCGCCCGCCCCGTAGGGCTCGACCTCACCGGCCGACGCACCACCCGCATACGCGCCGGCGCCGCCCTCGGCACCGTCGTACTCGGTGCCGTCGTAATCGGTGCCGTCGCTGCCGTCCTCGTCCGGCGCCCGGTCGCCGTCCCTGGCGTACGCGTCCGGGCCGGCCGCCTCCCCTGCGGACGCGCCGGAGCCGGCGCCCCGGGCACCGCCGTACGCGTCGTCGTCCGGGCCGTACGCCCCGTACGGGTCACGCGTCTCTTCGTGGGCGCCGTAGGCGCCGTAGGCGTCACGGGCGTCGTGGGCCGGGGCGTGTTCGCGGGCGCGGTCGTCGCCGTGCGGGCCCGTGCCGTGCGCGGGGTCCGTGCCGTCGATGGCCGCGCGGGCCGCCGCCTGGGCACCGGCGCGGTAGGCGGCGATGGCGCCCGCCCGTGGCGCGCGGGCGGGCGTACGCTCCGGTTCCGCGGCGCCGGCCCGACCGCCCGCCGAGCCCACCGCGGGCGCCGGTCCTTCGGCCGCGGCGGCCTCCTCCCGGTACACCGGGCCCGCGGGGCCGCGCCGCACCACGGGCGTCGCCGCGGGCGGGCGGGACGGGTCGCCGCCCGGCAGGGCTCCGGCCGGGCCAGGACCCGACGCGGGGGCGGTCGCCGCGCCCGCTGCGGCGCCTGCCGCAGGTCCGCCGCCTTCGGCGGGCGCGGCACGCACCGCACCGAACGCGTCGGGTACGCCGCGTGCGTCAGGCGCATCAGGCGCGTCA
Organism: Streptomyces sp. 796.1; assembly: GCF_047525675.1. Taxonomy (NCBI): domain Bacteria; kingdom Bacillati; phylum Actinomycetota; class Actinomycetes; order Kitasatosporales; family Streptomycetaceae; genus Streptomyces; species Streptomyces sp. 796.1. Next base: position 155,341 of record NZ_JBLIWA010000008.1, on the reverse strand, counting down.
ACTGCTGCGGGCACGGCGTCGCGGGGCTCGGCCGCGAGGGGTGCGCGCCGGTCGCGGCCGGCCGGCAGGGCGCCGCCGGTGTGCGGCGCGCCGGGGCGGACGGGCGGCACCGCGCCGCGGTCGGTCCGCCCCTCGGGGGCGTCGCGCCCGTCGGACGCGGCCCGCCGCCGGTCTTGCCGCGCCGCGCCGCCGGGGCCGAACTCCGTGTCGTCCAGCGGCCTGCGCGGCCGGGGCGCCCGCAGCTCCGTCGGCACCGGGTCGTACCCGCACAGCGCCTCTTCGGCCGCGCCGACCGCCAGGCCGGTGAGCATCGCCCGGCCGTCGTCGCAGACCAGCACGGTGCGGGTGGTGATGTTGCGGTGGGTCCAACCGTGCGCGTGCACTACGCGCAGGGCGGTCAACACGTCGGCGGCGACCTCGGCGGCGCGGTGCGGGCTGAGCGGGCGCTCGGCGAGCAGCGCCGCCAGCGGCCTGGCCGGCACCAACTCGCTGACGATCCACAGGCTGCCGGCCTCGGCGAAGACGTGGAAGACCTGGTCGAGGCTGGGGTGGTCGGGCACCTGGGCGGCGGCGGTGGCCGCGTCGATGGCCCGCCGCACGGCCGGGTCCGCCAGGCCGTCGCCCGGCCCCGCCCCGTACCACTGGCCGTGGCCGCCGCCGGGCCAGCCGCCTGACCCGCCGTGCGCCGGCTGCCCGCCGTACCCGCCGTGGCCGGTGCCTGCCGCCGCGTACGAGGCGCCGTCGGTGACCACCTCGGCGTCCACGACCTCGGGCAACGGCACCTGCCTGACCAGCACTTCCTGGCCGCTGTAGGTGTCGAAGGCGCGGGTCTCCACGAACTCGTACTCATCGGCGGGTGGCAGCGGCAGTCGATAGCGGTCCGCGAGCACCCGACCCGCGTAGTCGTCCACGACGCCTCCCCAGCGCGCGATTCGCCCGTCGCTCACCGCACGTAACCGTCAGATCCGGTCTGTTGTCTGTGCCTTACCGCTACCCACGGCCGCGAGTTCTCACGATACGTGCCGCGGAGTCTTTGTGCCGACTGGTCCGTCGACTCCGCCGGGACCGCTCCGGGCGGAGCCGTCCCGCCCGGCTGACCGACCGTCGGACCGGCCCGCCACGGGGCCCGTACGAGCATCACAGCCGGACGGCCAATCGGCCAGCCAGCCGGGCGGGGCAGACAGGCGGCCAGACACGCCGACCGGCCGAGCAGACAGCCGGCCGAACAACCAAACAGGCCATCAACCAGACGCAGGGAGCCCGCCCGATCGAGACCCACCCGGCGGGCGGGGGCTCAGCGCGGGGCGAACGTGCGCAGTGCCGTCTGCCGGAGCTTCGTGCACTCCGGTTGTTCCCAGGCGTCCTTGGCGCAGGTGATCATGATGGCGTAGCCGCGGTGGGCGTCGACCTTGAAGCCGCGGTTGAGGACGCGCACCGAAACGCCCCGCTGCTTGCGCTCGAAGCTCCAGTCGGCGACGGTCGGGTAGCCCTTCCAGTCGACCGGGTGGATGCCCAGGCTGCGGTAGCCGTTCATCGAGCGGGACGCGCCGGGTTCGGCGCCGCGCCACGCCTCGGCCGCGTCGGACAGCGGCTTGGCGTTGAAGTCGATCTGCACGCGCGGGAAGCCGCCGGCCGCGCTGTAGACGCCACCGCCGCTGTAGCCCGGGATGGGCCGCCGCTCCCAGCCCTCGGGCAGCGTCATGGCGAAGCGAAAGGTGTCGTCGGTGACCCGCTCGTACCCCTCGGGCACCCCCTGCTTCGGCTTCGGCTGCTGGTCCTTGTCGCCGCCGGTCGGGCCGGTGGAGGTCGGTGCTTCGACGGGCGTGGCGTCCCCTTCGCCCTGGTCGTCGTCGGCCGGGGCGCCGGCGCCGCTGGACGCGGTGGGCCGGCTGCCGGCGCCCTCGTCCTTGGTGCCGTCGCCGTCGAGCGCGAGGGCGATGACGGTACCGAGCACCGCGAGCAGCACGACCACCACGACGATCACCAGGGTGCGCTTGGGCACGACGTCGGTGATCGAGGCGCGCGGGGGGCCGCCCGACGCGGACGCCGTGGACGCGGCGGGCCTGGTGGGCGCGGCGCCGCCGGGGACCGCGTGCGGTCGGGGCGGCGTGGCTGCGTCGCGGCGCGGCCCCGGACGGCCCACGCCGTGCCCGCCGGGCAGCCCGCCCTGCTGGTGCGGCGCGGGGTGCAGGCCCGGCGTGACCTGCGGCCCCGGCAGGTGGCCGCCGGACGCGGAGGGCAGCGGCATGGTGCGGGTCGGCTCGGCGACCTTCGGCCGGGAGACGACGTCGTCCGGCGCGTTGACGGCGGCGGTCAGCAGCGCCCGCGCGCCCGCGTCGTCGAGCCGGTGCGTCGGGTCCTTGTGGAGCAGCCCGTAGATGACGTCTTCCAACATGCCCGCGTTCTTCGGCGGGTCGAGCGGTTCGGTCATCACGGCCGTCAGGGTGGCGATCGCCGTGCTCTTGTCGTACGGCGGGACGCCCTCGACGGCCGCGTAGATCAGGCCGCCGAGCGACCACAGGTCGGCCGGCGGTCCCGGACGGTGGCCGCGGGCCCGCTCGGGCGCTATGTACGAGGGCGCGCCGACCAACATGCCGGTCGAGGTCACCGACGGGTCGCCCTCCACCTGGGCGATGCCGAAGTCGGTGAGCACGACGCGGCCGTCGTCGGCGATGAGCACGTTGGACGGCTTCACGTCACGGTGCAGGATGCCTTCGCGGTGGGCGGCGCGCAGCACGTCGAGCACGGCGAGCCCGACCTCGGCGGCCCGGCGCGGGCTGAGCGCGCCGTCGTCGCGCACCACGTCCGCCAGCGACCTGCCCTCGATCAGCTCCATCACGATCCACGGCCGGTCGTCCTCGTCGACGACGTCGTACACCGTCACCGCGCCGTTGCTGCGGATGCGCGCGATCGCCTTCGCCTCGCGCAGCGTGCGGGTGATCAGCCGGCGCTTTTCGTCTTCATCCACGCTTGACGGGAAGCGCAGTTCCTTCACCGCGACGGTGCGGCCCAGCGTCTCGTCGCGGGCCCGCCAGACGGTGCCCATGCCGCCCCGGCCCAGGACTTCGCCGAGCCGGTACCGCCCTGCGAGGAGGCGCCCAGTCGTGCCCTGCGTCTGCTCCGCCTCCGACATGCGTCCCCTCTGCAATCAACCCACCCTGGCAGAGCGTCCATTGTCCCTCATCGGTGGAGCAGGGGAAGTACCGGCCCGGTGCAGGGGTGGCCTGACCCCGACCGCGCGCGGGGGCGGCCCGGCACGTCACGGGGTGTGGACGGGGCCCGCCGCCACCCCGCCATTTCCCGCCATTGCCCGCCCAACGGGGTGTGTCGGCGCCGGCCCGACTCCCCGCGCGGCCCGCTGTTCCCCCGTCATTCCGTAGCTATTCGGCCACCGTTCGGCCGAGCGTGGCCGCAGCCACCGCACACCGTCCGCCACCCTTCCGCGCCGCCCGACACCTCCCTCACCACACGCCCCGGCACACCCTGCCGACACGCCTCACCGACCCGGCGAGATGCACCTGTTCGGGCGGTACGCCCAGGCTGGGCGATACGCGCCGAGCACCGCAGTACGCACGCATGTGCTCCGGTTACCGCCGTACGCACGGATCGCCCCGGGAGGCCGGGACACGCCCGGTGCGCCCCGCCCGGCCCCGGGGCCGCACGCACACGACCCCGGTTCGTGCGCACACGCAGCTCTCGTACGCGCACGCAGCTCTCGTCCGCGTGCACAGCCCGGCACCACGCACAGCTCAGTACCGCGCACAGCTCGTACGCGTGGCACAGCTCGCACGCGGCCTGGCCGCGCAGGCCGTGTCGGCACCTGTCGGCACGTGTCGGCGCAGAACGTTCAGAGCGGCTGGATCTCCGGGGCGCCGAGGCGGGCCGCGTCCGCCGTCAGGTCGTCCGGCTGGCGCTGCGATTCGCGCTCGGCCTGCACCCGCTTCTCGTAGTGCTCGACCTCGCGGTCGACCTGGCCGCTGTCCCAGCCGAGCACCGGCGCCATCAGCTCGGCCGCCTCCCGGGCGCTGCGCGTGCCGCGGTCGAAGGTCTCGATGGAGATGCGGGTGCGCCGGGTGAGCACGTCGTCCAGGTGCCGGGCACCCTCGTGCGAGGCCGCGTAGACGACCTCGGCGCGCAGGTAGTCCTCGGCGGCCGGCAGCGGCTCGCCGAGGCGCGGGTCGGCGGCGATCAGCTCGACGACCTCTTCGGCGAGCGCCCCGTACCGGTTGAGCAGGTGCTCGACGCGCGCCACGTGCAGGCCGGTGCGGCGGGCGATGCCGGTACGGGCGTTCCACCGGGCGCGGTAGCCCTCGGCGCCGGCCAGCGGCACGTCCTCGGTGACGCAGCCGGCGACCCGCTGGTCGAGCGCGTGCACGGCCTCGTCGACGGCGTCCTTGGCCATCACCCGGTAGGTGGTGTACTTGCCGCCGGCGACGACGACCAGGCCGGGCACCGGGTGGGCGACGGTGTGCTCCCGCGAGAGCTTGCTCGTCGCGTCGGACTCGCCGGCCAGCAGCGGGCGCAGCCCCGCGTACACGCCCTCCACGTCGTCCCGGGTGAGCGGGGTCGCGAGCACCGTGTTGACGTGTTCCAGCAGGTAGTCGATGTCGGCGCTGGAGGCGGCCGGGTGTGCCTTGTCCAGGTCCCAGTCGGTGTCGGTGGTGCCGATGATCCAGTGCCGGCCCCAGGGGATGACGAACAGCACGCTCTTCTCGGTGCGCAGGATCAGCCCGGACGTGGAGTGGATGCGGTCCTTGGGCACCACCAGGTGGATGCCCTTGGACGCCCGGACGTGGAACTGGCCGCGTTCGCCGATCATCGACTGGGTGTCGTCCGTCCACACCCCGGTGGCGTTGACGACCTGTCGGGCGCGGACCTCGAACTCGGTGCCCTGCTCCACGTCGGCCACCCGGGCGCCGACCACCCGCTCCCCCTCGCGCAGGAAGCCCACCACGCGGGCGCGGTTGGCGACGGCGGCGCCGTAGGAGGCGGCGGTGCGCACCAAGGTGGTGACGAAGCGCGCGTCGTCCATCTGCGCGTCGTAGTACTGCAAGGCGCCCACCAGCGCGTCCTTGCGCAGACAGGGCGCCACGCGCAGCGCCCGGCCGCGGCTGAGGTGCCGGTGCAGGGGCAGTCCGCGGCCGTGCCCTGACGAGACCGACATGGCGTCGTAGAGGGCCACGCCCGAGCCCGCGTACAGCCGCTCCCACCCGCGGTGTTGCAGCGGGTACAGGAACGGCACCGGCTTCACCAGGTGCGGCGCGAGCCGCTCCAGCAGCAGCCCGCGTTCCTTGAGCGCCTCGCGGACCAGCGCGAAGTCGAGCATCTCCAGGTACCGCAGCCCGCCGTGGATCAGCTTGCTTGAGCGGCTGGACGTGCCGGCGGCCCAGTCCCGCCCCTCCACCAGGCCGGTCGCCAGGCCACGGGTCGCGGCGTCGAGCGCGACGCCGGCGCCCACCACCCCGGCGCCCACCACCAGCACGTCCAGCTCCTGCCTCGCCAACTGGTCGAGTGCCGTGGCACGCTCCGCCGGCCCCAGGGTCGCTGTCCTCACCGCTACCTCCCACTGTGATCGGGGTCACGCCCACTTCTGCTCGATTTTGACCGTACGAACCGGGGTCAGCCAGCCCACGCCGCCGTGCCGGCCCCTGCGCCACACGGGTGGCCGGTGCGGGGCGGCGCACACCTGGAAGGGGCTCTTTTTTCCGGAGCCACCACCGACCGCCCACCCGCGGGCACTCCACGGCCACCCCCACCACCACGACCGGCCCGGCGGACCCCACGCCACCCCGCCACCACAGCAACCACTGACCCAGCGGACCCCAGCCCCCACCGCCCCAGCAGGCCGCGGGCCAACCTCCCCGGCCACCACAGCCACCCCAGCGGGCCGCAGGTCGACCAACCCGGAGCAACCACCACCACCCAGCGGGCCGCAGGCCACCCGCACTGGGCCATCCGCACCACACCCCGCACCCATGCCGGCGCACCGGCGCGTCGGTGTCGGTGGGCCCTCCGCAACATGGGTCATATTTCCGCTTAGTCTGAATTCGCGCCCTCCGGAATCACCCGGGAAGGACGGCACCTCCATGCGCGCAGATCTCGCCGTCATCGGACTCGGCCACCTCGGCCTCCCGCTCGTCCACGCCGCAACCGCCGCCCAGGTCCCCACCGTCGGCTACGACCCCGACCCCGAAGCCGTCGCCCGGTTGACCGCGGGTCGGCTGGCCGGTGGGGCGGGGCCGGGGCAGCACGACCCGGGCGGCGGGCCGCCCTCCGCCACCGGCCTGCGCCGGATGCTGGCCGGCGGGTTCCGCGCCACCACCGACCCGGATGCGCTCGGCCCGGTCCGTACCCTCGTGATCTGCGCGCCGACCCCGCTCGGCGCGGACCGCAGGCCGGACCTGTCGGCCGTCGCCACCGCGGCCCGTACGGTCGCCGACCGGCTGCGCCCGCACACCACGGTGCTGCTGGAGTCGACCGTGCCGCCGGGGACGACCGAGGAGTTCCTGCGGCCGATCCTGGAGTCGGGTTCGGGGCTGCGCGCCGGCCGAGACTTCCACCTCGCCTACTCCCCCACCCGGGTGGACCCCGGCCGCCGCGACTTCGGCTACCCCAACACCCCCAAGGTCATCGGCGGCCTGACCGCCGCCTGCACCGAGGCCGCGGCCACCTTCTACGGGCGCCTGGTGGAGAAGGTGGTGCGGGCCCGCGGGCCGCGCGAGGCGGAGGCGGTGAAGGTGCTGGAGAGCAACTACCGGCACGTCAACGTCGCGCTCGCCAACGAGATGGCGATCTTCTGCCACGACATCGGCGTCGACCTGTGGGACGTGGTGCGCTGCGCGGAGACCAAGCCGTTCGGCTTCCAGGCGTTCCGCCCGGGGCCGGGCGTCGGCGGGCCCGGCATCGCCGTCGACCCCGGCAGCCTCGCCTACCAGGACCGCACCATCGGCTACCCGCTCCGCATGGTCGAACTGGCCCAGGAGGTCAACGGCCGCATGCCGCGCTACGTGACCCACCGCTGCGCCGCCCTCCTCAACGAGCACGGCAAGTCGGCGCGCGGCGCACGCATCCTGCTGCTCGGCCTCAGCTACAAGCCCGACGTCGCCGACCAGGACGGCGCCCCCGCGCGCGAGATCGCCTCCCGCCTGATGGACCTGGGCGCCCAGGTCTCCTTCCACGACCCGTACGTACCGCGGTGGCAGGTGCTCGGCCGGCCGGTGCCGCGCGCCGACTCCCCGTACGAGGCCGCGGGCGACGCCGATCTGACCGTCCTGCTCCAGCAGCACCGCACGTACGACCTCCAGGGCCTGGCCGCCAAGGCCCCCCTCCTGCTGGACACCCGCGGCGCCACCCCGACCGGCGCGGCCCACCGCCTCTGAGCGCCCGCGGCGAGGGGCTGACCGAGGGGGACCTAACGGCTGTACCTCCACACATCCCCTCTATCGTGTTCGCATACCGAACAATCCCCCACCTCGTCACCTCTAGCCCCCACCACCACACACCCGCCCCAACCCCCACCCATCCGAGCTCCCCCAGGCGGACCGATGCTGCACCAGAGCGCGCGCCGGGTGGTCGCGTACGCGGAGGACCGGTTCCTCGCCCTGGCCAGGTCGCCGCGGCGCGACCTCCTGCTGGCCGGCGTCGTCGCGGCCGTCGTGGTCCCGAGCACGCTGCTCCGCCCCGACCTGGGTCTGGTCCGCGAGCCCTGGCTGAACCTGCTGACCGTGCTCGTCGGCACCGCCGCGACCGTGGTGCGCCGGGAGCGGCCGGCCGCGTTCACGGGCGCCGCCTGCGCCGTCTTCCTCGCCAGCGGACAACACCTCCCGCTGTACGTGGCGACGTACACCGCCGTACGGCTGCGGCTGCCCTGGCTCACCCTGCTCACCCTCGCGGTGCCCGTCGCGGCCTGGACCACCAGCCGCTCCTTCGCCGGCCTGGACCTCTTCGAACAGCGCCCGGTCCTCAACGAACTGGGCGAACTCCTCTTCCCCGGGCTGCTCGGCCTCGCCGTCAGCGCCCAGCAGACGGCCGAACGCTCACGGCGCGCGCAGTGGGAGAGCGAGGCGCGGGCCAGCGAACTCGACGAGCGCACCCGGATCAGCGCCCTGGTGCACGACGGCGTGGGCCACCGGATCAGCCTGATGTCGCTCCAGGCCGCGTCGATCGAGGTGCAGCCGGGTACCGACGAGCGCACCCGGCGCAAGTGCTGGGCCATCTCGGACGCCGCGGCGGAGGCGATGGAGGAGCTCCGCGTCGCGCTGGACATGCTGCGCCGCCCGGCGGCCGTCGCCCCGCCCGCCGAACCGCTGCTCGACGGTTTGGAACCGCTGCTGCGCACCTACCGCGCGCACGGCATACCGCTCACCGCCAGCGTCTCCCCCACCGCCCACACCGCCCCGGACCAGACCCAACGGCTGTGCTCGCGCATCCTGCGCGAGGGCCTGAACAACGCCGCCCGGCACGCCCGCGGCGCCCCCACCCGACTGGCCGTCACCCGCACCGGCAACGCCCTGCACGTGAGCGTCGACAACGACGCCCCGCCCGCGCCGCACCAGCCACTCCCCGGCACCGGGCGCGGCCTGACCGCACTGGCCGCGACGGTCACCGAAGCCGGCGGCACCCTGCGCGCCGCGCCCACCCGGGGCGGCGGCTTCCGCCTCACCGCCGAACTCCCCTTCCCCGCCCCGCACCCCCCGCCCGCCACCGACGCCTGACCGGCACCGACGCCAGGCCAGACGCACACCAAGCCAGACGCACACCGGGCCAGACCGACGCCAGATCAGCGCCGCACCCGGCAGGCCGGCGCCGGTCCGTACGGATCGTCAGCCGCGGGCCATCTGAAGCGCGCGGTACGGCTGGGCGTCCAGCACCTTCCGCAGCGCGTCGAAGTCCTCCACGCACCGCCCGGTGCCGACCGCGACACAGTCCAGCGGGTCGTCGGCGACCAGTACCGGAATGTCCAGCTCCTGACTGAGCCGGGTGTCCAGGCCGCGCAGCAGCGCCCCGCCGCCGGTCAGCACCACACCCCGGTCCATGATGTCGCCGGCGAGTTCGGGCGGCGTCTCGTCCAACGTCTGCCGGACCGCGCCGACGATCGCCTCGACCGGCTCGGACAGCGCGTGCCGCACCTCCTCCGCGGTCAGCTCCAGCGTCTTGGGCAGCCCGCTGGCCTGGTCCCGGCCGCGGATGGTGCAGCGGTCCGGCGGCAGCAGCGCCTGGGTGCGCTCCGCCTCGGCCTCCTCGCCCGCCGCGCCGTCACTCACGTCGCCGGCCGCCCCGCCGATGGTCACCGAGCTCACCTGCACGTCGGACTCGGCCCGTTCGGCCAGCACCCGCAGGGCGTCGGCCGACCAGTAGCCGGTCGGCGCGGCCGAGCCGATCGCCATCTTGACGTGCTCGGCCGTGCGCTCGCCCATCGCCATCGAGTGCGTCTTCTTCACGTACGAGGTGATCGCGGCGTCCATCGCGTCGCCCGCCGTCCGGACCGATCTGGCGGTGACGATGCCGCCCATGGAGATCACGGCGACCTCGGTCGTGCCGCCGCCGATGTCCACGATCATGCTGCCGGTCGGCTCGCCCACCGGCAGCCCCGCCCCGATGGCCGCCGCCATCGGCTCCTCCACCAGGTGCACCTGCCGCACCCCGGCCTGCGACGCGGCCTCGATGACCGCGCGCCGCTCGACGCCGGTGATCCCGGACGGCACGCAGACCACAACCCGCGGCCTGGACAGCCGGCGCGCGCCGGTGACCTTCTTGATGAAGTGCCTGAGCATCCGCTCGGCTATCTCGAAATCGGCAATGACCCCGTCCCTGAGCGGGCGTACGGCCACGATGTTCGAGGGCGTGCGGCCAATCGTGCGTTTGGCCTCCGACCCCACAGAGAGCACCGATCCGTCCACCGCGTTCACGGCGACGACCGATGGTTCGTTGAGCACGATCCCCCGACCCCGCACATACACCAACGTATTCGCGGTGCCGAGGTCAATGCCCATGTCACGTCCGCTGAACGTCTTGCTTTGCGCCATAAGATGAGATTATTCCCTATGTCGGATTCTTATCTCGGCTCTACGCCATCCGGCCGGCGCCGGGCCGGCGCCACTCCGCCCCGCACCCCCCGTACGGACTGGCCGCGGCGGCAACCATACGCCGTACAAGACCTTCATCATCCCTTCACGCCCGACAGCGCCAAATGAGCACATAGCGGGCCGGCGTATCTCCACTACGTCCCAGCCATGTCACGGACAACTCCTCAGCTTGTCTGACTGTCCGACCAAGCTGTTAGCTTGTGGCTCGAAAACAGCCAACCGCACTCCAGATTTTCCTGTCCCCGGAGCGCGGTGGAACCACCTTCATCCCCGGGGGATCACATGAGCCAGCCTTGGCAGCAGCCGCAACAGCCCCAGCAACCCCAGCAGCCAGGCGGGTACCCGCAGCAACCGGGTGGTTACGGCTACCCCCAGCAGCCCCAGTACGGTGGCCAGCCCCAGCAGCCCCAGTACGGCGGTGGTTTCCCGCCACCGGCCCCGGCCCCGGCCCCTCCCCGCGGCAACACCGGCCTCGCCCTCATCGCGGGCCTCGGCGCCGCCCTGATCGGTGCGGTGCTCTACGCGTTCCTGCTCAAGGCCATGGCCGACACGGACGGCCCGGGGTACAAGGTGAAGCAGTTCGCGTACGCGGGTGTCGCACTGGGAGCCCTCGTTGGCTTCGTGGTGGCCAAGCTCGGCGGACGCAACCAGGCTCTGTGGGTAGTCGGCGCGGCCTTCGCCCTGGTCGCCGTCTTCCTCGGCGAAATGTACGGCTATGCGATGATCATTAACGAGACCGCGACCAACTCCGTGGAGCGCATGGGCGGCACCGCCGACCAGGCCAACCTCCCGTCCGCGAACGAGATCTTCTTCGACCACTTCGGCGACCTCTACGACCTGTGGGAGAAGGACGCGGAAGCCCTCACGTACATCTTCATGGCGCTCTCCCCGATCGCCGCGTTCGGTACGGCCTACCGCCTCGCCAACCGCTGAACCAACCGCTGATCCACGGGCCGAGGCCCGCAGCGACACCACAGCGCCGCGCCCCACCGGAACCATCCGGTGGGGCGCGGCGCTGTCTGCGATGGGGGCGGGCGGAAGGCCCGCGGCGGGGCGGCGAGCCCACGGCCGAGGCCCGGCGCCGGGCGTTCAGCCGGCTACCGCCCGCCCGTCACCGCTTGTCGTGCTGCGACGGGGCGACCGTCACCTCGACCCGCTGGAACTCCTTGAGCTCCGAGTAGCCCGTGGTGGCCATCGAGCGGCGCAGGGCGCCGAAGAAGTTCATCGAGCCGTCGGGGGTGTGCGAGGGGCCGAGCAGCACCTCTTCGGTGGTGCCGACCGCGCCGAGGTTCATCCGCTTGCCGCGCGGCACGTCCTCGTGCACGGCCTCCATGCCCCAGTGGTGGCCGCGGCCCGGCGCGTCCGTGGCGCGGGCCAGCGGGGAGCCGATCATGACCGCGTCGGCGCCGCAGGCGATGGCCTTGGGCAGGTCGCCGGACCAGCCGACGCCGCCGTCGGCGATGACGTGCACGTACCGGCCGCCGGACTCGTCCATGTAGTCCCGGCGCGCGGCGGCGACGTCGGCGACCGCGGTCGCCATCGGCACCTGGATGCCCAGCACGTTGCGGGTGGTGTGCGCGGCGCCGCCGCCGAAGCCGACGAGCACGCCCGCCGCACCGGTGCGCATCAGGTGCAGGGCCGCGGTGTACGTGGCGCAGCCGCCGACGATGACCGGCACGTCGAGCTCGTAGATGAACTGCTTGAGGTTGAGCGGTTCGGCGGCGCTGGAGACGTGCTCGGCCGAGACGGTGGTGCCGCGGATGACGAAGATGTCCACGCCCGCGTCGACGACGGCCTTGGAGAACTGGGCGGTGCGCTGCGGGGAGAGCGCCGCCGCGGTCACCACACCGGAGTCGCGCACCTCCTTGATGCGCTGCCCGATCAGCTCTTCCTTGATGGGCGCCTGGTAGATCTCCTGGAGCCGGCGGGTGGCGGTGCGCTCGTCCAGTTCGGCGATCTCCGCGAGCAGCGGCTCGGGGTCCTCGTACCGGGTCCACAGCCCTTCCAGGTTGAGGACGCCGAGGCCGCCGAGCTGACCGATGCGGATCGCGGTCTGCGGGGAGACGACCGAGTCCATCGGCGCGGCCAGGAACGGCAGCTCGAACCGGTAGGCGTCGATCTGCCAGGCGATCGAGACCTCCTTCGGGTCCCGGGTGCGACGACTGGGCACGATGGCGATGTCATCGAACGCGTACGCCCTGCGCCCGCGCTTGCCGCGGCCGATCTCGATCTCAGTCACTGTGTGGCCCTTCCTACGGATTACGCCCCCAGTATCCCCGACCGGGGGCACTGGGGGCGCATGGGCCGAACACCGGCGCATCGCGCACCGTGCGCGCGGCCGGGCGGGCCGGCGCCCCGGGCAGCGGCGCAGCGGCGTCCGCTCACTCCTCCACGAGCACCTGGGTGAAGTCCACCACGTGCACCACGAGGACCAGCAGCAGACCGTCGCTGACCAGGTACTCGATGCCGATGTTGGGGGTCAGGGCGAGCGAGCGGGTGCTCTCGTCGCCGGAGATCGCCACCGAGATCTTCGGCTGCGGGTCCTGGGCCAGTACGGACAGCCCGCGCTCCAACAGCGCCCGCCGGTCGCCGGGCAACTCATCGCGAACCCGGGCCGCTTCCTCCGTGAACTTCACCGCGTACAGCATGGGGTCCCCCTAGCTAGGGCCGGCGCCCGATGAGCGTAGCGGCAGATGACACGGCGTGATACCCGGTCGCCGGCCGCACCGCCCGGCCGAAAACCTGCCCCCCGGGCCGATGCGGGCGGCCCCGGTCGCGCACGTACGACGACCGGCCGGCCAGCGGTGCCGCACACCGCCGGCCGGCCGGCCCGTACCCGTCCCGATCGGTCAGCGCCGCGAGTAGTTCGGAGCCTCGCTGACCATCTGCACGTCGTGCGGGTGGCTCTCCTTCAGGCCCGCGGCGGTGATCCGCACGAAGCGGCCCTTCTCCTTCAGCTCGGCCACGTCCGCCGAACCGACGTACCCCATCGACGCGCGCAGCCCGCCGACGAGCTGGTGCGCCACCGAGGCGAGCGGGCCGCGGTAGGGCACCTGGCCCTCGATGCCTTCGGGGACGAGCTTGTCCTCGGAGAGCACGTTGTCCTGGAAGTAGCGGTCCTTGGAGTACGAACGGGCCTGGCCGCGGGATTGCATCGCGCCCAGCGAGCCCATGCCCCGGTAGGACTTGAACTGCTTGCCGTTGATGAAGACCATCTCGCCCGGCGACTCCTCACAGCCGGCGAGCAGGCTGCCCAGCATCACGGTGTCGGCGCCGGCGGCGATCGCCTTGGCGATGTCGCCCGAGTACTGGAGGCCGCCGTCGCCGATCAGCGGCACGCCCGCCGCGTGGCAGGCGCGGGCCGCCTCGTAGATCGCGGTCACCTGCGGCACGCCGATGCCGGCCACCACGCGCGTGGTGCAGATCGAACCGGGGCCGACGCCCACCTTGACGCCGTCCACGCCGGCGTCGATCAGCGCCTGCGCGCCGTCGCGGGTCGCCACGTTGCCGCCGACCACGTCCACCTGGATGTTGGACTTGACCTTGGCGATCATGTCGAGGATGCCGCGGCTGTGCCCGTGCGCGCTGTCCACGACGAGGAAGTCGGCCCCGGCCTCGACCAGCGCCTGCGCCCGGTCGTACGCCTCGTCGCCGACGCCCACCGCGGCGCCGACGACGAGCCGGCCCTCGGCGTCCTTGGCCGCGTTCGGGTACTGCTCGGCCTTGACGAAGTCCTTGACCGTGATGAGGCCCTTGAGCACGCCCGCCTCGTCGACCAGCGGCAGCTTCTCGATCTTGTGGCGGCGCAGCAACTGCATCGCGTCTTCGCCGGAGATCCCGACCTTGCCGGTGACCAGCGGCATCGGCGTCATGACCTCGCGCACCTGGCGGCTGCGGTCCAGCTCGAAGGCCATGTCGCGGTTGGTGACGATGCCGAGCAGCTTGCCCGCCTCGTCGGTGACCGGCACGCCGCTGATGCGGAACTTCGCGCACAGCGCGTCCGCGGTGTGCAGCGAGGCGTCCGGGCGGACCGTGATCGGGTCGGTCACCATGCCGGACTCGGACCGCTTGACCAGGTCGACCTGGTTGGCCTGGTCCTCGATGGACAGGTTGCGGTGCAGCACGCCGGCGCCGCCCTGGCGGGCCATCGCGATCGCCATGCGCGACTCGGTGACCTTGTCCATCGCGGCGGACAGCAGGGGGATGTTGACCCGCACGTTCCGCGAGATCCGGGACGAGGTGTCCACCGCGTTGGGCAGCACCTCGGAGGCGCCCGGCAGCAGCAGCACGTCGTCGTACGTCAGCCCGAGCATCGCGAACTTCTCAGGCACTCCGTCGACGTTGTCAGTCATGACACCCTTCCAGATGGTCTTGCCTCAGCGCGGACTCCCATGCTAACGGGATCGACGAGCGGCAAATTCCGCCCGCGGCCGGCACCGGGCCCACCCCGCCGCATTCGGGCCGCCCGACCCGTCCCCACCGGACCTCCGTCCCCCGCCGCCCGGCCATCCGTCCCGCCCGGCGGGAACCCCGGCGAGAAGCGCCACGGAAGCCCGCCGGGCAGCCAAGCCGAAAGCACACGAAAGCGGACGCCACGGCCCAGCCGCAACGCCCGCTTCCCTTGCCCGGACTGCTCTCGCACGAGCCGACCGCCCGCACCAGCACCGGTCCGTTCCGTACGCGCCAACTGGCCCCGTACGCGCCGACCGGCCCACGTACGCACCAACTGGCTCCGTACGGGCCCACGCGCCACCGGCCCGGTCACGGCGACCGCTTCCGCGCCCCGCCGGCGACCGGGCCGCGCACGGGCCCGATCGCTCTGCTGCCGCTCCCGCTACTGCTCGGCCAGTGCCCGCAGCCGGCTCAGCGCGCGGTGCTGGGCGACTCTGACGGCGCCCGGGGACATGCCGAGCACCTGGCCGGTCTCCTCGGCGGTGAGGCCGACGGCGACCCGGAGCAGGACCAGTTCGCGCTGGTGCTCGGGGAGGTTGGCGAGCAGCTTCTTCGCCCAGGCGGCGTCGCTGCTGAGCAGGGCGCGCTCTTCGGGGCCGAGGGAGTCGTCAGGCTGCTCGGGCATCTCGTCGGACGGCACGGCCGTGCTACCGGGGTGGCGCATCGCGGCCCGTTGCAGATCGGCGACCTTGTGCGAGGCGATGGCGACGACGAACGCCTCGAAGGGCTTGCCCGTGTCGCGGTACCGGGGCAGCGCGCACAGCACGGCCAGACAGACTTCCTGCGCCAGGTCGTCCACGAAGTGCCGGGCGTCCCCCGGCAGCCGGGACAGCCTGGTGCGGCAGTAGCGCAGGGCGAGTGGGTGCACGAGGGCGAGGAGGTCGTGGGTGGCCCGTTCGTCGCCCGCGGTGGCGCGCCGGACGAGGGTTCCGATCTCACCAGGACCCGCGGCCACAGCCGACCCAGGCTTCTCGTCGTCACGCATCGGTCCATGGTGCCTTGGCGCCGCGGCTTCCGTGGCACCGCGTCCGTGGTTGTGCGTCGAAGCGTTATACGCGGGAGCATTCGCACTCAACTCGCACGCCCTCCCCTCACGCTTGACCAAGCCGTCCCCGAGGAACTCCATGTCTCAAGGATGCGGCAGCGCGAGCCGAACCGACACAAGCGGCCGGCACATCTGCCCCGCACGGTGCCCTTCAGGCGCCCACGCCAGCAGCTTCTTCGCTGGTCAAGGGCTTGCAAAGGAAACCGTGGAACGTACTCAAATCCATACCGGAGGAGTCCGTTCCCGCCGCCCCCGCCCACCGCTCGGCGGACGGGGAGCGTCCCACCCGCACTCCGTCCCGCGGGGTGACGCCGACGGCCAGCGGCGCCGTTGGCGTCCTCCACCCAGCGAGGAGAAGGCAGGTGTTCCATGGCGAGCGGTGCCCTAGCGGACCAGGCCCCAGCGGAAGCCGAGCGCCACGGCGTGCGCCCGGTCCGATGCGCCGAGCTTCTTGAACAGGCGCCTCGCGTGGGTCTTGACCGTGTCCTCGGAGAGGAACAGCTCACGGCCGATCTCGGCGTTGGACCGGCCGTGGCTCATGCCTTCGAGCACCTGGATCTCGCGGGCGGTGAGGGTGGGGGCCGCGCCCATTTCGGCCGACCGCAGCCGGCGCGGCGCGAGCCGCCAGGTCGGGTCGGCGAGCGCCTGGGTGACCGTCGCCCGCAGCTCGGCGCGGGAGGCGTCCTTGTGCAGGTAGCCACGGGCGCCGGCGGCGACCGCGAGGGCCACGCCGTCCAGGTCTTCGGCGACCGTGAGCATGATGATGCGGGCCCCGGGGTCCGCGGAGAGCAGCCGGCGCACGGTCTCCACACCGCCGAGCCCCGGCATCCGTACGTCCATCAGAATCAGGTCCGAGCGGTCGGCGCCCCAGCGGCGGAGGACTTCCTCGCCGTTGGCCGCCGTCGTCACACGCTCGACGCCGGGCACGGTCGCCACCGCGCGGCGCAGTGCCTCTCGGGCAAGCGGGGAGTCGTCACAGACGAGGACGGAAGTCATGGCCGCCCTCCGGAGCTGATGCGCGTCACCTTGAGCCTCCAGGCTGGGTACTTTTCGTCACCTGAGCGGTTGAGTCGTCGGACAACTGCCCGAGCGCTTCATTCACCAACCGCCTCGCACTCTCAACGACGGTCACCCGAAAGAGTTACGGGCTGAGCCACCCCCCTTCGGCACGCTACGTGAGGGGAGGGACACGTTCCGTGGGACGGCCTGGCGGCAACGACTTCTTCGAATCCTTTGCCCTATTTGGTGGCTTTTACTTCATTTCGGCATCGTCTATGACTAGATTCGCAATGAGTCATATTTACATCTGCTTACACGGCGGATGGACGACCACGGGCCATGACGTCCGCACCAGATCGCCTCCAAGGGGATAGCAATGGCAGATTTCTCCCGCCTTCCCGGACCGAACGCCGACCTGTGGGACTGGCAGTTGCTGGCAGCGTGCCGAGGGGTCGACAGCTCGCTCTTCTTCCACCCCGAGGGCGAGCGCGGCGCGGCCCGCAGCGCCCGCGAGACCTCGGCCAAGGAGGTGTGCATGCGCTGCCCCGTACGGGCGGAGTGCGCGGCACACGCGCTCGCCGTGCGGGAGCCCTACGGCGTGTGGGGCGGCCTCACCGAGGACGAGCGCGAGGAGCTCATGGGCCGCGCGCGGCACCGCGCCATCGCGGCGTCGAGCACTCCGGCGGGCTGACGCCCGCCACGACCAGCAGAAACGTTTTCTCGCAGCGGGCTGGTCACCCCCGAGCCTCCTCGCCCACGCGCCGCCCCGCAACCACCGTCCCGCCCTATCAACTGACCATCACGCCGCCGCACGTTCACCCGGCCGGCGCAACGCGCGGCGACCGGTGTGGAAATCCTGCGCGGCCGGGCGCCGGGCGCGCTCGAAGACGTCCGTGGCCGGGCTGCTGGAGCGAGCGGCCCGGCCGCGGATGCGGATGCGGCGTACGGGGACGGACCGGCGTGTGGAGCAGGCCCGGCGTGGGAGCAGGCCGGCGCGGGCGCGGGGTGCGGAGCAGGTGCCTAGGTCACGCGGATGGAGCAGAGGGCCGGCCCGGCGTGCGGAGGCGGGGGCCGGCCCGGCGCGCGGAGCGCTCGCGCAAGCTCCCGTACGGAGCGAACCCGCAGGTCAGGCACGTACGGCCGAGTCGTACGGCGCGGCGAGCGGCCTGTTGCTCGGCGACGGTCGTTGCCCCCGCTACGCGCCCATGACGCGGGCGGACGCGCGCTCCAGGCGGTCGAGGGTGGCGGCCACGGCGGGGACCCGGACCAGGTCGGGGAGGGTGAGGGCGACCACCTCGCGGCGGACGGCGGGCTCGACGCGCACCGTCCGCACGCCCTTGGGCCGTACCGACTCCAGGGCCAGTTCCGGCAGCACCGCGACGCCGAGGCCCGCGCCGACCAGGCCCACCACGGCGGGGTAGTCGTCGGTGGCGAAGTCGATGCGCGGGGTGAAGCCGGCCG
This sequence comes from Streptomyces sp. 796.1, assembly GCF_047525675.1. NCBI lineage: Bacteria > Bacillati > Actinomycetota > Actinomycetes > Kitasatosporales > Streptomycetaceae > Streptomyces > Streptomyces sp. 796.1. Next base: position 137,299 of record NZ_JBLIWA010000008.1, on the reverse strand, counting down.
CCTCGCAGACCTCCACCAGGTGTCGGCGGCAGCGCGGGCAGCCCGCGATCCACGGCTCTTCGGCCAGTTCCGCGATGCCGAGCACCGGGGAGTCGGCGAACCTGTGCCCGGCCGGTACCAGCCCCACCAGCCGGTCCGCGAGCAGCGGCCTGACCTCCAGGTCGCTCCACTCGGCCGCACCGCCCGGCTCGGCGTCCGCGCCGGGCGCCTGCGGATAGCGGAAGGCCAGGGCGATCTCGCAGTCGCCGGCGCGCAGCAGTTCCACCGAGCGCGGCGGCTCCGCGTCCACCAGGGAGACCTGGGTGCCGGGGTGGGCCGCGCGCAGTTCGGCCAGGGCGGTGGGCACCAGGGTCGAGCTGCCGCTCGGGAAGGAGACCAGCCGTACCCGGCCGGCGCGCAGCCCGGCGATGGCCGCGACCTCCTCTTCGGCCGCCGCGAGGCCGGCCAGCACGCCGACCGCGTGCCGCAGCAGCGCCCGGCCGGCCTCGGTCAGCCGCATCTCGCGGCCGGTGCGCACCAGCAGGGGCGTGCCCGCGGCCTGTTCCAGCGCCTTCATCTGCTGGCTGACGGCGGGCTGGGTGCAGCCCAGGTCGCGGGCGGCGGCGGAGAAGGAGCCGGTGGCGTCCACCGCACGGAGCACTCGGAGATGGCGGGCCTCGATCACGCTTCGAGCATAAGGCGCCCTTGGGGGCAAAAGCGAAATCTCGTGGACCGCTTTGAGTTCGACGCTCTGCGGCGGTATCGCCTAGCGTGCGGGCATGCTGCTGCTCTCGCTCAACGTCGGCCGCCCGCGCGAGGCCGAGTACACCGCCATGACCCACACCGGCATCGACAAGCGCCCGGTCGCCGGCCCGGTCGCGGTCAGCGCCCCGGGGCCCAAGGGCGTCGGGGCCAGCGGCCTCGCCGGGGACGCCGTCTGCGACCTGCGCCACCACGGCGGCAACGACCAGGCCGTGTACGCGTACGCGCGCGAGGATCTCGACGGCTGGGAGCGGGAGTTGGGCCGTACGCTCACCTCCGGCACGTTCGGCGAGAACCTCACCACCAGCGGGCTCGACGTCAACGGCGCGCTGATCGGCGAGCGCTGGCGGATCGGCGCCGACCTGCTGCTCGAAGTGACCTCGCCGCGCATCCCGTGCCGCACCTTCGCCGGCTTCCTGGACGAGCGGGGGTGGCTGCGCCGGTTCACCGGGGCCGCGCTGCCCGGTGCGTACCTGCGGGTGATCGAGCCGGGCCTGATCAGCCCCGGTGACCCGATCGAGATCGCCCACCGGCCGGAGCACGAGGTAACGGTTTCCTTCCTGTTCCGCGCCCAGACCACCGAACCCGACCTGCTGCCCCGGGTGTTGGCCGCCGGCGAGGCGCTCCACCCGGAGGCGTACGCGAAGGCCCTACGGCGCACGGACGCGGGCGCGCGCCTCATGGACGCCTAGTTTCCGCTGCGGGGCGGGCCCGGCGGCGCGCCGGGTCCGTCCGCGGGGTGTGCCGGCGGGCGCCGGGCGGCCGGTCGGTGGCCCGGCGGCGGGGCCGATGGGCGCCGGACGTGCGGTGCGGTCGGCGCGGCGGTCGCGCGGACGGAGTCGCCGGCTCCGGATTCTCCGCTGGCGTACGGGTGCGTGGGAGCGCGGCCACCCGGGCGGCGTGCGCGGGGTGGCGCGACGGCTCACGGAGGGCGGTCGGACCGACCCGGACATCGCCGCCCGCCGGTTGGCCGGGGCCGGATAGCGTGCGCACATGACGACTGCACTGATCACGGGAGCGACGGCGGGCATCGGCGCGGCGTTCGCACGACGGCTGGCGGCGCAGGGCACCGCCCAGGCCAAGGGGCACGGCGCCGGATACCACCTGGTGCTGGTGGCGCGCGACCAGGCACGGCTGCGGGAGCAGGCCACCGAACTGCACGACCGGCACGGCGTGGAGGTCGAGGTGCTGGCCGCCGACCTGTCCACGGAGGAGGGCATCGCGGCGGTCGAGGAGCGGCTCGGTGACCGCAGGCGGCCGATCGACCTGCTGGTGAACAACGCCGGCTTCGGCAACAAGGGCCAGTACCTCGATGTGCCGCTGGCCGACGAGTTGACCATGCTGAAGGTGCACTGCGAGGCGGTGCTGCGGCTGACCAGCGCGGCCGTGCTGCCGATGCGCGAGCGGGGCCGCGGCGGAGTGGTGAACGTGGCCTCGGTCGCCGCGTTCGTGCCGCGCGGGACCTACGGGGCGAGCAAGGCGTGGGTGGTGCAGTTCACCCAGGGCGCCGCGCGTGACCTGGGCGAATCCGGGGTGCGGCTGATGGCGCTGTGCCCCGGCTTCGTACGGACCGAGTTCCACCAGCGGGCCGGCATGGACACCGGCAACATCCCGAGTTGGCTGTGGTTGGACGCGGACCGGCTGGTGGACGCGGCGCTCAAGGACCTGGCGCGCGGCAAGACGCTGTCGGTCCCCGACCCCCGGTACAAGACGCTGACCGGCCTCGCCAAGCTGGCCCCGCGCTCCACGCTGGCCCGGGTCTCCACGAAGACCGGCCGCCGCTACGGGCCGCGCTGACCGTACGGGCCGCAGCCCCGGCCTCGCCATTCGGCAGCCAACTCCCGGTCCACTTCAGGCAGTTGACGTACGGGCGAACGCGCCACGGCCCTGCGGGCGCCCCCGCACCCCGGGCTGTCAGGGGCATGCCGCCCCGGTCGCGACGGCGCGAGCCCGTACGGCGTCACCGCGGCGCGAGCCCGTACCGGCATCGCCGCGGCAGCAGACCCGTACCGGAGCCGCCGCGGTCGGTGGTCGGGGGCTCCCCGAAAACGCGGCGCGGCCCGGCACCCCCGATGGGGAGTGCCGGGCCGCCGACCGATCAGGTGATCAGTGCGCGTGGCCGTGGCCGTGGCCCGCCTCGGGCTCTTCCTCGGCCGGCTTCTCGACCACCAGGGTCTCGGTGGTGAGCAGCAGCGACGCGATGGAGGCGGCGTTCTCCAGGGCGGAGCGGGTGACCTTGACCGGGTCGATGACGCCGGCCTTGACCAGGTCGCCGTACTCGCCGGTCGCGGCGTTGTAGCCGGAACCCTTCTCCAGCTCGGAGACCTTGGAGACGATCACGTAGCCCTCAAGGCCGGCGTTCTCGGCGATCCAGCGCAGCGGCTCGACGACCGCGCGGCGGACGACGGCGACACCGGTGGCCTCGTCGCCCTCCTTGCCCAGGCCCTCGTCGAGCACCTTGGCGGCGTGCACCAGGGCGGAGCCACCACCGGAGACGATGCCCTCCTCGACCGCGGCGCGGGTCGCGGAGATGGCGTCCTCCAGACGGTGCTTCTTCTCCTTGAGCTCCACCTCGGTGGCCGCACCGACGCGGATCACGCACACGCCACCGGCGAGCTTGGCGAGGCGCTCCTGGAGCTTCTCGCGGTCCCAGTCGGAGTCCGTGGCCTCGATCTCGGCCTTGATCTGCGCGACCCGGCCCTTGACGTCGTCGGCGTTGCCGCCGCCGTCCACGATGGTGGTGTCGTCCTTGGTGATGGTCACGCGGCGCGCGGTGCCAAGGACGTCCAGACCGGCCTGGTCGAGCTTGAGGCCGACCTCTTCGGCGATGACGGTCGCACCGGTGAGGGTGGCGATGTCGCCGAGCATGGCCTTGCGGCGGTCGCCGAAGCCGGGGGCCTTGACGGCCACGGCGTTGAACGTGCCGCGGATCTTGTTGACGACGAGGGTGGAGAGCGCCTCGCCCTCGACGTCCTCGGCGATGATCAGCAGCGGCTTGGAGCCACCCTGCTGGATGACCTTCTCAAGCAGCGGCAGCAGGTCCTGGATCGCGCTGATCTTGCCCTGGTGGATCAGGATGTACGGGTCGTCGAGGACGGCCTCCATACGCTCCTGGTCGGTCACCATGTACGGCGACAGGTAGCCCTTGTCGAAGGCCATGCCCTCGGTGAAGTCCAGCTCAAGGCCGAAGGTGTTGGACTCCTCGACGGTGATGACACCGTCCTTGCCGACCTTGTCCATCGCCTCGGCGACGAGCTCGCCGACCTGCTTGTCCTGGGCGGAGAGCCCGGCGACGGCGGCGATGTCCGACTTCTCGTCGATCGGGCGCGCGGTGGCCAGCAGGTCGTCGGAGATCGCCTTGACGGCGGCGTCGATGCCCTTCTTCAGGGCGGCCGGGGAGGCGCCGGCGGCGACGTTGCGCAGGCCCTCGCGGACCAGCGCCTGGGCCAGCACGGTGGCGGTGGTGGTGCCGTCACCCGCGATGTCGTTGGTCTTGGTCGCCACCTCCTTCACGAGCTGGGCGCCCAGGTTCTCGTACGGGTCGTCGACCTCGACCTCACGGGCGATGGTGACGCCGTCGTTGGTGATGGTCGGGGCACCGAACTTCTTGTCGATGACGACGTTGCGGCCCTTGGGGCCGATCGTCACCTTGACGGCGTCAGCGAGCTGGTTGACACCGCGTTCGAGGGCGCGACGGGCGTCCTCATCGAACTTCAGGATCTTCGCCATGGTTGCCTTAAGTCCTCTCCAAAGAGCCGCGCCCCGGTCGCCCGGGTGTTCAGACACGGGTGGCCGGGGCGCGATTCACGTAAAACTGGGTGAATTACTTCTCGATGATCGCGAGGACGTCGCGAGCCGAGAGGACGAGGTACTCCTCGCCGTTGTACTTCACCTCGGTGCCGCCGTACTTGCTGTAGAGCACGACGTCGCCGACGGAGACGTCGAGCGGAAGACGGTTGCCGTCCTCGAAGCGGCCCGGGCCCACGGCCAGGACGACGCCCTCCTGGGGCTTCTCCTTGGCGGTGTCCGGAATGACCAGGCCCGAGGCCGTGGTCTGCTCGGCGTCGAGCGGCTGGACCACGATGCGGTCCTCAAGCGGCTTGATGGCAACCTTGGAGCTGGCGGTCGTCACGATCCGACCTCCCCCTTCGGAGATCTCACGGGGTTAACTGTCTGAGGTGGCGACCTGGTAGATCCGTCGTCGCGGGTGCCGGATCTGCCCGTCGCTGTGTTTGGCACTCCGCATTGAGGAGTGCCAGCCCTGAGACTAGGACGCGGTTAGCACTCGGTCAAGCGGAGTGCCAATGCGGCGGGGCCGCGGGTCGCTCTCGGGGGCGCGCCCGGGGGCGCTGCGGGGCGCTCCCCCAGCCGCCGCGGGCCGCACCCGGGGTCACCGCGCGGGCCGCACCCGGGGCCCGTTCCCCGATGCGCCGCCCGGCCACTCCCGGTGCGCCGTCAGGCCGCTGCCGGCCCGCTCCCCGGTGCTGCCGAGCCGCTCCCCGACCGGCACCACCCGGCCACCGGCCTCCGCCTCCGCAGCGCGGGCGCTGCGAGAATGGCGCGGTGAGTACGACCACCGACCCCGTCGGGACCTTCCAGGCCCTGCTGACCGACGAGGGGCAGGCGCTGCTGGGCGCGCTGCGCGACCTCGACCCGAACCAGGAGCTGGCCGCCGCGACCCGGCTGCGCCGCGACCATCCGGCCGACCTGGTCTCGGCCGCGATCGGGCAGGCCAGGTTGCGGCAGCGGGCGGTGGCGAAGTTCGGCGCCGATGACGCGTACCGGATGTACTTCACGCCCGACGGCGTCGAGCAGGCGACGCGCGCCACGGTGGCCACGCACCGGGCGCGGCGGTTCGCGGCGCTCGGGGTGCGCCGGCTGGCCGACCTGTGCTGCGGCATCGGCGGCGACGCGCTGGCCCTGGCCAGGGCCGGGGTCTCCGTGCTCGCCGTCGACCGCTCCCCGCTGACCTGCGCCGTCGCCCGCGCCAACGCGGAAGCGCTGGGACTGGCCGACCTGGTCGAGGTGCGCTGCGCGGCGGTCGAGGACGTCTCGACCGCGGGCTGCGACGCGCTCTTCGTGGATCCCGCGCGGCGCACCGGCACCGGGGGCGGCGGCCGGGGCCGGATCTTCGACCCCGAGGCGTACTCGCCGCCGCTGTCCTGGGCGGTCGCCGCCGCCCGCGGCCTGCCGCACGCGGCCCTGAAGGTCGCCCCCGGGCTGCCGCACGAGGCGATCCCGGCCGACGCCGAAGCGGAGTGGATCTCGGACGGCGGCGAGGTGAAGGAGGCCGTGCTGTGGTTCGGCACCGCCCCCGGCGCCCGCCGGGCCACGCTGCTGCCCGCCGGCGCCACGCTGACCGGCGGCGACCTGCCCGACCCGGAGCCGGGCCCGGTCGGCCGCTGGCTGTACGAGCCGGACGGCGCGGTGATCCGCGCGCATCTGGTGGCGGACGTGGCCGCGCAGGTCGGCGGCCGGCTGATCGACCCGACGATCGCGTACGTGACCTCGGACGAACTGCTGCCGACCGGGTACGCGAGCGCGTACGAGATCACGGACGTGCTGCCGTTCAACGTCAAGCGGCTACGGGCACTGCTGCGCGAGCGCGAGGTGGGCGTCCTGACGGTGAAGAAGCGCGGCTCCGCGGTGACCCCGGAGGAGCTGCGCAAGAAGGTGAAGCTCCAGGGCCCCGCGTCGGCGACGGTCTTCCTGACCCGGGTGGCGGGGGCGCCGATGATGCTGGTGGGGCAGCCGGCGGATCGGTAACGGCCGCTGGTGGCAGGCTGGTTGGCGTTCCGTCAGCCCACGCGCTTGGCCCGCACCGGGCCGTCCGGTGACTCGGTGCGGGCCGTACGCCTCATCCGGCCCGTTCCGTACCCGCCGGGTCGGGGATGGCGGGGGCGGCCGGCGCGTCGGAGCCGGCCCGCGGCGTGTCGGACGTGCCCTGCGGCGCGGTGGGTCGGGCGGCCGGCGTGCGACTCAGGAGGACGAAGGCGACCAGCGCCGCCGCGACCAGCAGGCCGGCGGCGCTGCCGAAGGCCACCGCGTAGCCGCTGCTCAGCCGCTCGCCCGGGGCGCCGGACGCATGGTCGGTGGTCCGGGCTGCGACGGTCACCAGGACGGCGAGGCCGAGCGAACCGCCGATCTGCCGGAAGCTGTTGAGCAGCCCGGAGGCCATGCCCGCCTCGGCCGGCGCGACGCCGGTGATGGCCGCGGTGCCCAGCGGCACGAAGCACAGTCCCACGCCCACGCTGGCCACCAGCGACGGGCCGAGCATCACGGTCCAGAACGTGCCGTCGGCGGAGACCGCGAGCGCGAACCAGGCGAAGCCCACCGCGCCGATCAGCCCGCCGACCACCAGCAGCCGGCGGATGCCGACGGCCGCCACCGTGCGGGTCGCGACCAGCGAGCCGACGACGATGCCCACGCAGAACGGCAGGAAGGAGAGGCCGGCCGCGGTCGGGCCGTAGTCGAGCACCTGCTGCATGTAGAGCGACAGGAAGTAGAACGTCGCGAACTGGCCGGAGAACAGCAGCAGCACGAAGAGGTTGGCGGCCAGTACCGGGCGGGCGGCCAACAGCCCGATGCGCAGCAGTGGTTGTCGCGTCCGCCCTTCGACGAGCACGAAAGCGGCGATGAGCAGCACCGCGACGGCGAGCGTGGCCACCGTCGCGGCCGAGGCCCAGCCGTGCGTTTCGGTCCGTACCAGGCCGAAGACGAGCGTGGTCATGCCGAGCGTGACGAGTACGGCGCCGGCCAGGTCGAGCCGGGGGCGCGGCCCGGTGCGCCGGTCGGACGCGATCCAGCGGACCGCACCGACCAGGGCGAGCGCCACGATCGGCACGTTGACCAGCAGGACCGAGCGCCACCCCGCGCTCTCGGTGAGCAGCCCGCCGGCGAGCACGCCGACCGCGCCGCCGGCCGCGCCGGCCATGCCCCACAGCCCGAGCGCCCTGGCCCGCGCGGGCCCGGCCGGGATGGTGACGGCGATCAGGGCGAAGGCCACCGGCGCCAGCGCGGCGGCCCCCACCCCCTGTACGGCGCGGGCGGCGACCAGCCCACCCGGCGAACCGACCAGCCCGCCCGCGAGGCTGGCGACGCCGAAGACGACGAGCCCGCCGATCAGGGTGCGCCGCCGCCCGACGATGTCGGCAAGCCGCCCGCCGAACATCAGCAGACCCCCGAAGGCCAGCGCGTACGCATTGACCACCCACAGCAGATCGTCGGCGGAAAAGCCCAGGTCGGAACGTATGTCGGGGAGCGCCACATTCACCACGGACATATCGAGCGACACCAGGAACTGCACGGTCAGCACCACGGCCAACAGACCGCGGTGCCCCCGCTCCACATCCTCATCGCGCGGCGTGCCCCCACCGCGGGGACCGGCATCGTGCATCACAACCCACCCTTCAGACAGGGGACTTGGACCGGTCGACGGACCGGTCGCACCATGGGGCCACACATTACTACACGCGTGGAAAAACTACGGGTGCGAGGCCGCGCCTGGAGGGCCGGCGGGCGCCCCGCAGCGGGCCACGACCGGGCGCCGGCGGCCCCGCGCACCGAAACTGGAATCATCACTCGGTCGACCGACAGCAAGACCGACAGCAACACCGGCCCGCCGGGCGCGGGCCGGCTCACGGCACGACGCGTACGAGCAGACCGGCGCGGCGGGCGCAGCGAGCACGGCGAACGCCACGAACACAACGGACACGACAAACAGAGCAGACAGCACAGACAGCGCAGACAGCACAGACACAGCGAGCACAGCGGACGGCCAGAAAGCGGGAGAAGTGGGCGCGGCGAACGAGGCGAACGGGACTGCGGCGGCGACGGAGGCAGAGGCAGCGAACGGGACGGAAGACGGGATGGCAGAACGGGCGGGCGCGGGGCGGGGAGCCGGGCCGGAGGCCGGACGCAAACCCGCCACGGGCCGACCGGTCGGCCGCCCCGCGCGCCTGGAGCGGGAGACGATCGTGGCCACCGCGCGGCGCGTACTGGAGGAGGAAGGCGTGCACGCGCTCTCCATGCGCCGCCTGGCCAAGGAGGTCGGCAGCACGCCCCGCGCGCTCTACCACCACGTACGCGACAAGGACGAACTACTCCTCCTCGTCCTGGCCGGCATGGCCGCCTCCGCCCCCCGCCCCGCCCTGCCCGACGACCCGCGCGACCGCATCTACGTCACCGCACTGCACATCCACGACCTGCTCCAGCCGCTGCCCTGGGTGGTGGAGGTGCTCGGCCTCGGCCACGTCACGGACAAGGGCGCGATGTGGATGGTGGAGGAGATCCTCGACTCGGCCATCCGTTACGGCCTCACCCCGCGCGAGGCGATCCGCGCCTACCGGGCGATCTGGTTCTACATCTACGGCGACCTCGCCTACCACGCGGCCCTCTCCCGCCGCGCCACCGAGGCCCCCCGCCCCACCCGCCACAGCCCCGTCCCCGACATGCTCACCCCGGAAGACGCAGCCACCCTCCCCCGCCTCACCACCCACGCGAACCTCTGGGCCGAGGTCGTCGACGTCTGCAACGTCCCGGAGGGCCTACACGCCCTGATCGACGGGCTGTTGGCGCGGAGCGGGGGGCGCGGCACGGGGCGGGTGTGAGGGAGCGGCTGCGGGTGGGGGAACGGTTGGTGGCGGGGAGACGGTTGTCGGCGGGGGGACGCGGTGGGGCCGCGTGCGACGCGTGGGGCACCTGACGCCGGCTGCCACCGGAAGGGCCACACGAGTTCGAGACTCGCTGTTACGATTCGAACATCCAGGGTGACGAACGGGGGGCGGCATGCCGTCCCCACGTCCCGCACCTGTCGCAGCCACGCGCCGCGCCGCCGGCGTGCCACCCACGACCGCCCGCCGGCGCGGCTCTTCCCCCCCGGCGAAGCGCGCACAAGAGGCCGCAGCACTCCGCACCCCGCCGCCGAGCAGCGGCGTGGGCTTCGACGTACAGCCCGCGCACATGTATTCCACGTCGTATCAAATGCGAGACCAGCAGTTCGACTACTACGACGCCGCCCGCAAACTGGTGGACGGGCTGAGCGGCCATCAACAGGCCGCCGGCAAGGGGAGCGGCGCCGATGCCTTCGCCGCCGAGTACAAGAAGGTCGCCGCCCTCTTCCTGGACGTCTGGTCGAAGAGCGTGGTGAGCGTCGGTGGCGCCGCCGTGGGGTTGACGGTCACGGCGAACAACTACGCCATGGCCGACTGGAAGTCCAACGAGAACAAGATGATCACCGTCCCGCCGAACCAGAAGGCGCCCGCGGTGATCGGCACAGCTCCCCAGTACGGTTCGGTCGCCGACATCCAGTGGTACGGCACGAGCCATGATTCGAGTTCCGCCATTCTGCGGGCGCTCGGCGGGGTTCCGGACTTCATCGCGGGTTTCATCCAGCCCGCCATCGAAGATGGACTGAAGCTCGGCGAAACACACGAGATCACGCCCAGCGCTTCCGCGTTCAGGGAGAAGCTGGAAGCGATAGCTGCCCACTGGCGAAAGGCCGGCGAGGTCGCGGACGGCACCGGCGACCGGCTCAGCGGCCTCGTCGGCGGCATCACCGACCGCAGCGACAACGAGTGGAAACGTGCGATGAACACGTTCTGCCAGACCATTTGGGGGACCACGGCCTGGGGGAGAACCCGAGAGGGGTACGCCTGGAAGACGACGTCGGCGCCTATGAAGCGGGAGCCCATCCTCTCAGTCCTCCATGCGACGGCTCGTGAGATGGCGCAGACGTGTCTGGACCTGGCAGACGCCGCGGACCGCGCCCGGGACGTGTCCGAACGGGCGGCGATCAAGGCCGCCAAGGGCATGATCAAGGACATGGTGGACGACTTCACGACCCCGTCGAAGGACGACTTCTTCAAGCTCATCCCCTTTGTCAGAGAAGCCCATATCCTTCAAAAGATGATCTCGTCCTTCCGGTCACACATGGACGATGCGGCCATCAACGCAGCAGTCGAGAAATATCATGAGGCCGGCCACACCTTGGCCGATCGATTAAGCCAACTCAAACCGGCCCTGGAAGAGGCCCAGAAGAGCGCCCCCACCTTCCACGCCGAGCAGGCACGCGCAGAAGCCTACGGCGCACGCTCCTTGAACGAATTCAAGAAGGAGCACAAGTGGACTGTGCCGGGAACTTCACCTAATAGCTTTACGTATCCGATCGACCTGGCCAACCAGGAGGGGATGGATAAATCGCACGCCATCGACAAGCACGTCGGCAAGACGGACGCCCAACTAGAGCAACGATTACGCGATCAGAGCAATATCCCGGCGGCATCCACATACACCGACCTCAGCTCCGCTCAGAGATTTACGCAGCAGTGCATCGAGGAGAACAAAAAGAAGATCGCAGACTTCATAGAAAATCCAGGAAATAAGCCAGATAAAGCATTTTACCTCGATCTCAGTGGCCCTAAAGTGGTTACGGGAGATACCGCCTTCTTCAGGGCCGGCCCCAACGGAAACCAAATAGCCTCGTTCGAGCCGGCATACATGGTCCAAATAAGGGTTAAACCCGCACCAGACTTAAACCCGCCGTTCATCATACTCACTTCGACACCCACCAATCGAATACCATCAAATGGACAGCAAACCGGATCCACAAACAGTCAGTGAGGGAGGCTAAAATTGGAAGACGACCTTTTGAGGTATTTCCGCCTGTCCGGGGCGCGAACCATTCTCGCTGCCCTGGGTTCACGACTTCCCACATCACCGGAAGAGCGAGCGCGCCGCCTTCAACCGATCCTTCGTGCTGCCCTAACCATGAGCCAGCAAAGTGGTGGCCGCTCGTTCCATGAGCTAACGGATCAGATTCACACGGCGGCCGAAATCTTCGCGCTCACTCCACAGGGCGTACCAGAGGATGCCCAAGATTTCCCGCAGGCGCAAACAAACCAAGAAACAGCGAAAATTCTCCATGACATCGCAAACTACGTCGCGGACTGGCGGGGCAGTCCAGACTGCAATCTGACCGATGTCATCCCAACAAGCGGGGAACTAGATTACAGATTTCCGCAGCTCAGCGACTTTCTGCAATCCTACTTCGGCCAAGACGGCGAAGCCTTCGAGGACGACATCACAGAAGCCCAAGCAGTTCAGATGTATATCGACTACACCCACCCAGCATGCCCCTGGTACATCACCAGCCTAGCCAGCGAATGCCACGAAGCCATGGCGCTCTTCCACGACGAACAGACCCTCTACGACTTCTTCCAACGCCGATGGATCGTCAGCTCCGGGTCGCTCACCTGGATGGAATTCCTGCCGCTCATCGCCGACACCATCAAGACCCACATGCGCGAGCACCACAGGTTCACCCCGCAGTGAGCCCGGTCGCGAGCCCGCACGGCATTCGAAAGGACGAGACGTTTGCTTACCAGAGCCGCGACCTACCCCGACCGGGAGACCGCCCAGTGGTGCACACAGGAGGTGGTCTCCCGTAACGAGCAGGCCATTCACCGGTGGTTGGCGCAGGGGGCCCGGCAGCGCCTCACCATCGAAGCGGCCTGGCCGTCCCGGGAGGAACCCGTCGGGCGGGTGCTGCTCCAGGCGATGATGCTGGCGGGGCGGGGTGCCGTGGACGTACGGGCGGCGCGTGTCGTGTTGAAGCGGGACGACTCCCACTCCCATGGGTTCGTCGTCCAGGCCACCTTCCCCATCTACCTGTAGGGCAGGACACCGTGCCCCTCAAACCGCGTGAACACGACGCCAAGTACGGCGAGTTGGACCAGGTCGTGCGCGCCTATCTGGGTCAGCCGGCCGACGACGACCCCGAGCGCCCCAGCGCGGCCCTCACCGCCTACCTGCGCCACACCTGGCAGGCCCGCCCGGGCGCCATCGCCACCGCCGAGCGGCAGCTACGCGACCTCGCCGAGAACCCGCCGGGCAGACTGCGCACCCGCCTCGGCGAGTACTACGTACTGCCCGACGTCGGCCTCCCGGACGCCGAGATCCCCGGCTGGCTGCTGGTGCTGGCCGAGCACCTCAAGGAGAGCGTCGAGCAGGGGCGGGTCCCGGCGCCGGAAACGCCGCAGACCCACTGGGAGTGGCAGGCCCGTTTCCCCGAGCTCGGGCAACTGCTCGGGGGCTGGTTCTCCCAGGACATGCCGGACGAGTTCGCGGACCACGGGGCGGCACTCGCCGACTACCTGGGCTCCACGGCGCCCTCGGTCATCGCCCGGCTCGTGGGCGAGGTCCACGAATTGCTGGCGCTGGGGCTCGACGACGGGGACTACGGGCTCGCACTGTCCGAGTTGGGGATGGAAGTCGACCCGCCGGCCCCGTACGGCGCCGGGGCCTGGCTCGTGCGCCTCAGCGCACACCTGACCGGCGGGGCCGGTGGGACCGGGGAGGGCCCCGCGCTGCGCAAGCCGTAGCCGCCGACGGCCGTGGCCGCCGTTCCGTACGCGGCCGGCCCCCGCCCGTTCAGCCCGGCCCGAGCAGCCTCGTGCCGACTAGGCCCGCTCCCCCGACCCCTCCTCCTCCACGCCCTCAAACCGCCAGCGGTGTACCGGGCGGCTCACCAACTCCGTCGGGGGGTCCGGGAGTTCGGGGACCTTTGCCTCGTACGGCGCGTCCCACCAGGTGATGACCAGAACGCGGTCGCCCGGGGCGCGGAAGGTTTCGCGGCGGAGGGGGGCGGGGGTGAGGGGCTGGCTGCGGGCCCAGGCCAGGAGGTCCGGGCCGCGGTCGGCGGCGGCCCGGGCCTCCCACATCAACGCGAGGGTCATGAGTAGAGGTTGTCCTTGCTCAGCTCGTGGAAGTGGTCGTGGTCATGACCGTGGTCATGACCGTGGTCATGACCGTGGCTGTGCCCGGCGCCGTGGGCATGGCCTCCGCCGTGGGCGTGCGCATGGCCGCCACCGTCGTCGTGGCCGTGACCAGCCCCAGCCCCAGCCCCCTTCCCAGAGCCAGCCCCGGCCCCAGAGCCAGCGCCAGCGCTCCCCCCGTCCCCCCGCGCCGGCACGTGCGGGTCCGTGACCGGTAGCGAGGAGTCCGCCGACAGGTCCCAGGCCGATGCGGCACGGCCGCGGGCGACCATTTCCGCGCCGAGGGCGGCCACCATCGCGCCGTTGTCCGTGCACAGGCCGGGGCGCGGGACGCGCAGGCTGATGCCGGCGTCCTCGCAGCGGCGTTCGGCCATGGCGCGCAGCCGCGAGTTGGCGGCGACGCCGCCGCCGATCATCAGGTGGTCGACGCCGTTGTCCTTGCAGGCCCGCACCGCCTTGCGGGTCAGCACGTCGACCACCGCCTCCTGGAACGAGGCGGACACATCGGCCACCGGCACCTCCTCGCCCGCGGCGCGCTTCGCCTCGATCCAGCGGGCGACGGCCGTCTTGAGGCCGGAGAAGGAGAAGTCGTACGCGGCGTCCCGCGGGCCGGTCAGGCCGCGGGGGAAGCGGATCGCGTCCGGGTCGCCCTCGCGCGCGATGCGGTCGATGACCGGGCCGCCCGGGAAGCCCAGGTTGAGCACCCGGGCGACCTTGTCGAACGCCTCGCCCGCCGCGTCGTCGATGGTGGAGCCGAGCGGCCGGACGTCGGAGGTGATGTCGGGGGCGAGCAGCAGCGAGGAGTGGCCGCCGGAGACCAGCAGGGCCATGGTGGGTTCGGGCAACGCGCCGTGTTCCAACTGGTCCACGCAGATGTGCGAGGCCAGGTGGTTGACCCCGTACAGCGGCTTGCCGAGGGCGTACGCGTACGCCTTGGCCGCCGAGACGCCCACCAGCAGCGCGCCGGACAGGCCGGGGCCGGCCGTGACCGCGATGCCGTCGAGGTCGCTGGCGGCGACGCCGGCTTCCTTCAGGGCCCGCTGGATGGTGGGGACCATGGCCTCCAGATGGGCCCGGCTGGCGACTTCGGGCACGACGCCGCCGAAGCGCGCGTGCTCGTCGACGCTGGAGGCGACCGCGTCGGCCAGCAGCGTGTGGCCGCGTACGATGCCGACTCCGGTCTCGTCGCAGGAGGTCTCGATGCCGAGGACGAGGGGTTCGTCCCGGCGGCCGGTTGCGTCAGCCATGGGTTCCAGTCTCCGTCTCAGTCGCCGCGGGCGGCGCTTGCTCGGGCGCGGCGGTGGGGGCCGCCGCGGCCCCGTGGGTCGTGCGGGTCTCGGGCGCGGGGTGCTCCGGCGCACCGTGCTCCGGCGCGGGCTGCTCCGGCGCCGGGGCCGCGGCCGGCGTGCTGGTCAGGGCCGCGGGGCCGGTGAGCCGCATGACCAGGGCGTCCACGTTGCCGGGCTGGTAGTAGCCGCGGCGGAAGCCGATCGGTTCGAAGCCGAAGCGCTCGTACAGGCGCTGGGCGCGGGCGTTGTCGACGCGTACTTCGAGCAGCACCTCGTGGCACTCGAACGCGGTGGCCGCCGTCAGCAGGTCGGTCAGCAGCCGCGCGCCGAGCCCGGTGCCCCACTGGTCGCGGGCGGCGGCGATGGTCTGCACGTCACCGGTGCCGTCCACGGCGGCGAGGCCCGCGTACCCGACGAGCCGCCCGGCCGCGTCCTCCGCGACGACGTAGTGGCGGGTCGCGCCCGGGCCCCTGGCGTGGGCGAGTTCCGACCAGAACATCCCCGACGACCAGGCGTCCTCGGGGAACAGCTCCTCTTCGATGGCGAGCACGGGCTCGATGTCCCACCAGCGCATCTCGCGCAGCCGCGGGGCGCCGCCCGGGGCCCGCGCCGCGTCCGAAGGGTCCGGGTCCGGAGCCGAGGGGTCAGGGTCCGTGGCCCGATCCGGGGCCGGGACCGCCGCGGCCCCGCCGTCGTACGGGGTGCTCACTGCGGGGTGACCACCTTGTAGTTGGCGGGCACCTGCGCGTCCGGCCGGCGCAGGTACAGCGGCCGGCAGGGCGGGAACTCGGCGCCGGCGGCCAGCATCTCCACCGCGAGCCCGGCCAGCGCCGCGGCGCTCTGGTGCTCGGGCAGCTCGCCGCCGGCCGGCAGCTCCGCCGACGGCGACGCGGCGAAGACCTCCCGGTAGAGGGTCCCGCCGGCGCCCACCACCGGCTGCCCGGCGAGCACCTCCGCGATCTCGGCCGGCCGGTCCACGGCGGGCTCGGTGATCCGGGTCCTGGGGTCGGCGTACCGCGCCCAGTAGACCTCCTTGCGCCGCGCGTCGGTGGCCACCGCGAACGGACCGGCGAGCCCGGCGAGGCCCGCCGCGTACGCGATGCCGTCGAGCGTGCACAGCCCGCGCACCGGCACGTCGAGGGCGGCCCCGAAGGCGGCGGCCGTGGCGAGTCCGACCCGCAGCCCGGTGTACGGCCCCGGCCCGGTGCCCACCACGACGTCGGTGAGGTCGGCCGGGGTCGCGGACGCCTCGGCGAGCACCCGCTGGACGGCGGGGAGCAGGAGTTCCCCGTGTCTGCGGGCGTCCACCTGGTGGGAGCTGGCGAGTACGGTCCGGCCGTCGTGCAGGGCGACGGTCACGGCCGGGGTGGCGGTGTCAAGAGCGAGCAGCAGCACGCCCCCAAGCGTACGACCGCCGGGTACGGGCTCCGTTCCCCGCGCACGGCGCCGGCGGTCCCCGGGGCCGGGTCCGGGCGCCGCCGGGCCGCTCCCGCACCGCTGCCGCGGGCCGGCCCCGCGACGCCGCCGACCCAGCCGCCGCCCCGGCCAGGCCCGCTCCCCGGCCGGCCCCGCACCGCCCACCAGGCCCGATCCCGCCCGGTCCGCGGGCCGGTCCGCAGGCCGGTCCGCCGATGTGCCGCCGAGTGCTACGGTCGCCGTACAGGTGTGTACGGTCCGCCGTACAGGTGTGGAGAAGGGGTAGGCCGGCATGGCACGGAACAGCTCCGGAACGATCGTTGCCGGGCTCACTGCCGGGGCGATCGTCGTCGTGGGCGTCCTCGCGTACCACGCATCGGCCAATGCGCCCATCAACCCGAACCAGGCCGCCCGCCCCGGTGCGTCGGACTCCGGCCACCCGGAGGACAAGGCGAAGAAGCCGGCGTCCACCGCGATCCCGACCAGCTCGGGCACCGGGCGCCGGGTGGTGTACGCGCTCGGTTCCAAGCGGGTGTGGCTGGTGGGCGCGAACGAGCAGACCATCCGCACCTACCAGGTCTTCCCGAGCTCGGTCAGCCCGGCGCCCAACACGTACCGGGTGACCTCCCGCTCCGCGAGCGTCACCGGCTCGGACGGGGTCTCCATCGAGCACGTCGTGCTCTTCCACACCGAGGGCGACATAGTGTTCGGCTTCAGCGCCGCCGTGGACGGCTCGACGCCCAACCCGAACGCCGCCAAGCGCACCGGCGGCATCCGCGAGCGCCGCGCCGACGGCTCCGCGATGTGGACCTTCGCCTCCCTCGGCACCGAGGTCGTCGTGGTCCGCTAGCGCCCGCAGGCCGTCGCCCCTCGGCCGCCAGCCAGCGGCCACCAACCGCCGGTCCGTCGCGGCCCTGCCCTTCGCCAGCTCCCGGCCACCAAACCGCCGCCCCGTCGCGGCGCCCGCCCGTCAGCGCGTGGGGCCGCCGTTTCGCCGCGGCCCCACGCCCGTCACCCACGCCCTCCCCGGCACAGGCCGACGGCGCCCCCTACTCCGGCTCGGCAACCCGTGCCGTACGGCCCCCGCGGGCCAGTGCCAGCAGGGGGCCGACCGCCAGCAGCACGGCGAGGACCGCGTACCCCGTGGTCAGCGTCGCGAGCGTGGCGACGGCCGCGACGAGGAGGGGTCCGCCGGCGTCGCCGAGTTCGCGGCCGAGTTCGGCCGATCCCATGGTCTGGCCCATGCGTTCCTCGGGCGTCGCGGCGGCCAGGGCGGCGAAGCCCAGCGGGGTGATCAGCCCGGTGCCGATGCCGATCAGCGCGGCGGCCAGCAGGACGCCGACCAGGCCGGGCAGCACGGCCGCCGCGAGTCCGGCGGCGGTGATCAGCAGCCCGGCGAGCAGCCCGGTCCGCGTCGTCAGCCGCCCTGCGTCCAGGGCGCGGCCCGCCTTGGGCTGGACGACCGCGGCCGATGCGGCCAGTACGGAGACCGCGGCGCCGGTGGCCACCGTGCCGAGGCCGGCCTCGGCTCCGGAGACCGGCAGGAAGCCGACGCCGACCGAGAGCGCGGCGGTCGCGGCGGCGAGCGCGGCGGTCGGTGCGAGGAACGCCGGGTCGGCGAGCCTGCGGGCCAGGTCGAGCACGGTCTGCCGCTTCCGGGGCAGCGGCGGTACGACCGGCACGGCGAGCGCGGCCCACACCGCGACGGCCGCCGCACACAGCGCCATCACCACGAACAGCAGCCGCAGCCCGCCGGCCCACACCAGCACCCCGCCGAGCAGCGGGCCGAGGGTGTAGCCGATGGATTTGTAGAAGCCGTACGAGCCGAAGGCCCGGCCGCGCTTGGCCGCCGGGTTGAGCCGGGCCACCAGCGCGGAGGCCGCCGGCGAGAAGGCGGAGGCGGCGGCGCCCTGCCCGAGCCTCGCGGCCCACAGCCAGCCGGCGCTGTCGGCGATCGCGTACAGCGCGGAGGCGGCGGCGAAGGCGATGAGGCCGCCGATGAGTACGGGCCGGCCGCCGACCCGGTCGGCGAGCGAGCCGAAGACCGGCTTGAGCAGCACCTCGGCCCCGTCGTACAGGGCGAGCAGCCCGCCGAGGACCAGCAGCGAGGTGACGGCGTCGTCGGAGAAGCCGCCGAGGTTGGCGGCGATGCCGTGGGCGCCGAACGCGGTGGTGAAGCCGGCCGCGTACAGCGGCCACATGGTGTGCCGCGGGGCGGCGGCCGGGGCGGCGGGCGCGGGCTTGGTGCTCATCGGGGGTCACCGCCCGGGGTGGGAGCCACGGCCGAGACCGGGGCCGGGGCCGGGACTTCTGACGTGCCGGTCATGCGCGGCCACCTCCGGTGGCATCCGTGGCGTCGCTGACGCCCGTGGCGTCGCCGGCATCGGTCGCGTGCAGGGCGGTGAAGACGCGTTCGACGTACCCCTCGCAGACGGCGACGCAGTGCGCCAGGCGTTCGCCGGCCGCGGCGGCCTCGGGCGCGCCGAAGACGTCCCGCGCGGTCAGGTCGCGGTGCCAGCGGCGCAGCCGCTCCAGGCTCTGCTCCTCTTCCTCCAGCTCGGCCAGGGTGAACTTGCCGATCCTGATCTCCTTGGCGATCTCCTCCTCGAACTTGCCGCAGTCCGCGAGGAACTCCGCCCAGTCCGCCGACCTGGCCGCCGTGAACAGTTCCCGAAAGCGCGCCGCGTCCCGTTCGGAGCGGCCGGCCGCCTGGAGCGTCACGCCCTGCCCGCCGGAGCTCTCGGCGAGGTCGAGCGCCCGCTGCACCCCGTCGGCAAAAACGGGCACCTCGGGCACCGCCCACACCCCCTGCCCCAACGAGAGCGCCCCGATCCGCCGCAACTCCCGCCACACCGCGACCCGGTGCCGCGACGGCTCGGCAGGCAGCTTGATCACCAGGACGAGCCACCGGGCGGCCTGTTGCTCGGGGTGCTGCGGTTGCTGGAGCCGATCGCGCTCTTGGGGCTCTTGGGGCTGGTCGCGTTGCGTCACGGGGGCGAATGTAGCAGGCGTTACTTCGACGGATGTACGGATGCGTACGGGCACGGCTGCGCCGGACAGGGCAGCACCACACAGGCCAGAGCGGAGCAGGGCAGAGCGGAGCAAGGCAGGGCAGCAGGACGGCGGCCGGGAACGGCTCGTACGGGACTACGGACAGGAGGGACGCAGCGACCACGCACACCAGCGGAAGGTCCGAAGGCGAGCCTTAGGAGCGTCCGGCGTGGGGAGATCGCGAGGCGGCACGGGGACGACGGAGCCTCACGGGCGTACGGAAGGCGTCGCTGGACGCACCGCAAGGCGCCGCGGACCTACCGCGGAGCGTCACGGGTGCCGTGAGGTGTCGCGGGCTTACCCGCGAGGTGCGGCGAGCGGACCGCAAGATGCCGCAGGCTTCTCGCAGATGTCGCGGGCTAGGCCGCTTTCCGCTCGCACTGCGCCGCCGGTTCGGGCTCCACGCCGGGATTGACCCCGGGGATCGGCTGGCCCCCGGGCGGGGTGGACAACGCCGTTGCCGCGGCACAAGCCGCGATCATGTCGGAAACCGAGGGCGCCCGCGACGAGAGACTGGCAGTGGGCTGAGCTGGCTGTTGGGTCGCCATGGGGTGCCTCCCGGTATTCCTGGGGGGTTCGGCGCAGCAGATGGTTAGGCACGCCTAACTTGTGCGCTCCCGTCCATGTCACCACGCCCGGGGTGGTGAGCGCAACATCTTGCCGACGGCTTGTCGGAATCTATGGCGAGTGCGCCCCCGGCGCCGCCAGCCGGGCCCGCCCGGCCCTCCCCGCTCCGTGGCCCGCCCCGCCAGCCCCTCAACCCGCCCGTTCGACCGCCGTCAGCGGCGTCAGGTCCACGCCCGCCCAGCGCGCGCCGACGCCGGTCACGGTCACCCGCCGTACGTCCACGCCCTCATCCACCACGAGCGGCCCGGCGTCGGCGTCAGCGCCGGCCACATCGGCGCCACCGGCCGCACCACCGGCCACATCAGCGGCGCCCGCCGACCCAGCACCCGGCTGCGGGCCGCCGGCCGGCGCGGCCAGCTCCTCCTCCGCACCCACCGCCCGCTCGATCACCACGTGCAGCCGGTCGTCGGACAGCTCCTCCACCTTGCCGTCGCCCCACTCCACGACCACCACCGACTCCGGCAGCGACACGTCGAGGTCCAGGTCTTCCATCTCGTCCAAGCCGCCGCCCAGCCGGTACGCGTCCACGTGGACCAGGGGCGGGCCGGCGCCCAGGGACGGGTGGACGCGGGCGATGACGAAGGTCGGCGAGGTCACGTCGCCGCGCACGCCGAGCCCGGCGCCCAGGCCCCGGGTGAGGGTGGTCTTGCCGGCGCCCAACTCGCCGGTCAGCAGCACCAGATCGCCCGGGCGCAGCAGGGCGGCCAGGGCTCGACCCAAGTCCCCCATGTGCTCGGGGGTGTTGACGGCGATCTGCGCGCGGGTGTGGGGAACGTTCATGTTCGCCGATGGTACGGGGCTGCCCCGGCCGGCGCGGCGCTCCCCGCGCCCGGTCGCGTACCGCCCCCGCACCCGACGGAACGTGTCACTCCGCGAAGCCCGGGGCGCCGGTCTCGGCGAGGAGCCGGCACAGGGCGGCGTTGACGGTCTCGGGGTGTTCCAGCATGACCAGGTGGCCGGCGTCGGGGACGATCTCCAGGTGGGCTTCGGGGAGGAACTCGGCGATGGCCTCGCTGTGCTCGCTCGGGGTGATCAGGTCCCGTTCGCCGGCGAGGACGAGGACCGGGAGTCCGGCGAAGACCGGCAGCGCCTCGGTCTTGTCGTGTTCGGCGAAGGCCGGGTAGAACTCGGCGACCACGTCCACCGGGGTCGCCTCGATCAGCCGCTCCGCGAACCTGGCCACGCCCGGGTCGACCTCGCGCGAGCCGAACGAGTACCGCTTGATCACCCCGGCGAACAGGTCGGCCGTCGCCCGCCGCCCCCGCTCCACCAGGTCCGCCTGCGCCCCGAGCAGCCGCAGCGTGCCGGGCAGTACGCGGCGCACGGCGCGTACGCCGACCGCCGGCAGCCCGAAGCTGACCTCGCTGAGCTTGCCGGCCGAGGTCCCGATGAACGCGGCGCCCACCACCCGGCGCCGCACCAGTTCGGAGAAGTGCGCGGCCAGCGCCATGACCGTCATGCCGCCCATCGAGTGCCCGACGAGGACGAGCGGCCCCTCGGGCGCCGCGGCGTCGATGACGGCCTTCAGGTCGCGGCCGAGCAGGTCGATGGTGACGGGCTCGACGCCCACGGCACGGGCCGGTTCGCCATCTGACTCGCCGCCCGACCCGCCGCCCGACTCACCGGCGGCTGCGGCTTCCGCTGCGCTTTCGCCCGTTGGTTCGACGGCTGACCCGCCGGCCGAGACGCTGACCAGGTCGCCGACCGAGCCGCCAACCGGGCCCACAGCCGCGTCAGCCGCGTCAACATCCGGCTCGGCGGCGCGCACCCGCTGTCCCCGGCCCCGCTCGGAACGGCCGTGGCTGCGCTGGTCCCAGTAGACGGCCCGCACCCGCCCCGCCAGCGCGGCGCGCTGGAAGTGCCACGAGTCCTGGCTCAGGCAGTAGCCGTGGCAGAACACCACGGTCAGCGGCGGCCCGTCGGTCGCGCCCGGGGCCGCGTCCCCGTCCCCCGAAGCGGCCGGCCCCTCCGCCACCTCGTACACCAGCTCCGTACCGTCATCGGCGACGGCCACCCCGGTCCTGCCACGCAGCGTCCCGTACGGGCTGGCCGCGTCCAGGGCGAGGCGGGCCTTGCGGCGCACGCCGCGGCCCACGGTCAGCCGCTCCACGGCGACCCCGACCGCGGCACCCGCGGCCACCACCCCTATCGCGGCACCCGCGATCCCCGCACCCCGTCGCCATCCGGCGCGTGCCGCGGCCTCGATCACCCCGTCGGCCACGTCCTCCACCGCAGTGCCCATGCCGCCGGTGCCGTCGCTCATGACGAGGTGCCTGCCCCCTCGCCCGCCACGGACACCTCACTGAGCACATCCGTACCGCCCACGTCCTCCGTACGGTCCGCGTCCTCCGTACGGTCCGCACCGTCCGCGTGCAGATAGACGCGGGGCACCCGGGCGCCGATCCGGGTGACGATCTCGTACGCGATGGTGCCGGCGGCCTGCGCCCAGTCCTCGGCGGTCGGCTCGCCGCGGTCGCCGGGGCCGAACAGCACGGCCTCGTCGCCGACGGCGGCCAGGTCGTCGCCGATGTCCACCACGAACTGGTCCATCGCCACCCGCCCGGCCGCCCGCCGCCACGCGCCCGCGACGAGCACCGGTCCGGCGCCGGACGCGGCGCGCGGAATGCCGTCCGCGTACCCGACGGGCACCAGTGCCAGCGTCGTGGGGCCGGCGGTGCGGTAGTGGTGCCCGTACGAGACGCCGTGTTCGGCCGGTACCCGCTTGACCTGCGCGAGCTGCGCGGAGAGCGTCATCACCGGGCGCAGTCCGAAGTCGGCGCTGGTGCCGATCTCCGGGCTCGGCGAGATGCCGTAGCTGGCGATGCCGGTCCGCACCAGGTCGAAGTGCGACTGGGGCAGGGTCAGGGTGGCCGGCGAGTTGGCGATGTGGCGCACCTCGGGGGTGATGCCGGCGGCCTCGGCGTGGCCGAGCATGGTGCGGTACGCGGTGAGCTGGGCCTCGATGGAGGGGTGGCCGGGTTCGTCGGCGCAGGCGAAGTGCGACCAGATGCCGGTGACCTTGATCGTGCCGTCGGCCTCGGCCTTGCGGGCCGCGGTGACGAGGTCGGCCCAGTCGTGCGGCTGGCAGCCGTTGCGGCCGAGCCCGGTGTCCGCCTTGAGCTGCACGCGGGCGGGGCGCCCCGCGGCCCGCGCGCCGGCGACGGCCTCGCGCAGCGCCCACAGCCCGCTCACGGACACGTCGATGTCGGCGGCGACGGCGTCCCGCCACGGCCCGCCCGGCGTCCACAGCCAGCACATCAGCCGCCCGGAGTCGCCGGCCGCGCGCAGCGCCAGCGCCTCCTGCGGGGTGGCCGTCCCCAGCCAGCTCGCCCCCGCCTGCCGCGCCGCCCGCGCACACGGCACGGCCCCGTGCCCGTACGCGTCCGCCTTGACCACGGCCATCAGCTCGGCCCCGGCCACCCGCCCGCGCAACGTGCGCACATTGGCCCGCAACGCAGCCAGATCGACCACGGCTCGGGCACGCATCGGTGTCTCGTTCATCCCCTCCAGTGTCTCAGGAGCGGGGATGGGGCCTTTCGGGCGTGGACCGGGGTGGGGGCCGGCCGACCTCGCGGGCCGGCCGACCGACCGCGGGCCACGGTCGGCCCGCGTCTCCCCGTGTCTCACTCCCGGGGTCGTTCGCCCTGCCACAGGACGCTCGGCGGGTCCACGGCGCCCATGCGGACGCGCAGGGCTTCGGCCATGGTGGGCGGCAGGGTCTCGTACGGCTCCCAGCGCAGGTGGCTCTCGTCGCAGGAGCCGCAGACGGGGAGCGCTTCGGTGGGCATCCAGCCGCCGTCGAAGACCAGCACGAACTGGTCGCGCGGGACCTCGCGGGTCGGTGGCCGCTGGTCGACGGCGAGCAGGTTCAGCGGCTCGGCCGGGGCGTGCAGTCCGAGCGCGCCGGCGATCCGGGCGAGCGCGGCGCGCACCGATTCGCCGGGCTGCATCACGACGCCGGGCGTATCCGTGTCCACCCCGTTCGTGACCTGAAGCCCGCGCGGCCACGCGCGCCCGACGTCCAGCGGGCTGGACGGGTCGGCCGGGCACCACACGAGGAGAGTGACGCACACCTCCGACGCGAGCAGGGGCCCGGGGTTCAGCGAAGAAAACGGATGCTCCGTACCCGCCATCACGTTTCCCTCCCTTCCGTGATCTGTGCCATTCCCGCGCATTCCACGGGACTCCGATCGTCAAAGGTGATCAGCCCGCAGGAGGCGTAGCCGTCCGAGAAGAACCAGCCTTCCGCCGTATCGAGTTCCTTGCGCCGCCTATTGGGACAGAGCACGTTTCGGCGCAGTGCGTACGGGTCGAAGAGGGCGAGTTCGTACGCCTGCTGGAATTCGGTGTCGGTCACCGGCGACCACGCGTCGTCGGCACGCAGGAAGAAACGCAAGGGGACGCCGCGGACCATGACCCGGTGGGCGCCTTCGAAAACCTGCGGTTTCACCGCACGGCACCCCCGCTCGGGGCGGCGGGCATGTGACTCCCCCGCAGGTGCTGCTGCAATGCGTGGCTGGCGGCCTTGAACCCGAGCGGGTCCTTACGCGCCCGGGCCCACTGCCGCGACTCGGCGAGCTGCCGGCACCGCTGACACCGCCAGGCCCGCCCCCGCCGCCAGGCCCCACCCGGGATCACGCGGCACCTCCGCTCCGCGCGCGGTGCTGCGGGCAGCGGCAGGCGGGCCAGACCGTGGAGGTCAGCGAGGCGAGGTCGGCGCGGAGCGCTTCGGCCGATTCGACACTGACGACGGTGACCGCTCCCCGGCCACGGGAATTCCTTTCGCCGGGGCGCTTGCGGTAGACGCGGATCGTCATTCTGTGCTGCATTACCGACACCCTTGTCGTACGGGCGATCACCGTGTGTGATCGATCTCTCCTAGCGTCGGCCCGTGACCCTTTGCCCGACAGGGGGTTGGACTCTCCAACGGCCGCTGTAGAGAAAGGGGTTCAGCAGTGAGACCACCCAGCAGCGTGAACGACGAGGGCCTTTCGCCTCAGGAGTTCTACGGGAAGGAGCTCGCTCGACGCCGGGAGGCGAAGGGATTCACACAGGAATCGTTCGGGGAACGGCTGTTCGTATCCGCGAAGTTGGTTTCCCACTGGGAGTCGGGGCGTCGCCGCCCACGCGAAACGGACGCCATGCGCATCGATGAAGTACTGGAGACCGACGGCTTCTTCTTCCGGATGCGTCGAGATCTGGTCGAGTCACGCTTCGCGGATCACTTCAAGGCTGCGGCGGAGTTGGAGGGGTTGGCCCGCACCCTCAGCTTCCACGGCTCGACGCTGATCCCGGGCTTCCTTCAGACGAAGGAGTACGCACAGGCAGTGTTTCTTGCTTGCCAGGTCAACCCCGATGCTGCGGACATCGAAGAACGCGTCGAAGAACGGATAAGGCGCGCCGACATCATCAATGAGCCAGACGGGCCCGTTGTTTGGGCCCTCCTCGATGAGGCTGCGATCAGGCGTTGCGTGGGCGGAGCGGCCGTGATGGCGACGCAACTCCGGCACATCGCCGCACTTGGTCGGCGTGGTCGCGTGCGAATTCACATCCTCCCCTTCAGCCGAGGTGCGCATGCACTCCTGGAAGGCATGCTCGTCCTCATGTCCTTCGACGACGCGCCCTCGGTCGCGTATGTGGAAGGGCTGATGACAGGCCGATTGCTGGATGATCCAGCCATGGTGGAGGCATGTGCGTCGCACTATGCTCTGGCTCTGGGCGACGCTCTGTCGGCAGAGGAGTCCCTGGACCTACTGGAGCAAGTTGCAGAGGAGTTCGACCATGGCTGACAACCATGCGCTGCACGCCGTGAGCTGGCGAAAGTCCAGCTACAGCGGCGGAAGCGGTGGCGAGTGCGTTGAGGTCGGTTTCGGTATGCCGAGCGCCGTCCCGGTCCGCGACAGCAAGGACCCAAAGGGCCCGGCCCTCAGCTTCGACACTGCGGCATGGACCACGTTCGTGGCGGGCGTGAAGGCCGGCGACCTCACCGCGTAACCGTACGAAGCGGAGCCCCCGACCGCCGGCAAACCGCCGGGCGGACGGGGGCTCTTCGCGTGCCGACGGGCGGGGCCCCCTCCGCTCCCCCTGCCACCGTGCGCCTGTTTGCTCGCCCACGAACGCGAGCAGCCCTCGGAAGGAAGTCCCCGGAACCACCCGAGCGAGCGACGGAGGAGTTCAACGATGACCGACAACAGGGCACACAATACGGCGAGTTGGCGCAAGTCGAGCTACAGCGGCGGAAGCAACGGCGACTGCATCGAAGTCGGCTTCGACATCCCGAGCGCCGTCCCGGTCCGCGACAGCAAGAACCCGACCGGCCCGGCCCTCACCTTCGAGCCGACCGCCTGGACCACGTTCATAGCGGGCGTGAAGGCCGACGACTTCACGGCGTAACGCGTACACCGCCCACCCCGTACGACACGGCCCCCGACCGCGGGAGACTCCCCACGGTCGGGGGCTTCTCTGCTGCTCGCGCACCGGGCCCACGACTGGGTTCGCATCACCCAACAGAGCTCACGCAGCGGGTAATTCACAAGATCTGGATCCACCCATCCGCCTGACTCTTGGGCGCGGGCAGCACAGCTCCAGGTTGGCCTTTTCGCACCATTGACGGCCACCGTCGTATACGCAATAGTCGCGCAATCGGTGCAATCGACATCGTCACAGGAGCGAACATGAGGCTACGTTTCCTGGGAATCATCCCGAACACGCCCATAGATGACTCCCCCACTCTCTGGCTGGACGAGGACACGGGCGATCTGCTGATCCAGACCTATCGCGCCACCCCCGATGAGGTGGCGGCGTGCCAGGGGATCGGCTCCGTCCCAGGGCATTCGACGAACGTTCCGGATCACGAGACGATCGTTCGGCTTCCGGCCGTCATGCTGAAGTTCATCCCACGCTCGGAAGGGCCCGACAGTGACACACCCCGTTCGTGAGGGGCTAGCACAGGCAAGGCACTCGGCCGTGCACCTGGAGATGCGCGACGGCTACACCCCGAACGATCCCGAGTTCGCCCGCTGGCAGGCTGGCCACCGCTATGACGGTGACCAGCAGCGACTACCCGAATGGTGGTGGGGCTGGCACGACACCATGGTCGCAACGTCAGCTCGGGGAGTCGTCGTCCGCCGGGCGCGCATCGTCTCCGAGCCAATCACGGACTACATCCGGTACGAATACGATCTGACCTTCGCCAACCTCGCAGCCGGCGAACAGGTCCGCTGGCTTCCTCGGCGCAAGGCAGCCGACATCGCACTTCCAGGCACCGACCTCTGGATGTTCGACGGGGCGAAGGTGCTCTTCACCTACTTCTCCGGAGCCGGGGAAGCCGTGGACCGGGAGTGGCGCACGGAGGAGTCGGTCGTCAAACTGGTCGACACCGCTTTCGAGGCCGTATGGCAGCGAGCCACGCCGCACGAGGAATACAAGCCGACCTGACGGATCATGCCCACAGCACGCTCTTCCAGCATCCAACAGGCCAAGAAGACCCTGGCCGACCGTCTCCGTGAACTGCGCACCGACGCCGGACTTGACGGAAAGACCCTTGCTCAGCGGTGCGGCTGGCACCCGTCCAAGGTGTCACGGATCTCGACGGCCAGAACGGCGCCAAGCGAGGAGGACATCCGCGCTTGGTGCCGTGCGTGTGAGCGGGAAGACCTCACGGCGGACCTGATCGCCTCGCTCCTTGCCGTGGAGGGCATGTGGGTGGAGTGGCATCGCGTGGAACGCGGAGGGCTACGTCGGCCACAGGAGGCGGTGCTACCCCTCTTCGAGCGCACCAGTCGATTCCGTTCGTACTCCTCGTGGCTGGTCCCCGGCCTCCTCCAGACGCACGAATACACGGCTGACGTCTTGCGTGCCGTGCAGCGGAGGCGGGTGCCCGTCGATGACGTCGCCGACGCCGTCGCGGTACGGATCGAGCGTCAGCGCGTGCTGTACGAGGGGCATCGCCGCTTCGCCTTCCTGCTGGAAGAAGCCGTGCTGCGCAATAGCCTCGGCGACGTCGACACACAGGTGGCACAACTGGAGCACCTGACGCAGGTAGCCGCCCTCCCCAACGTCAGCATGGGAGTGGTCCCCACCCGACTCGGTCGACCCCGCATGCCGGTGGAGAGCTTTTGGGTTTTTGACTCCACGCAGGTCAACGTGGAATTGGTGACGGGGCACCTCACCATCACCCAGCCCAGCGAAGTCTCCACGTACGCCAACACTTTCGCCACGTTCGCCGACATGGCGGCCTACGGGGCGAAGGCTCGCGCCCTGATCTCGCGAGCTCGCGACTCGTTCACGTAACGCGCGCTGCGCGCCGCTCACGGCCCGCCGCCCCACCCTCTAAGCGGTTCGCCTGCAATCACCCGCAATTGGCTAGGTATCGATGCGTTGACGCTCGTAGCGTCGTCTTCACCTCGGCACGGCCCCGGCCCAACTCGGCGCCGCCGCAGGCATCCCCGGGCGCCACCGCCCGCGGATCACCGACCGCGCAGGCAGGCACACCGCCGCGCGGCTTCCCCGCACAGGAGGTCGGCACATGGACACCCCACTCCTCGATACGTACGACACCCGCACACCGGACAGCGAAGGCTGGCGCGGCATCCCCTTCCGCCACCCGGCACTCAACGTTCCGGCCGACACCACGTACACCGCACCCACCACGCAGCCCCCGCACGCCACCGCGGCAGCCGACGGCGGCAAGCACGACGGCGGCCCGATGCCCCCGGAGGCACCCCGCGACCCCGCACCCGGCGGCGGGGACGACGACTAACCCGGGCGACCCGAGGCCACGGCGTACCCGTACGAAGCGGAACCCTCACCCGCCGGCGTCAGGCACGGCGGGCGGGGGCTTCGTCGGTCGGGGCCGGGGCAGGGCCCGGCGGGTGTGTTCAGCCCGTTTGGCCTGTTCAGCGGCGTGAGCGGGGGCGCTGCGATACTTCGGGCGATGGCTGCGGCCGTGGGCACGGCCGGGCACGGCCCCAGGGTTCGGGGCCGTGCGGACAACGGAGACAGTGGGGCGGGGATGGCGGCGACGGTGGGGAACGGTGCCGGGGTTGGGGCTGGGTTGGAGCCTCCGGCCGTGGGGGCGGGTGCGGCTGCGCCGGGTGGCGGCTCGGGCGTGGTGGGGCAGGCGCCGGCCGGGGGCGGCGGGTCACGGGCTGGGCAGGCGCGAGCCGGACAGGTGTCGGGCGGGGGCGCCGTTCGTTGGGAGTTGCGGGCCGCCGTACCGGCGGACGTCGAGGTCATCGCGGAGTTGCGGGCCACCGTGATGCGGCCGGACCTGGAACGCCTCGGCCGCTACGACGAGCACCGGGTGCGGCAGCGGCTGCGGGACGGGTTCTCACCGCAGCACACGTCGGTGATCGTGGTCGACGGCGCGTTCGCCGGCTGCGTCACGGTCCGGCCCGCCGACGACGACCGGCAGTGGCTCGAACACTTCTACCTCGCTCCGCACCACCAGGGTCGCGGCCTCGGCTCCGCCGTCCTGCGCACGCTGCTGGAGCGCACGGACGCCCGGGCCGTACCCGTCGCCCTCAACGTCTTGCAGGGCAGCGCCGCCCGACGGTTGTACGAGCGCCACGGGTTCGTGGTGGAGGCGGAGGACCCGATCGATGTGTTCATGGTGCGGGGGGTGGGTGCGTAGGGGCGGGGGTGTCGAGGGCGGGGTGCGGGGCCAGCCGGTGGGCGCCTCGAACCGCACGGCCTTCACTGTCTGCTGTCTGGCGGGGCAGGATGCTCGTGGAGCAGTGAGAGGAGCCCATGGTGTCGCAGACCGACCTGGCCTTCGTTGACCTGATCGCCGGTGCCCGCCACTCGGCCGTGCATCTGGAGATGCGCGACTCGTACGGCATCGGAGAAGAGGCAGCCGAATTCGAGCAGTGGCGCGCGGGCTGGCGCCCCCAGCCCGAACCAGCCACCTGGTGGGGCGACTTCCACACCTGGGTACGCGACGCGGTGCAACGCGGAGTCGTCGTACGCCGCGCGCGCATCGTCTCCGAGCCCGTGAGCGACTACATCCGGTACGAACACGCGTGCACGTACCAGAACGTGACCGCCGGCGAATCCGTCCGATGGCTGCCACGGCGCCAGGCATCCGACCTCACGCTGCCAGGCAACGACTTCTGGCTCTTCGACCAACGGATCGTCATGTGGAACCACTTCACGGGCGACGGCGGATCAGCGGGCCCCGAGATCGACCACCGGCCACACGTCGCGAAGCTCTGCGCCACAGCCTTCGACGCCATGTGGGAACGAGCCACGCCCCACGAGGAGTACCAGGTCCCGTCACCCTGACCGGGGTCGTGGCCCCACCCACCCGCAAGCCCGACCCCCTCCCGACCCACCCACCAAGCAACCCCCCTCACCCATAAACCCCCCGCCACGCCTCCCCCAACCCCTCCGCGACCTCGAAGGCCGTGATCGGGGCGCCCGGGTGGCCGGGGGTCGTTGCTGCGTGGCGGGCCGCCAGGCCGTGGAGGTAGGCGCCCACCGCGGCTGCCGTGGGGGCCGGCAGGCCCGTGGCGAGGAGGGCGCCGGTCAGGCCCGAGAGCACGTCGCCACTGCCGGCCGTGGCGAGCCAGCCGGTGCCGGTCGGGTTGACGCGCACGGGGTACGGGCCGGGGGCCACATCATCGGGAGCCACCCCGTCGGGAGCCGCGCCACCGGGAGCCGCACCATCGGGAGCCGCACCATCGGCCGCAGCCCCCCGTACCGCGTCCGGTGTCGCGATCAGCGTCGTCGAGCCCTTGAGGAGCACCGTCGCGCCCGTCCGCGCGGCCAGCGCCCGTACCGACGCCAGGCGGGCGGACTCCACCTCCGCGCGGGGGCGGCCGAGCAGGGCCGCCGCCTCGCCGGCGTGCGGGGTGAGCAGGGTGGGGGCCGTGCGTCCGCGCACGCCGTCGGGGGGCAGCAGGCGGAGCGCGTCCGCGTCGACCAGTACCGGTACGTCGCTGGCCAGCACCTGTGCCAGCGCCTGCCGGGCCCGTGCGTCGTCGCCGAGGCCGGGGCCTACCACCCACGCCTGTACGCGGCCCGCCTTGTCGGGCGGGCCCGCGGAGACCAGGGTTTCGGGGAAGCGGGCGATCACGGCGTCGGCCGCAGGGCCCACGTACCGCACCGCGCCCGCGCCGCCGCGCAGCGCCCCGGCGACCGCGAGCACCGCGGCGCCGGGGTAGCGGGCCGAGCCCGCGACGACGCCCACCACGCCGCGCCGGTACTTGTCGCTCTCGGCCGACGGCCGCGGCAGCACCGCCGCCACGTCCGCGTGGTGCAGCGCCTCCACGTCGGGCACCGGCGGCAGCCACGGGCCGAGGCCGATGTCCACCAGGTGCAGGGCGCCGGTGTGTTCGGCTGCCGGGTCGATGAGCAGGCCCGGCTTGTACGTGCCGAAGGTGACCGTCAGCGTGGCGCGCACCGCCTCGCCGCGCACCTCCCCGGTGTCCGCGTCCACACCGCTGGGCAGGTCCACTGCGACCACCGGGGCCCCGGCCGCGGCGACGGCCGCCACCAGTTCGGCGGCGTCCGGCCGCAGGCCGCCCCGGCCGCCGATGCCCACGATCCCGTCGAGTACGAGATCGGCCCGGGCGATGGCGCGCAGGGCCGGGTGGGGAGCGGGGTCCGGCGTGGAGCTCGGGGTGGGGGGCGCTGCGGATTCGCCGTCGCGCTGCGCGTGCTCCGCGTGCGCCGCCGGGGCCGCGACCGACCGGCCGCCCGCGGCGCGCAGCGCGCTGAGGCCGCCGGCGTGGGCGCGGTCCGGGGCGAGGAGCACGGCCGTGACGGCGGCGCCGCGGCGGGCCAGCCTGGCGCCCGCGTACAGGGCGTCGCCGCCGTTGTCGCCGCTGCCGATCAGGAGGACGATGCGGGCGCCCGACACCCGGCCGGGGCGCCGGGGCGCGCTGCCCGCACGGCCGGGGCCCGGGCCTGGGCCCGCGCCGCCGAGCAGTCGCGCGCAGGCCGCGGCCAGGCCGGTCGCCGCCCGCTGCATGAGCGTTCCGTCCGGCAGCCGAGCCATCAACTCCCGCTCGGCGGCCCGTACTGTCTCCACGCCGTACGCAGTTCTCATGCGCCCAGTCTGCCGCGCGGGCCGCGGGAGCGCGGGCCTCACGGGTGCCGCGAGCCTCACGGGTGCGCGGCTCCGTACGCCAGGTCCCGCGTGCGTGCGGTCGTGGGTCCTGGCCCGCCCGTCCGTGTCTCCGTACGCATCACGCACCCGCGTACGCGCCTGCGCCCGCCCGGGGCAGGCTCAGGCACCGGGCTCAGGCACCGGGCTCAGGCACCGGGCTCAGGCACCGGGCTCAGGCACCGGACTCAGGCTGTGGGTCGTGGTCCGGCTCCGGCTCCGCCGGCCAAGCGTGGTCCTCGTACGGGGGTGTCGCCTCGTCCGTCGTCGGGATCTCGCCCTCGGCGATCACCACGGCGGACGCCACGCCCGCGTCGTGGCTGAGGGAGACGTGCCAGGAGCGGACGCCGAGCTCGGCCGCGCGGGCGGCGACCGTGCCGCGCACCCGCAGCCGGGGCTGGCCGCTGGGCAGGGTCCAGATCTCGGCGTCCGTCCAGCGCAGACCGGTCGGCGCGCCGAGCGCCTTCGCGATCGCCTCCTTCGCCGCGAACCTGGCCGCCAGCGAGGCGACGCCCCGGCGTTCGCCGCTGGGCAGCCACAACTCCCGCTCCACGAAGACCCGTTCGGCCAGCGCGGGGGTGCGCTCCAGGGCCGCGCCGAACCGGTCGATCGCGGCGACGTCGATCCCCACCCCGATGATCATGCACTGACCCCTTCCGTACCGCTTCCGTACCGCGGCTGCACCGACAGGGCCCGACCGCGCCGGGCCGGGACCATTGTTCCCCCTGTTCCCCTTGTGGCAGCAGGGGGCTCAGCCGGCTTCCGTACGGGGACGGTCTGGCCTGGGCGGGGGCGGCCCGGCCCCGCCCAGCTCAAGCACGCCACACGCGCGCCCCGTCAGCCGCCCGTGCCGCCCGTCGCCGCCGGCGCCGCGTCCCCGTCGACGCGGTACGCACGGGCCGGCGCCGGTACGCCGTCGAAGCCGGTGACCACGATGCCCTCCCTGCGCACCTCCACCACCTGGTCGGGGCCGAGGGCGACGGCCTCGTCGGTGTGGTCGGTGAACGCGGCGGGCTCGGATGCGAGGAAGTGCTCGCCGGTGCCGACGCCGACCACGAGCGGTGCGCCGTGGCAGCCGCCGACCAGTACGTCGGGCTCGTCGGCCACCACCGCGACCAGCGCGAACGCGCCGGTGAGCCGCCCGCAGACCTGCCGCATCGCCTCGGCCAGGTCGCCGGTGGAGGAGAACGCCTCGGCGAGCAGGTGCGCGACCAGCTCGGTGTCGGTCTCGGACGCGAGGCGGTGGCCGCACGCGGCGAGTTCGGCACGGAGCGGGCCGGCGTTCTCGACGGTGCCGTTGTGCACGACCGCGACCCGGCCCGCGTCGTCCAGGTGCGGGTGGGCGTTGGCGTCGGTCGGCGCGCCGTGGGTGGCCCGGCGGGTGTGGCCGACGGCGGTGGTGCCGGTGGGCAGCGGCCGGGCGGCCAGCTCCCGGTCCAGGTCGGCGAGGTCGCCGGCCTTCTTCGCGGCGGCGAGCCCGCCGTCGGCGAGCACCGCGACCCCCGCCGAGTCATAGTCGCGGTGCGCGAGGCGCCGCAGTCCGGCCGTTACGACGTCGAGGGCGGACTGCCCTCCCACATAGCCAACGATTGCGCACATGCAGGCAGGGTACGCGCGGGCGCACGCCCCGCCGGCTCAGCCGACCAGGCCCGCCGCACGCCCGACCTGCCGCGCTGGCCAGGGCCGGCGGCCACGCCGGCCGGCCACCGCCCGCGACGCCCGGCGGAACGGACGGCTCCGCCACCGGAACGGCCGAGTCCGCCCCCGGCGCGCGCCGTGCGCCACGCCCGGCGTGACCGAACGCACGCCCCGCACCGCATCAGGAGAACCCACAATGAATCAGTGATCAGGTCTTCGGTGAGTGACCAGCGGCCAGGGAGCGGCCCGCAGAGCGGCCCCCGGCGGGCCGATTCGAGCCCGTACGTCGACCTCTCGCGGGCCGAGTGGAGCGGGCTGCGCGAGAAGACGCCGCTGCCGCTGACGGCCGACGAGGTGGAGCGGCTGCGCGGGCTCGGCGACGTCATCGACCTCGACGAGGTGCGCGACGTCTACCTGCCGCTCTCCCGGCTCCTCAACCTCTACGTCGGCGCCACCAGCAATCTGCGCGGCGCGCTCAACACCTTCCTGGGCGACGCGGGCGCCGGCCAGGCCGCGCAGCGCGGCACCCCGTTCGTCATAGGGGTGGCCGGCAGCGTCGCGGTGGGCAAGTCCACCACCGCCCGGCTGCTGCAAGCCCTGCTCGCCCGCTGGCCCGAGCACCCGCGCGTGGAGCTGATCACCACCGACGGCTTCCTGCTGCCCAACGCGGAACTGCACCGGCGCGGCCTGATGTCCCGCAAGGGCTTCCCCGAGTCGTACGACCGCAGGGCGCTGACCCGCTTCGTGGCCGACGTGAAGGCGGGCAAGGAGGAGGTGACGGCGCCGGTCTACTCGCACCTGGTGTACGACATCGTCCCCGACCAGCGGCTGACCGTACGCCGCCCGGACATCCTCATCGTCGAGGGCCTGAACGTGCTGCAACCCGCACTGCCCGGCAAGGACGGCAGGACGCGGGTGGCGCTCGCCGACTACTTCGACTTCAGCGTGTACGTGGACGCCAGGACCGAGGACATCGAGCGCTGGTACCTGGGCCGGTTCCGGCAGCTCAGGGAGACCGCGTTCCAGAACCCGTCCTCGTACTTCCGCAAGTACACGCAGGTGTCCGAGGCCGAGGCGCTGGAGTACGCGCGCATGATCTGGCGTACGGTCAACCGGCCCAACCTGCAACAGAACGTCGCCCCCACCCGCGGCCGGGCCACCCTGGTGCTCCGCAAGGGGCCTGACCACAAGGTGCAGCGGCTGCGGCTGCGGAAGCTGTGAGCGCGGGCACAGACACCGGCACCGACCACGCCGAGCTGAGGAGCCCGCCGTGCTGCACCTGCGGCTGATCGTCCCCGCGCACCGCACGTCCGAGGTGATCGCGTTCATCGAGCACAGCGTGGGCACCGCCCACCTGGCCGTACTGGCCGGCGCCGGCCGCAACCCGGCCGGCGACCTCGTGCTGTGCGACGTGGCGCGGGAGGCCGCCGACGACGTGCTGCGCGGGCTGCGCGAACTCGGCATCGACGAGTCCGGCGCGATCACCGTCGAGAACATCGATCTGACGCTCTCCCGGCGGGCCGACAAGGCGGAGGCCGAGGCGCCGGGCGAGAGCTCGGACGCGGTGGTGTGGGAGGAACTCGTCGAGGCCACCCACGAGGAATCCACCCTCTCGGTGACCTTCCTGGCGTTCCTGACCGTCGCCACCATGCTGGCCGCCTGCGGCGTGGTGCTCGACAACGCGATCCTGATCGTCGGGGCGATGGCGGTCGGGCCCGAGTTCGGACCGCTGGCCGGGCTGTGCACGGCGCTGGTGCGGCGGGCGCCGGGCCTCGCGCTGCGGTCGCTGACCGCGCTGCTGGTCGGCTTCGCCGCGGCGATGGCGTTGACGGTGCTGTTCAGCCTGGCGATGGACGCGGTGGACCTCTTCCACCGCGCGGACGTGGAGGCGGAGCGGCCGAACACCAACTTCATCTACCGGCCCGACTGGTTCTCCTTCGTGGTGGCCTTCCTCGCCGGCATCGCCGGCACCCTCTCACTGACCTCGGCCAAGTCCGGCGCACTGGTCGGCGTGGCGATCTCGGTGACCACCGTGCCGGCCGCCGCCAACGCGGCCGTCGCCCTCGGCTACGGCGACGTGGTCCAGGCCCGCGGCTCCACGGAACAGCTCCTGCTCAACCTCGGCGGCATCGTCGTCGCCGGCACGCTGACCCTGCTGACGCAGCGCTGGTACTGGTCCCGGCACGTCAGGACCCGCCCGGCCGGACGGTTCGGCGGTGGGCACGGGGGCGGGCACGGCCGGGGCGGCCGGGGGCCCGGCGGCAGTTCGGCGGCCACCTGAGGGACCACTGAGGTGTCCGCCCGGAGCAGCCGCCTGAGGGAGCCGTCTGAGGGACCGGCCGCCCGGGCCACTGCCCGGGCGGCGGGGCGTGCGGCGGGGCGGGCGTCAGCCCAGGAAGAGCGGCAACTTCGCGGCCAAGTCGCCCAGTTCGGCCCGCTCCGCTTCGGTGGGGGCGCGCCGGCCGGTGGCGATCAGCAGGGCGTCCGTGTCGGAGAACGCGGCGGGCAGCTCGGCTCCGGCGATCTCCTCCAGCATCTGGCGGGTGCGCGCCAGGCCCTCCGCGGGCGGCTCGGCCACGTGCGGCAGGTGGGCGCGCAGGTCGAGGTGGTGCAGCGTCCACTCAAGGACGTACATCGTCAGGTACTCGTGCACGGTCAGCACCTCGTCGCGGGTGCTCACCCGGGCGTCCGGGTCGGCGAGCACGGCGGCGCGCCCCGCGGCCGAACCCAGGTCGTCCAGGTGGAACTTCAGCAGGTGCGGCTCCTCGTACGCGGCGGCGAGCCGGACGGTCAGCGCGTCCAGCGGGTCGTCACCGGTCGGCGCTTCGGCACCCACGGTCCAGTAGGTCAGTGCGGTGATGGTCGGTTCGGCGTCGGCGGGCGTGGCCAGCGTGATCAGGACGTCCTGTGCGTCGATGACCAGGTGACACACGAGGTCCTGCACGAGCCAGCCGGTACAGCCGGACGGCTGCGTGAAGTCCTGGTCGGCGAGGTCGGCGACGGCCGTGCGCAACGCCGCCCATGAGTGCGAGAAGAGATCCACACGCGGCAAGCTATGCGGCCCGATGAACCCGGAACAACCGCATTACCGTCCCCAAGTCGCCCGTACGGACGGGGAGTAGGGGGTTGAAGGGGTAGGGGGGAGTAGGGGGTCGAATGGTCGAGCGGGAGGTGGGGCGGGCGCCGGGGCCGGCGGGCGCCGTGGGGTGCGCCGGGCCCGACGCTGGCGCGGCCCCGCCGGAACGGCGTCCCACCTGCGTACGGCCCCGCCGAGCCCGGGTACGTCGCCGCCCCGTACGCCCCGGCCCGGATGCGGCCCGGCCCCGCCCGGATGCGGCCCCGCCGGTCCGGAGCCCGGCCCGGTACGGGGCGGCCAACCCCCTACCCCCTACAGCGCGATCAGGCCCGCCTCGGTGGTCCTGAACCCGCAGGCGTCGAAGTAGAACGCCCGCAGATGGGCCTCGAAGTCCACGTGCAGCCACTCGCACCCGGCGGCCCTGGCCCCGACCACCGCGGCCTCGACCAGCCCGCGCCCGATGCCCGTGCGCCGCCAGCCCTCCCCCACCACCGTGTCCAGCACGAAGGCGTGCACCCCGCCGTCCCACGCCACGTTGACGAAGCCGACGAGTTCGTCCCCCACCCGGGCACACACCCAGCCGAGGCTGTGCCGGTGGAGTTGGCCGTGCCAGTCGATGTCCAGCACCGGATGGTCGAACCCCTGCGCGTGCAGCGCGTTGACTTCGGGGTTGGTGAAGGGGCCGCGCCAGACGTAGGCGGGCCCGTCGGCCCGCCCGTGCGCGGGGCGGCCGTCCTGCTCGGGTTCGGACGCGTGTGCGTGGTCGCTCATGAGCGCGAGGGTAGGCGGGCGCCCGACCGGACACGACGGGAGGGCCGGACTGCGGGGCGGGGACGACGGGGCGCACGGCAAGCGCGTACGGCGGCCCCGTACGGTGCCGGTCCCTGCGGCGGCCCCACGCCGAGGTCCACCCGCCGGACGCATACGTCGCGCACATGCGGCGGCGCACATACTGGGACACCATGAACGCCCCCGCACTGCGCGCCCGGGTCGAGTCCGGTGCCGAACACGAGGACCCGTCCGACGAACGGGTACGAGAACTGCTCACCGCACTCGCCGGTTTCGCGGAAGAGTTCCTGGTCATCACCCGTACCGCGGACCCGGAAGGACAGACCTACCTCCAGGTCGCGCACTCCGAGGCACCGCCCTGGAACTTCGTCGTCGAGTACCGCGACGGCGGCCCCGACCGCCACTTCCAAGCCTTCACCGACCAGGTCGACGTACTGCACCGCACGGTCACCGGCTGGATGTCCCAGCGCCCCGGCTGGCGCGACCTACTGGAGTGGCAGCCGCTCGAACTCCGGCCCTGACCCACGCGACACGACCGCCGTACGGGCCCAGGTCCAGGTGACGTGGCCGCCGTACGAGGCGGAGCCCACACGACGCGACCGCCGTACGGGCCCAGCCCCAGGCGGCGTAAGCGCGGCACGAGGCGGAACCCAGGCGACCCGGCCACCCAGGGGGCTCGGCTCCACGCCACGTAACGGCCGCACGGGGCCGGGCCCGCGGGGCGCAACCGCCGTAGGGGACCGGTCGACACGGCGCAACCGCCGTACTGGGCAGAGCCCACGCGGCGCACCCGTCGCAGAGCGCGGGCCACCGCCGAGCGCAGGCCGGCGGTCGGGGGGGGGGGGGGG
>NZ_JBLIWA010000008.1:0-98932 GCF_047525675.1 Streptomyces sp. 796.1 | reverse complement strand
CGGCCGCACCCCACGCCGCGACCCACACCCCACGGCCTGCGCTCCACGGCCCACGGCCACGGCCCAACCGGCGATCCCCCTCCCTCACCGCAGCCGCCCACCACCACCCGGCCACGACCAGGGCGGCCTCCCTCCCCCCAGGTCCAACCGGATCCGGCGGCACCCCCTTCACTTGATTTGGACGACCGTCCAGGACTATCGTCCAAATAGAACAGGCCGGTAGACCGCGACATCCCTGGAGAGCGTGATGGACCACTCCCTGCTGACGACCCTGACCGGTGCGTTCCTGGTCTGGGAGGCGCTGCTGCTGATCCCCATGGTGCCGGGGAAGCTCATCGACACGAGGGACTTCTCGGCGCTCCCCCGCTGGCAGTTCAACGGGTTCAACGTCTGCCTCACCTCGCTCGGGCTCGCCAGCTTCGTCGTGGCCGGGTTCGCCATGGCGGACCAACACTGGACGTTCGCAGCGGCGCTGGTCCTGAGCCTTGGCTACGTCGTGGTCTTCGCGGCCGACCTCGGCGCGGTCTTCCCCGTCGTGCGCGACCCGCTGCCGGTGCAACTGCTCGTTCTCGAAGCCCTTGCGCTAGCCTCGGCCGGCGTCGGTGCCGTGCTCGCGATCCAAGGAATGCGCCTGTGAACGACCTCAGCCCGCCCCGAGCGAGCACCCGGGAGAAGATCATCGAGGCCGCTGCCAGCCTCATCCCCGAAGTGGGCTGGGGCGGCGTGACCAGCAGGCGCGTCGCGGAACGCGCGGGTGTGAACACCGGCGTGATCCACTACCACGTGGGCAGTATCGGCGAGCTCCGACGCATCGCCGCGGTGAGCAGAATCCGGCTGTTCTTCCTCGACCGGATCGGCGACGCCCTGGCCCAGCCGGACCCGCCGGCAGCCGTCGACATGCTGCTCCGCCGGCTGTGCGCCACCGACTCACGCGATCCGGAACTCCTGCTGCTGTACGAGTCCCTCGTTGCCGCAGGCAGGGACGAGCAACTGCGGAGCGAGATCGCCGCTTCGCTGGCCCAGCTCCGGCAGTGGCTACACGACTGGTTCGCCGAACACGGGGTCGCCAGACCGCTCACCGCAGCGGTGACCCTC
This sequence comes from Streptomyces sp. 796.1, assembly GCF_047525675.1. Taxonomy (NCBI): domain Bacteria; kingdom Bacillati; phylum Actinomycetota; class Actinomycetes; order Kitasatosporales; family Streptomycetaceae; genus Streptomyces; species Streptomyces sp. 796.1. The sequence goes on along the minus strand of NZ_JBLIWA010000008.1, from coordinate 97,837 downwards.
ACCGCGGCGATCGACGGCTTCCTCCTTCAGCGCACGCTCGATCCGGACCTCGACCCCACCCCCCTCATCGAGGGCATGACCGCCCTGGTCAGCCCACACCTGGCGTAGCGGCCCCGGACGCCCGCGCGGGCTACGCGGCCACGCGCGCGTACCCGCGCGCAGCCACCCGCCCCCACCCGCAGGACCACAGCGCTGCGCGCGCACCCCACACCCCCACCCACAAGCCGCGCGCCAGCGCCCCCTCACCCCGGCTTCTTCGCGTTCTTCACCACCGCCGCGACCCCCACGCCCAGGCCCGTCACGACCACCCCGACGGCGGGGCTGCTGCCCACCTCCAACGCTGCGTTCTTCAACTGGTCGGCGCTGCGGGCCGCGTCCCGCCAGCGGGTGGTGGCCAGCGCGTCGCGTCCGCCCTCGATGCCCAGCGGGGCACGGAAGTTCTCGACGGCCGTGCCGATCCGGTTGACCGTGTCCACCACGGTCCGGGCCGATGACGCGTGCAGCAGTACGCGCGCGTCGGCGGTGGCCGCCACCGCGTCGAGGCGCTCCATCAGGTGGCCGAGTTCTCGCGAGACCCGCTCGCGGCGCTGCTGCCGGTCGGTCCGCAGTGCGAGGCGGTAGGCGTCCAGGTCGGCCGGCGACTCCTCGCGGACCCGGTCGAGCCGCAGGACGTCGAGCGCGTCCTGAAGTTCGAAGCAGTGCGCCAGGACGGCCAGCAGTTCGGGTATCTCGCCTCCCGCCCGCGCGGCCACCCGGGCGGTTTCACCGACCTTGCGCGCGGCCTCCACCTCCTTGGCCAGGTCGTTGAGCCGCAACAGCGCCCCGGCCGTCGCGTCGCTGATCGTCTGCGTCCTGCCCTGCACCGTGGACCAGTTCGTCGGGTCCACGCGCTGCATCTCGCGGCGGAGGGCCAGGGCGGACTCGATGTCGATCCACGCCCCGATCAGCCTCTGCACGTCCGCGTTCTTCTGATTGCGGAGCACCTCGTCGACCTTCTTGTCGATCGTCGCGAGGTACTTCTTCAGCTCCCCCATCTCGTGCCGCATCCCGGCCTGCGTCAGCAGCCCCGCCACGCCCGACAGCACCGCCGGGTTGGTCAGGAACGTGCCGGCCCCCTGCGCGACCTTGAGCCAGGCGGTGACGTTGCCCGGCGTCCCGAGCATCGCGTAACTGACGCCTTCCGTCTTGGTCTCCATCAGCCCGAGCTCCTTGACGAGTTGGGCCGACTCCTCCGTCAGCTTCAGCCAGCGGCTCGAATGGGCGGCGACCTCCGCGCCCACCTGTGCCAGCCCGGCCCCCGTGTGCAGCAGCGGCCCGAGCCGGTGCAGCTCAAGGTCTTCCGACAGCGACAGCAGGCCGTGGGAGGCGAGGAAGCGCTCGACGTCCCGCCTGCCCCCGATGATCCCCAGCCCGTCGGCGTCACTGACCAGCTCTACCGTGTTGTCCATCGCCCGCGCTCCCCCGTTGTTTCCCGATCCCCCGACCCCCAGCCTCAGCAGGGTAGTTCGGGCAACCGCTCACGAACCCCCGCAACCCGCTACGGCTCACCGGTGGCCGAGCACGTTGACCACCTTCCCGTTCGGGTCGCGGACGAAGAAGCGGCGGACGCCCCACTCCTCGTCCTGGAGGGGGTGGACGATCTGCGCCCCGCTGCGCAGCACCGCCGCGTAGACCGCGTCCACGTCGTCCACCTCCACGCTCAGATCGGGGTTGACCGGGCCGGTCAGGTCCGCGGTCACCACGCTGACCTGGGCCGTCGGCTGGGTGGGCGAGGCGAGCGTCATGATCCAGCCGTGGTTCATGACCTCCTCGAACCCCAACATGCCGTAGAACTCCCGGCTCTCGGGCAGGGCGTCGGACGAGAGGTTGGGGACGACGCGACGTACGCTCACGGGGCGCTCCTTCGGCGGAACGGGCAGGTCGGGCAGGTCAGGCAGCCGGGCGGCCAGTGATCACGGCAGCCACCGCGAGAACGCTAACCCCAGCCACTGACAATCGACCGCCGACAGCCCGCCCGACCGCCCCCGCCGCCCCACCCGCCGCGTAGCCCAGCCACCCCGCGGCCACGCCAACCGCGCAGGTCAGCCACCCCACAGCCGCGTCAGCCAGATGCGCCGGCCCCTCCCACCAACCACCCCGTCACCCCCCGCTCCCACCCCCACCACGCCCCCGCTGGAAGCGCTCGCGGCCGCGAGGTCCACGATCGGCTCCGGGTAGTCGTAGCGGGCGCGCTCGGCCGCGGGCAGCTTCCACGGCTCGTGCACGGCGGGGCCGGAGAGATCGGCGAGTTCGGGCAGCCAGCGGCGTACGTACCGGCCGTCCGGGTCGAACCTGCGCCCCTGCCGCACCGGATTCAGCACCCGACCGGGCCGGGTGTCGGTGCCGGTCCCGGCCACCCACTGCCAGTTGAGCTGATTGTTGGCCACGTCCCCGTCGACCAGCAGGTCGAGGAAGTGCCGGGCGCCGATGCGCCAGTCCACGTACAGCGTCTTGGTGAGGAAGCTCGCGGCGAGCAGCCGACCGCGGTTGTGCATCCACCCCTCGTACGCGAGTTGCCGCATCGCCGCGTCCACCACCGGATAGCCGGTGCGCCCCGCCCGCCAGGCCGCGATCTCCTCGCCCGCGGTGTCCGCGTCGCGCCAGTGGTCCTCGCGCGGCCGGTAGTCGTCCCGCGAACACCGCGGCCTGGCGGCCAGCACCTGGTGGTGGAAGTCGCGCCAGCACAGTTGCCGCACGAAGTCCTCGGCGCCCGCCCCGCCGGCGCTGCGGGCCCTGGCGATGAGCTCGATCGGCGACACCGTGCCGAAGTGCAGGTGCGGCGAGAGGCGCGAGGTCGCGTCGCCCGGCAGGTCGTCGTGGCCGCTCGCGTACGCCGCGAGGCCGGACCGCCGCCAGTTCGTCAGGCGCCGCCGGCCGGCCCGTTCGCCACCGGCCGCGAGCCCGGGCGACAGGCCGCGCACCCGGTCCCTGGCCGGAATCGGGTCGGAGCCGAGCCCGTCGGGCACCCGTACCGCGCGCGGGGCCGGCAGCGGATCGCGCAGCGACTGCCGGGACCAGGCGCGGAAGTACGGGGTGAAGACGGCGAAGTGGTCCCGGCCGCCGCTCGGGGTCACCGCGCCGGGCGGCACCGCGGTGAGCACCGCGTCGTGCACCCGCAGCCGCCGCCCGTCCCGCTCAAGCGCCGCCCGCAGCCGCTCCTCGCGGCGCTGCGCGTAGTCGCTCACCCCGGCCGCGAGGTGCACCTCGCCCGCGCCCGCCTGCGCGGCGACCCGGCACGTCTGCGCCACCACGTCGCCCGACCTGACCACCAGCCGGCCGCCGCGGGCCCGCAGTTCGGCGTCGAGGTCGGTCAGGCAGTCCCGCAGGAACGCCTCCCGGTTGGGCGCGGCGAAACCGGCCGCCGCGATGGCCCTGTCGCGTACGAACAGCGGCACCACCTGCCCGGCCGCAGCCAGCGCGGCCCGCAGCGGCGGATGGTCGTGCACCCGTAGGTCGGCGGTGAACAGCACGACGGAAACCTGCATCGGCTCACTCCTGGTGGGGCAGTTGGGTGCGCGGGGGCATGGCTAGGTGCGCGGGGGCCCTCAACGCGCCCGGTCCGCCGGCTCCGCCGGCCCCCGTGGCGCCTCGCGGGCCGCCGCGCCGGCGATGTTGCGGGCCATGCCGCCGAAGACGAGGGCGTGGAAGGGCGCGACGGCCCACCAGTAGGCGTGGCCGAGCAGCCCGCGCGGGTGGTAGATGGCGCGCTGCCGGTAGCGGGTGCGGCCGGTCTCCGGTTCCTGGTCGACGCGCATCTCAAGCCAGGCGAGCCCGGGCAGCCGCATCTCGGCCCGCAGCCGCAGCAGCCGGCCGGGTTCGATCGCCTCCACCCGCCAGAAGTCGAGCGCGTCCCCCACCCGCAGGTGCTCGGCGTCGCGCCGGCCGCGGCGCAGCCCGGCCCCGCCGACCAGCCGGTCGAGCCAGCCGCGCACCGCCCAGGCCAGCGGGAAGGAGTACCAGCCGTGCTCGCCGCCGATGCCCTCCACCACCCGCCACAGCGCGGCCTGCGACGCGTCGACGGTGCGCTCGCGGCGGTCGGTGTAGAGGCTGCCGCCGGCCCAGTCCGGGTCGGTGGGCAGCGGGTCGCTCGGCGCGCCGGGCAGCGCGGCCGACGACCAGCGGGTGGCCACCTGCGCGTCCTGCACCTTGCGCAGCGCGAGCCGCAGCGCGTCCGCGAAGGGCAGCGGCTGCCGCGGCCCGTCCGGCACGTACCGCGCGATGTCGTGCTCCCGGCAGACCACCTCGTACCGCAGCGACGCGGCCAACGGCGCCGCGATGGCGTGCGGCACCGGCGTCACGAGCCCCACCCAGTAGCTGGACAGCCGCGGCGTGAGCAGCGGCACCGGCAGGATCAGCCGCCGCGGCAGACCGGCCACGCGCGCGTACCGGTGCATCATCGCCGCGTACGTCAGCACCTCGGGCCCGCCGATGTCGAAGGTGCGGTTCACGCCGGCCGGCAGCGCCGCGCACCCCACCAGGTAGCGCAGCACGTCGCGGACGGCGATCGGCTGGATCCTGGTCCGCACCCAACTCGGCGTGATCATGATCGGCAGCCGCTCGGTGAGGTAGCGCAGCATCTCGAACGAGGCCGAGCCGGAACCGATGATCACAGCGGCGCGCAGCACGGCCGTCGGCACCCCGGAGGCGAGCAGGATCTCGCCCACCTCGGCCCGCGAGCGCAGGTGCGGCGAGAGCTGTTCGGGCGGTACGCCCTCGGGGGTGAGCCCGCCCAGGTAGACCAGGCGGCGCAGGCCGGCGGCGGCTGCCTGGTCGGCGACGGTACGGGCCGCGCGGCGGTCGCTCGCCTCGAAGTCCCGCCCGGTGCCGAGCGCGTGCACCAGGTAGTACGCCACATCCATGCCGCGCAGCGCGTCGGCCATCGCCACCGGGTCCCGTACGTCCCCTTCGACGATCTCCACCCGGTCCGCCCACGGGTGGGCCCGCAGCTTCTCGGGCGAGCGCCCCACGCACCGCACCCGGTGCCCGGCCGCCAACAGCTCCGGTACCAGCCGCCCACCGATGTACCCGCTGGCCCCGGTGACCAGGCAGTTCAGGCCCGCCTCCGGCGCGGTGGGCGCGGCTTCGGCAGCCTTCGCCGTCCGCGCCGCTTCCGCTCCCGGCGCGGCTTCCGCCGCCCCATCGGCAGCAGCCGCGCCGGCATCCCGCGCCGCCCTGCCGTCCCCCGCCGTCCTGCCGTCCCCCGCCGGGCTTGCGTCCCCCGCCGGACCTGCGTCCGTCGCCGGCCTTGCGTCCCTCTCCGCCCCGGCCGCTCCCCTCGCCCCGGGCGGCCCTGCGGGCCCCGCGCCCGGCGAATTCCGGGTGCCCCCGGCTTCCCCCGGCCCCGTCGCCCCCGCCGGTCGGTCGTCGTCGCGCATGGCGTTCCCCTCGTGGTGGGTGGTCGGCCGCGCCCAGGTGGACGGCGCGGGGTGAGGTGGCAGGTGGTGGGGTGGTGGATCGCCGCCTCCCCCGACTCTCCCGCTTCCGGGCGCCCGACCGGCGCAGACACGGCGCGGCCGGCCCGCGATTCGCCCCGCGCACGAGTCTTGTCATGTACTCGACCCACTCTTACCGTCTAGTAACACACGCCAGTAACACGCACGGGTAACCCCTGCCGGCCCCGCCACCACCCCGGCCCCGGACCCCACCCAGGAGCCCCCATGGAGAAGCCCCGCCGGCGCACCGCACTCCGCGCGGCACGGCGCTCGGCCGTAGCGATCGGTACGGCGCTCTGCCTGGCCACCACGGCAGCGATCACCGCCACCCCGGCCCACGCCACACCCCCACAACACAGCCAACCCGGCCAACCCGGCCAGCCCAGCCGGGCCGACCAACCCAGCCAGCCTGGCCAGCCCAACCGAACCGACCAACCCAACGAACCCAACCAACCCAACGAACCCAACCAACCCAGCCAGCCCGACCAACCCGGCCGAGCCAACCAACCCAACGCGGCCAACGAGCCCAACCCAGCCACCCACAACGGCCACCCACCCCACCCCAACCGGCCCGCATCGCCTGCCTCGCGCACGTCGCCCGCATCGCGCACAGCCGCCGCGTACCCGGTCGGCGGGCTTCCCGAAGCCGTGCGGAACTTCCTGGTCAGCCCGGGGGCCGTGGCGGGGGCCAACGACTGGCGGTGCAGGCCGAGCGCGGAGCGCCCGTACCCGGTCGTCCTGGTGCACGCCACCGGCGTCAACCTGGGCGCCAACTGGACGCGACTGGCCCCCACCCTGGCCAACGCCGGCCACTGCGTCTTCGCCCTCAACTACGGCATGAACCACCTCTCGCTCGGCCGCATCGGCGGTCTCGGCGACATCCGCGCGTCGGCCGGACAGTTGAGCGCCTTCGTGGACCGGGTGCTGGCCGCGACGGGCGCCCGGAAGGTCAACCTGGTCGGCCACTCGCAGGGCGGCATGATGCCGCACTACTACCTCAAGCGGCTGCACGGCGCGGCCAAGGTGCACACCCTGGTCGCCCTCTCGCCGAGCAACCACGGCACCACGCTCTCCGGCCTCACCCACCTCGGCGAGGCGCTCGGCGTGCTCGGCTTCGTCAACGACCTGTTCGACTTCGTCGGCCTGCCCGCGCTCCGCCAGCAGGAAGTCAACTCCCGTTTCCAGCAGGACCTGTACGCCGACGGCGACACCGCGCCCGGCGTGCGCTACGTGGTGCTCCAGACCACCAAGGACGCGGTCGTCACCCCGTACGCGAACGCCTTCCTCCGCGGCGACGCGGTCCGCAACGTGACGATCCAGGACCAGTGCCCGGCCGATCCCGTCGGCCACGTGGGGATGTTCGTGGACGGCCCGGCCATCCAGCACGTCGTCAACGCGCTCGGCCCCGACGACCCGCACTTCCAACCCACCTGCCGGGACTACGGGCCACCGCTCTGACCCACCCGGCAACCCCCGCTGTCGAGCCGCGGGGGCGGAACCGTTCCGCCGCCCCCGGGCCACACCCCCGCACCAGCACCAACACGCCTACGGGGCAGCACAAATGGAGGCGCACGCCGGGGCCTGACGCGCCCCACACCGCGCGCTACCTACCCCCGCGCACCCCAAGCCGCCCGCCCACACCGGCCCGCGGGGCGCAGCCCAAGTCGCTAACCGGCCACGCCGAAAGCGCCCCGCGCACACCACACCCAGCGGGATCACCCCCACAGCGCCCGGGCCGAACTGCGGAACGCCACCCCGCCCTGGCAGTCAACGGCCACACCGGCCCGTAATTTCTCGGTGCGCACGGGTTTGGGGCCTGGCTCAAAGGAGACCCATCCGTAGCTGACCTCATCTGGTCACTTCTAGTACGGGCGGACGCCACCGCGTCGCACCCGTCACCCCGCGCAGAACGCCGGGGCCAGCACGAGGAGGGGCCGAACCCATCATGCGCAGCACCACGACCACCGCGCACACCACGACCGCCACCCACGGCGCGCACGGGACCACCGGCGCGACCCGCACCGGACGACGGACCGCCGTCCGTACCACCGCCGGCGTCGCCGTCCTGGCCGCGACGGTGTTAGCGACCGGACTCGCCACCGGCAGCGCAGGGGCGACAGAGCGCGCGGCCACCACGCCGACCTGCAAGTTGAGCGGCCTCAAGGTCACGTTCGACAAGGGCGGCGTGCCCGACGGCGTCCGCAACGGCATGAGCCACGCGGGCACCTACCTGCGCTTCAAGAACACCACCGACCACACCTGCATCCTGCGCGGCTACCCCGGGCTCGGCCTCGAAGGCACCCAGCACAAGCCGCTGACCACCAAGACCGAGTGGGGCTCGACCTGGTACGCCAAGGACCCGGGCAAGACCAACGTCACGGTCGAGGCGGGCGACTCCGCCTGGGCGGACCTGGCCTGGACCCAGTCCGGCACGGACGCCGTACGGTCCACGAGCCTGAAGGTCACCCCGCCCGCCGAGACCCGCTCCGCGGTGCTCTCCTTCGACCGCGTCGTGGACTGGGGCCGGCTCCAGGTGACCGCGCTGGCCGACGCCCCGCCGAAGATCGGCTGACCTGCCGGGAGCCCGACGCACCGACGCCACTGGTACGCCGAAGCCGCCGGCCCTCCCGGGACGCCCGAGCCGCCCCGGGAGCCAGGGCCCGGCCACATGACGGCCCGGCCACATGACGGCCCGGCCGCACGACGGCCACACCGCCGGACGTCGGCGCTCCGGGGACGCCGCCGGCTCCGCCCGCACCCCGTACCGCGGGGCGCGGGCGGAGCCGGCGGGGAGCGCCGACGTCCGGTGCTCGTGGCCGGACCGAACCGGCCCCGGTCAGCGGATGTCGACGTCCACGCAGGCGTAGAAGGCGTTGGGCGTGTCCGCGATGTTCCAGATCGCCAGCACCTTCTGCTTGCCGGACAGACCACCGAAGTTGACCTGGTGGGTCACGGTCTCTCCGGGACGGGCGCCACCGTCGTTGAACTGGGCGATCTTGCTGCCGCCGACGTAGTACTCCCAGGTGCTGGTCGCGTGCCGGGCCGTCAGCCGCCAGTTGAAGCTGGTGGTGCGGCTGACCTGGGTGTACTTCCAACCCTTGCTGTCGTTGTCCAGCTCGGCGAAGCCGGCGTTGCCACCACTGCAACTCCGCAGGCCCTTCGGGCCTTCGACGCTCTGCGGCTCGTACTTGATGGCGCCGCAGGAGACGGTGCCCTGCGCGCACTGGGCCTGACGGCTCGGCGGCGAGTTGATGTAGCCGTGGGCGCTGGCCGAGTTGGCCGGCAGGCAGACGGCCAGCAGCGGGGCGACGACCGCCCCGAGCGTGATGGCCAGCCTCTTCTTACCGTGCATGTCGACTCCTTCGGTGGGGGGCTGCCGTGGAGGCAGGGGGAGTTGGACGCAGACGGCGCGGGGCGCGGGCGTATCAGACAGCGACCGGGCGTGGGGGCACGGGTCGTCGGCGGCCGATGAAGCAGCCCCGCGCCGCCTGCTTGGTCTAGACCATACTGCTTGTCGAGACACGGTCAAGAGTTTGTTCGGAACGAACTTTTTCCCTTGCCCTCACCCCACCGTTCCCCCGCACACCCCTTCCCCGCGTCCCCCTCCCCCATCCCCACCCGCCCCGGCCCGGCCCGACCGCCCCTCACCAGCCGGTACGCACCCGCCACGGGCAAGCCCCCACCCCGCGGGCCGCCGCCCGCCCGAACCCCCGACCGCACCAACGCCCCAGACGACCACTCAGGGGCCAGCCGGCCACCCGGAGATCAACCCGCGCAAGCCGGTCAGCGCCCCGACCGCTCGCTCCGCGCTCCGCCCGGCAACCCGAGCTCCGGGAAGGTCGCCTGGATGATCCGCGCCCCGACCGGGCTCAACTCACCGTGCGCGTTGAGGGCGTTGACCGAGTAGACGAGGGTGCGCGACAGGTCCTCGGTGGCCGCGAGAGCCGTGGCGTAACCGGGCCGCGCACCCGCCTTGGCCCACACCACCGTCCCGTCCGCCCCCTCGAACCGCTGCAACCCGGCGCTGTAGCGGGCGCCCTCGACGTCCGGCAGCGTGAGCATCTCCTGCCGGAGCAGCGGACGCGGCACGAGCTTGCCGCGGAACAGGGCCCGCACCAGCCGCTCCAGGTCACCGGTGGTGGAGATCAGGTCGCCGGCCGCCCAGCGGTCCGACACGTTCCACTCCGTCGCGTCCACCACCCGGCCGTCCTGCAACCGCTGGTAGCCACGGTTGTGCGGGCCGTGGACGCGCGGATCGGGCCCGCCGGGGAACGAGGAGTGCCGCATCCCCGCGGGCCGGAAGACCCGCACCGCCGCCTGGTGTTCGTACGAGTCGCCGGTGACCCGCTCGATGAGCATCCCGAGCACGGTGTACCCGATGTTGCCGTACCGCTGCTTCCTGCCCGGCCCCTCGCCCTCCCCGCGGTACGGACCGGCGGCGACGGACGCCGCGACGACGGCCTCCGGGGTGAGCGTCTGGAACCGGTTCTCGTACCCCTCGCCGTCCGTCGGCCCGAGGTCGGCGCCCGGCTTGAGCCCGGCGGTGAAGGTCAGCAGGTGCCGTACGGTGATCGGCTCGAAGGCGTCGGACAGCAGCCCCGGCAGGTACCGCTGCACCGTCCCGTCCAAGTCGATCCGCCCCTCGGCGGCGAGTTGCAGCACCACCGCGGCCGTCACCACCTTGGTCGTGGACCCGGCCCGGAACCTGGCGTCGGCCAGCGCCGGACGCCCACTGGGCAGGTCGTGCACCCCCGCGGTGCCACGCCAGGTGACGTCCCCGCCGACGCGCACCAGCGCCGCGGTGGCGTCCTGGTCCGGCAGCCCGCGCAGCGCCTCGGCCAGCGCCGCCGTGTCGGGGCCCCGGGACGTCGCCGCGTCGGCCGCGGGCGCACCCGCCAGCACGGACCCGGCCGGCGACGCGGCGGGCCCGGCGTCCGCCCAGGCGGGGCCCGCGGTCAGCGGAACGGCGGCGACCAGCCCCAGCACGAGGGCGGCGGCCAGGCCGGTGCGGACGGGCCCCGACCTCGTACTCGCCCGCCCGGCAGACGCAGGGCCGGCGGCGGGGGCTTGGACGTGGTGACGCGCAGGGACATACGGCGGCATGCAGGACTCCCGGAATCAGCGGGCCGAACGGCTCGTGCGGACGCCGCCCATGCTTCCGAGCCACACCGACCCCGGGCGTCCGCCCGAGGGACGGCACCGCCCCTGACCCACCCCGCCCCACCACACCCCGCACGACGGGGCGCACGTCAGGGTTGCTCCCTAAGGTCGACCACGCGCGACGGGCCCCGGCCCACAAGCCCAACCGCCGGGGCCTGGCCGAGAAGGAGGCCGGTCAAGGGGCCCCGCCCCAGCAGCCCCCAGCCCGTCCGGCCCAACTCCCCTACCCGAGCGCCGACTTCACCACATCGGCCAGCCGCCCGGCGACCGTGCGGGCCTGCTCGATGTCGGCGGCCTCCACCATCACCCGGACCAGCGGCTCCGTACCCGACGGGCGGAGCAACACCCGCCCGGTGGCGCCGAGTTCGCGCTCGGCGTCGGTGATCGCGATGCGCAGTTCGGGCGAGGTCGCGGCCCGCGACTTGTCGACGTCGGGGACGTTGATGAGGATCTGCGGCAGCCGCTCCATGACGCCCGCCAGCTCGGCCAGCGACCGCCCGGTGGCCGCGACCCGGGCCGCCAGCAGCAGACCGGTCAGCGTGCCGTCGCCGGTGGTCGCGTGGTCCAACACGATGACGTGGCCCGACTGTTCGCCACCCAGCGCGAAGCCGCTGCGCTTCATCTCCTCCAGCACGTACCGGTCGCCGACCGCCGTCTGCACCAGGGCGACGCCCTCGCGCTCCATCGCCAGCTTGAAGCCCAGGTTGGACATGACGGTGGCCACCACGGTGTCCTGCCGCAGCGCGCCCGCGTCCCGCATCGCCAGCGCGAGCACGGCCAGGATCTGGTCGCCGTCCACCTCGGCCCCGGTCGCGTCCACCGCCAGGCAGCGGTCCGCGTCACCGTCGTGGGCCACGCCCAGGTCGGCACCGTGCTCGACGACCGCGGCACACAGCTTCTCCAGGTGCGTGGAGCCGTACCCGTCGTTGATGTTGAGGCCGTCCGGGTCGGTGCCGATGGTGATCACCTCGGCCCCGGCCCGGGCGAACGCCTCGGGCGAGACCCGCGCCGCGGCGCCGTGCGCGCCGTCGATGACGACCTTCAGCCCGTCCAGCCGGTTCGGCAGCACCCCGATCAGGTGCGCGACGTACTTGTCGAAGCCCTCGTCGTACGTGGTGACCCGGCCGACACCCGCCCCGGTCGGCCGGTCCCACGGCTGGCCGGCGGCGTGTGCCTGGTACGTCTCCTCGATGCGGTTCTCCAGCTCGTCGGCGAGCTTGTGGCCGCCGCGCGCGAGGAACTTGATCCCGTTGTCGGGCATCGCGTTGTGGCTGGCCGACAGCATCACGCCGAGGTCGGCGCCGAGCGAGCCGGTCAGGTACGCGATGGCGGGCGTCGGCAGCACGCCGACCCGCAGCACGTCCACGCCCGCACTGGCGAGCCCGGCCACCACGGCCGCCTCAAGGAACTCCCCGGAGGCCCGTGGGTCACGCCCGACCACTGCCACCGGGCGATGGCCATCGAACGTGCCCGCCGCGGCGAGTACGTGCGCCGCCGCGACCGACAGGCCGAGCGCCAGCTCCGCCGTCAGATCGGCGTTGGCGACACCGCGCACACCGTCCGTACCGAAGAGTCGTCCCACTGGTGTCCTCCGAGATCACATCACATGAACCAGGGTTTACGTCCAGGTATACGCCCCTGGTCGCCGATAACCGAACGCCCCGGCAGCACGAATGGTGCCGCCGGGGCGTGGTAAGCGCAGCGAGGCTCGCTGCAAACCGCTGCGAAGCGGTCGCGAGATTAGCGCTTGCTGTACTGCGGGGCCTTACGGGCCTTCTTGAGACCGGCCTTCTTGCGCTCGACCGCACGGTCGTCACGCTTGAGGAACCCGGCCTTCTTCAGCGCGCCGCGGTTGTTGTCCACGTCGGCCTCGTTGAGCGCACGGGCCACGCCGAGGCGCAGCGCACCGGCCTGGCCGGAGATGCCGCCGCCGCTGATGCGGGCGATGACGTCGTAGCGGCCTTCGAGCTCAAGCACCTTGAAGGGCTCGTTGACTTCCTGCTGGTGCACCTTGTTGGGGAAGTAGCCCTCAAGGGTGCGACCGTTGATCTTCCACTTGCCGGAGCCCGGCACGATGCGGACGCGGGCGATGGCGTTCTTGCGGCGCCCGAGGCCCGCGGCGGGCTGCGGGTCACCGAAGCGGGACGCGAGGGACTCGGAGGTGTACTCCTCGACCGGCACGTCCTCGATGAGCTCGGTCTCCACGACGTCTTCGACGACGGGGGTCTCTGCGGTGGTCTCGGCCACGATTCTCCTCAGATTCTTTTCGTCTTAGGGGGTGGCCGGGACTACTGCGCGACCTGGGTGATCTCGAACGGGACCGGCTGCTGGGCGCCGTGCGGGTGCTCGGCACCCGCGTACACCTTCAGCTTCGAGAGCATCTGACGGCCCAGGGTGTTCTTGGGGAGCATGCCCTTGATGGCCTTCTCGACGGCCTTCTCGGGGTTCTTCGCCAGCAGCTCGTCGTAGCGGACGGAGCGCAGACCACCCGGGTAACCGGAGTGGCGGTACGCCATCTTCTGGGTCCGCTTGTTGCCGGACAGGTGCACCTTGTCGGCGTTGATGATGATGACGAAGTCACCGGTGTCAACGTGAGGCGCGTACACCGGCTTGTGCTTGCCCCTCAGGAGGGACGCGGCCGTCGTGGCCAGACGGCCCAGGACGACGTCCTGCGCGTCAATGATGTGCCACTGGCGCTGGACATCGCCGGGCTTGGGGCTGTACGTACGCACGGTCGTAGCCTTCGCTTCTTCAGTGATGGGGTCGCCCCTGATCCGTGAGAACCAAGGGGACGGGGTCCTGACAAGGCCACCCGGACGATCACGACAGCCCTGGCCACACATCGGGGACGCAACCCGAGTGCTCGCCGCTGGTCATCGGCCCGGTGGACCGGCGTAAGGGCCCCTCACGTGAGATCGAGCAAGCCAATACGCATAACGAACTGGCAGAATACCGGCCCGCCCCCGGCCGGGTCAAAACAGGCGGCCGACCCCCGCACCGCACCGGGCCCGACCCCCGCACCGCACCGGGCCACCGGCCCCGCCCCGCCGGGCCGCCTCACCGCGCCCGCTGCACCCGCCCCTCGTCCCACACCGGCTCGGGCACCTCGCGCACCCGGCCGTCCGCGCCGAAGACCAGGAAGCGGTCGAAGGAGCGGGCGAACCAGCGGTCGTGGGTGACCGCGAGCACCGTGCCCTCGTACGCCGCGAGCCCCTCCTGAAGGGCCTCCGCGCTCTCCAGGTCCAGGTTGTCGGTCGGCTCGTCGAGCAGCAGCGCCGTCGCGCCCGCCAGCTCAAGGAGGAGGATCTGCATCCGGGCCTGCTGGCCGCCGGAGAGCTTGTCGAAGGGCTGGTCGCCCTGGCGCTCCAGCTCGTACCTGCGCAGCACGCTCATCGCCCCGCCGCGATCCTTGGCGTGCTCCTGCCACAGGATCTCGACCAGGGTGCGGCCCACCAGCTCCGGATGGGCGTGGGTCTGCGCGAAATGGCCGGGCACCACCCGGGCGCCCAGCTTCCACGCGCCCGTATGGCTCACCTCTCCACCGGCCAGCAGGCGCAGGAAGTGTGACTTGCCCGACCCGTTGGAGCCCAGCACCGCGACCCGCTCGCCGAAGAAGACCTCCAGGTCGAAGGGGCGCATCAGGCCGGTCAGCTCCAGTTGCCCGCAGGTGATCGCCCGCACCCCGGTGCGCCCGCCGCGCAGCCGCATCCGGATGTCCTGCTCGCGCGGCGGCTCCTGCGGCGGCCCGGCCTCCTCGAACTTCCGCAGCCGGGTCTGCGCGGCCTGGTAGCGCGAGGCCATGTCCGCGTTGTACGCCGCCTTCTGCTTGAACATGAGCATCAGCCGGCGCAGCTTCGCGTGCTCCTCGTCCCAGCGCCTGCGCAGCTCCTCGAAGCGCGCGAACCGCTCCTTGCGCGCCGCGTGGTACGTGGCGAAGCCGCCGCCGTGCACCCACACGTCGCTGCCGGCCGGGCCGGGCTCGACGCTGATGATCTTCTGCGCGGAGCGGGCCAGGAGCTCCCGGTCGTGGCTGACGAACAGCACCGTCTTGGACGTCTCCAGCAGCTTCTCCTCCAGCCAGCGCTTGCCCGGCACGTCCAGGTAGTTGTCCGGCTCGTCGAGCAGCAGCACCGCGTCGGGGCCGCGCAGCAGCGCTTCGAGCACCAGCCGCTTCTGCTCGCCGCCGCTGAGCGTGCGCACCTGCCGCCACTGGGCCCGCTCGTACGGCGTGCCGAGCGCGGCCATCGTGCACATGTCCCAGAGCGTCTCCGCCTCGTACCCGCGCGCCTCGGCCCAGTCGCTCAGCGCCTGCGCGTACGCCATCTGGGCGGCCTCGTCGTCCACGGTCATCACCGCGTGCTCGGCCGCGTCGACCGCCTTCGCGGCCTCCTGCAACCGCGGCTGGGACACCGAGACCAGCAGGTCACGCACGGTGCTCTCGTCCCGCACCGAACCGACGAACTGCGACATGACGCCCAGCCCGCCGCTGACGGTCAGGCTCCCGCCGTGCGGCTTGAGCTCGCCGGCGATCATGCGCAGCAGGGTCGTCTTGCCCGCACCGTTCGCCCCGACCAGGGCGACCGCCGCGCCCTCGGCGACCCGGAAGGAGACGTCGCCGAACAGCACCCGCCCATCCGGTAGGTAGTACTCCAGATGTGCGCCCTCGACGTGTCCCATGCGACCAGTCTCGCCGCCGCGGCCCGTCGCCGGCCAACCGTTTTCCGCCCCGGCCGCCGGGCGCCCCGGGCCCGCCCCCGCGCCCCGGGTGGGGCCCCGCGCGGTGCCCATAGGATGCGCGGCATGAGCTTTGGGCAAGGGGGGCCGTACGGGCCCGGGGGATCTCAGACGCCGGACTGGTCGGCCCTCGCCGACACCGCGGCCCGTGACCGGCGCCGCAAGTGGCTGCTCTTCGGCGGCGGGGCGGTGGCCGCCGCGGCCATCGCCGCGATCGTCGCCACGGCCGTGATCGTCAGCGACGACGGCGGCGGCGACAAGAACGCGACCCGGCTGCCGAGCCCGGCCCAGTTGCCCAGCGAGTCGGCCGTGCCCGAGCCCACGTTCTCCGACGTCGACCCGCCCGCGCCGATCTCCCCGCTGGAGGTCATCGCCGACGGCAAGAAGGACACCGCGCCGATCACCGCGGCCGGCCTGTTCCCCGGCGACCAGGCGGTGATCAGCGGGCGCAGCTACACCAAGGGCGCCGTCACCAGCACCAAGGACTGCGGCTCGGTGGCACAGAAGGCACTGCACCCGGCGCTCACCGGCAACGGCTGCCGCCAGGTGGTACGGGCCACGTACACCAGGGACGGCATCGCGGTCACCGTCGGCGTCGCGGTCTTCGACACCAAGGCCGCGGCGGAGCGGGCCAAGGAGGCCGCCGGTCCCTTCCTCGCGACGCTGCCCGGCGCCGGCGTGGACCGGTTCTGCGCCAACACGGCCTGCCGCTCCACCAGCAACGCCATCGGCCGCTACGGCTACTTCACCACCGCCGGCCACACCGACGGCAGCCCGGTGCCCACCAGCGACACCAAGGTCCGCCAGGCCGGCCTGGACGTCGCCGGCCACGCCTTCGACCGCATCATGCAGCGGGCCACCACCCAGGCGTCGGCCGCCGCCACCACCGACTGACCGCACCCGCCGCCCACCGGCCGACCGCCCGCCAGGCGCGGTCGGCCCGCACCGCGCCGCCCCGCACGACCGGCGGCCCCAGCACGCCCGAACCCACAGGCCCCAGATCTCAGCCCCACAACGATGCCCCCGCCGCGAGCGCGCCCGGTCGCGCGGACGGAGAGCGGGGCCACAAGGTTGTCTTGCGGTCGGAGATTGTGGGCCATTCCATATCGCCGCACCCGAGAGCAACCTTTGCCCCTCCGAACCGTCTAATGAGGCAGTCAGGCCAGAGGGGAGACAGCGCACCACAGGCGCAACCCGTGCTGCGTGAAGCCAACATGAAGATTTCGTTTCTGCTGCACAACGTGTACGGCATCGGCGGCACGATCCGCTCCACGTTCAACCTCGCGGGCGCGCTCGCCGAGCACCACGACGTGGAGATCGTCTCCCTCATGCGGACGCAGGAGGCACCCAGCCTCCCGCTGCACCCCGCCGTACGCATCGTGCCGCTGATCGACCTGCGCAAGAGCAGCCGCGTCAGTGACGCGGACAACCCGCTGCTCAAGCAGATCACCCCGCGCATCCCCGCGGCCGAGGCCAACGGCACGGTGAACTTCAACGCGCTCACCGACGAGCGCATCGCCGGCTACCTGGACTCCACCGACGCCGACGTCGTCATCGCCACCCGCCCCGGCCTGCTGATCTACCTGGCCGAACTGGGCCGCGACGCCGGCCGCCGCTTTCTGCGGATCGGCCAGGAACACCGGCTCTACGAGACGCACAAGCCCGCCCTGCGCGCCGCCTGCGACGCGGCGATCGCCCGGTTGGACGCGCACACCACCGTCTCCGAGGCCGACGCCGCCACCCACCGCGCCAAGCTGCCCGGCATCAGCACCCGGCTGGTCGGCCTGCCCAACGGCGTACCGGCCACCGGCATCGAGCCATCGGACGGCAACGCCAAGCTGGTCGTCGCCGCCGGCCGGCTGATCCCCGTCAAGCGGTACGACCTGCTGGTCACCGCCTGGGCCACGGTCGCGGCCCGACACCCGGAGTGGAAGCTGCGGCTGTACGGGCGCGGCCCCCAGCAGGCCGCCCTGCGCACCCAGATCGACGAGCTCGGCCTCGCCGACCACATCACCCTGATGGGCCCGCACTCCCCCATCGAGACCGAGTGGGCCAAGGGCTCGATCGCCGCCGTGACCTCCCGCGAGGAGTCCTTCGGCATGACGATCGTGGAGGCCATGCACTGCGGCGTCCCGGTCGTCGCCACCGACTGCCCGCACGGCCCCGGCGAGATCATCAGCAACGGCGAGGACGGGCTGCTGGTGCAGAGCGGCGACGCCGACGCCATCGCCAAGGGCCTGCTCACCCTCATCGAGGACGACGACCGCAGGCACGCGATGGGCAGGGCCGCCAAGGTCGCCGCCCAGCGGTACGCCCCCGAGCGGATCGCCGCCGCGTACGAGAAGCTCATCGGCGAGCTCCAGGCGGCGCGCGGCCAGTCCGCCACCGTCCGCCGCTCCCACGACAGCGCGCGCGCCCCCCGCAAGCCGCTCGCCGCCACCCTCAAGGCGACCGTCAAGGGCCTCATGGGCAAGGCGCCGCTGCGCCCCGTCGCCACCTGCCGGGCCGACGGCCACGGCAACCTCACGCTCGCCGTCAGCGGCCCCGGCGTGCAGGGCCAGGGCCTCGCGCTCACCCTCACCGAGCGCGCCAAGGGCAACCACCACCGCGTACCGCTCACGGCACCGGCCACCGCGGGCGGCGCCTGGACCGCGACGCTGGACCTGGCGGCGCTGCGGCTCACCGAGGACCGCTGGGACCTGCACGTGGTCCGCGGCGACGGCACCCGCCGCCGGCTGAGCTGCTCCTACGCCGAGGGCCGCGGCCTGCTCACCGCCCAGCCGCCGGCCGGCACCCCCTTCACCTGGTGGGTGCCGTACACCACGGTGGACGGCTACCTCGCGCTGCGCGCCTGGTACCGGGACGCCCACGCGGAAGCGGAGAGCGTGCACGCGGACGCCACCGGCGTGACCGTCACCTGCACCCTGTACGGCACCACGCTGGCCGACCCGGCGGACCTGGCCCGCACCGGCGGCAACGCGCCCAGCGTCATCGCCAAGCCGCGCACCACGGGCGACCCCCTCACCTCCCCGGTGACCGTGCTCGGCCCCGGCCGGTTCCGCTTCACCTTCTCGTACGCGCAGGTGCACGCGGCCCGGGCGGACCAGGAGGCCGCCGACCCGGTCTGGGACGTCAGCCTGCGCCCGGGCACCGGCGCGCCGGCCACGCTGCGCGTCGGCCGCATCCTGGGCGACGTGCTCGACCGCAACAAGACCGACCTGTACCCGCTGGTCGACGGCGTCCGCCCGTACTTCACCAAGGCCAACAACCTCGCCCTGACCGGCCCGAAGCGCTCGCGCTGAGCCGAGCGGGGCGGGAGCCCACCGCCCCCGCCCCGCCCTCTCAGCAGCAGCCCCCGCCGCCCCCGCCGGGTACATCCGCGCCCACGACCGGCAGCGTCCGCTTGTTCCGCGCCTCCCGGCTGCGGGCCGCAAGCAGCTCGTCGGCCGGGTAGCCGACCTCCTCCAGGGTCAGCCCGTGCGGGCGCACCACGTGCACGGCCGAGTCCCGTACGCCAGCGGCCAGCACCTTCGCCGGCCAGTCCGCCGGCCGGTGCCCGTCGCCCACGAAGAGCAGCGCGCCCACCAGCGAGCGCACCATGTTGTGGCAGAACGCGTCCGCCCGCACGGTCGCCGTGACCACCCCGTCCGCGCCCCGCTCCCAGTCGAAGCGCTGGAGCGTCCGGATGGTGGTGGCGCCCTCGCGCCGCTTGCAGTACGCGGCGAAGTCGTGCTCGCCGACGAGCCGCCCGGCCGCCTCGTTCATGGCCGCCACGTCCAGCGGCCAGTCGTGCCACAGCACGTGCCTGCGCAGCAGCGGGTCCACCCCGCCGGGGTGGTCGGTCACCCGGTACGCGTACCGCCGCCAGACGGCCGAGAAGCGGGCGTTGAACCCGGCCGGCGCCGGCGCCACCCGCCAGATCCGCACGTCGTGCGGGAGCCGCCCGGCCAGCCGGCGCAGCAGCCGCTCCTCGTGCTCGGCCCACACCTCGTCCGGCACGTCCACGTGGGCCACCTGACCCCGCGCGTGCACCCCGGCGTCGGTCCGGCCCGCCACCGTCAGCTCGTACGTCCGCGTCGAACGCGTCACCGTGCGCAGCGCGTCCTCGATCTCCGCCTGGACCGTGCGCCGGCCGCCGGCCTGGCGCGCCCACCCGGAGAAGTCCTTGCCGTCGTAGCTGAGGTCAAGCCGCAGCCGCACCCACCCCGGGGCCGCCTCGTCACTCACACCCGATCCCTTCGCACGCCACGTCCCTGCTCAAAGCCGAACGGGCCCGCCCCAGAGATCCTGGAACGGGCCCGTCGGTCAGCCATCGCCACACTCATCCGCCAACGGCGGGACGAGTCATCAGGCGTCCTTGGCCTCGGTCTCCTCGGCGGCCTCGGCCTGCGCGGCCTCGTCCTTCTTGAGGTCCGCGACGGCCTGGTCGCCCGCGGCGTCCTTGGCGGACCGCTTGGTGGCGGCCTCGGCCTCACCCACGGCGGTCTGCTGCACGGTCAGCGCCTCGACCAGCTCGATGACGGCCATGGGCGCGTTGTCGCCACGGCGGTTACCGATCTTGGTGATCCGGGTGTAACCACCCGGACGGTTCTCGTAGCGCGGGCCGATCTCGGTGAAGAGCGTGTGGACGACGCTCTTGTCCGTGATGACCTGGAGCACCTGACGGCGGTTGTGAAGGTCGCCCTTCTTCGCCTTGGTGACCAGGCGCTCCGCGTACGGGCGCAGCCGCCGGGCCTTGGCCTCGGTGGTGGTGATGCGGCCGTGCTCGAACAGCGCCGTCGCGAGGTTCGCGAGGAGCAGCTTCTCGTGCGCGGCGCTGCCGCCCAGACGGGCACCCTTGGTGGGACGCGGCATGGTGTTTCTCCTTCTGATCTGCACCGGCCGTACGAGGTACCGGTGTCAGTGTCCGAGCGGGCGGTCACCCGTCGGAGACCCGCACCCCCGAAGGGGCGCGGGGAAGCTGCGCGACCGGCCGCAGCCGGTCCGCAACCACGGTCGAACCGTCGAGCCCGAGCGCTCGCTACTGGTTCAGTACCGGTTCGGCACCGATCAGTACTGCTCGGTCTCCACGAAACCCGCGTCCGCGTCGTCGTCGGCGCCGAAGGCGTCGGCGGCGGCGGTCGGGTCGAATCCGGGCGGGCTGTCCTTGAGGGCCAGGCCCATGCCGGCCAGCTTCGCCTTGACCTCGTCGATCGACTTGGCGCCGAAGTTGCGGATGTCGAGCAGGTCCGCCTCGGAGCGGGCCACCAGCTCGCCCACCGAGTGGATGCCCTCACGCTTGAGGCAGTTGTACGAGCGGACCGTGAGCTCCAGCTCCTCGATCGGCAGCGCCAGATCGGCGGCGAGCGCGGCGTCCGTCGGGGACGGGCCCATGTCGATGCCCTCGGCGTCGACGTTGAGCTCACGGGCCAGACCGAACAGCTCGACCAGGGTCTTGCCGGCCGAGGCCATGGCGTCCCGCGGGCGCATGGCCTGCTTGGTCTCGACGTCGACGATCAGCTTGTCGAAGTCGGTGCGCTGCTCGACACGGGTCGCCTCGACCTTGTAGGTGACCTTGAGGACCGGCGAGTAGATCGAGTCGACCGGGATGCGGCCGATCTCCTGGCCGACCTGCTTGTTCTGCACCGCGGAGACGTAGCCGCGACCGCGCTCGACGGTCAGCTCCATCTCCAGCTTGCCCTTGCCGTTCAGGGTGGCCAGGACCAGGTCGGGGTTGTGCACCTCGACACCGGCCGGCGGCGCGATGTCCGCGGCGGTGACCAGGCCGGGGCCCTGCTTGCGCAGGTACATCACGACCGGCTCGTCGTGCTCGGAGGAGACGACGAGCTGCTTGATGTTGAGGATGAGGTCGGTGACGTCCTCCTTGACGCCCGGCACGGTGGTGAACTCGTGCAGGACCCCGTCGATCCGGATGGACGTGACCGCCGCACCGGGGATCGAGGAGAGGAGCGTACGCCGCAGGGAGTTGCCGAGGGTGTAGCCGAAGCCCGGCTCCAGCGGCTCGATCACGAACCGGGAGCGGTACTCGTCGACGACCTCTTCGGTCAACGAAGGACGCTGAGCGATCAGCATGAGGTGTTGCCTCCAGTCTCCGGCACCCACTATTTGATGCCGACGGATACTGCAAGGGTACGGGCGGCACGCCACGACACCGGCGAACCGGTGCGGCGTACCGCCCGTGACCCGGAGCGACTACGGCCCGTAGTGCAGGTGCACTACGCCCCGTAGGGCTCGATGATCAACTGCTCCCGCGCCGGGCGCCGAGCACCTGGCGCGCGGGCAGGCCGTTCCCGCGGTCGATCAGACCCGGCGACGCTTCGGGGGGCGGCAGCCGTTGTGCGGGGTCGGGGTGACGTCCTGGATCGAGCCGACCTCAAGGCCGGTGGCCTGGAGCGAGCGGATCGCGGTCTCACGGCCGGAGCCCGGACCCTTGACGAAGACGTCGACCTTGCGCATGCCGTGCTCCTGCGCGCGACGCGCGGCCGACTCGGCGGCCATCTGCGCGGCGAACGGGGTGGACTTGCGCGAGCCCTTGAAGCCGACGTGGCCGGCAGAGGCCCAAGAGATCACGTTGCCCGTGGGGTCGGTGATCGAGACGATCGTGTTGTTGAACGTGCTCTTGATGTGAGCGTGCCCGTGGGCGACGTTCTTCTTCTCCTTGCGGCGCACCTTCTTGGCGCCCGCCGTACGGCTCTTCGGAGGCATTCTGATGAACTCCCGTGGAGGTGGTCGGTCCTACAGCTCGGACCGCGAACTGTTCGCGGTCGGGGGCGGGCCCCCGATCCGCGGCGCGTCCGGTGCGGACTACTTCTTGCCCGGCTTCTTCTTGCCGGCGATGGCGCGACGCGGGCCCTTGCGGGTGCGGGCGTTGGTGCTCGTGCGCTGACCGTGGACCGGCAGGCCACGACGGTGACGCAGACCCTGGTAACAACCGATCTCGACCTTGCGGCGGATGTCGGCCTGGATCTCACGACGGAGGTCACCCTCGGTCTTGAGGTTGGCGTCCACGTACTCGCGGATCTTGACCAGGTCCTCTTCGGCCAGGTCGCGAACGCGGGTGTCCGGGTTGACGCCGGTGTTCTTCAGGGTCTCCTGGGCACGGGTGCGACCGATGCCGAAGACGTAGGTGAGGGCAACCTCCACGCGCTTGTCGCGCGGGAGGTCAACGCCTGCGAGGCGTGCCATGAATCTGGCTCCAGGTGATAGACGGAGGTCTTCCGCAGCACCTCTCCCGACCGCCCTCCGCGGAGGGCCCTGCCGGGTCCCCGGCCTCCGCCGGGGGTGTCATCCGCATCAGCTGCGGACGGGTGACTGCGTATGTACGTATTGCTCGCGTCGCGCGAAGGTACTGCGAGGTGCGGGGTCGTGCGTCAGCCCTGGCGCTGCTTGTGGCGCAGGTTGTCGCAGATGACCATGACCCGGCCGTGACGGCGGATCACCTTGCACTTGTCGCAGATCTTCTTGACGCTCGGCTTGACCTTCATGGGTGAGGTTCTCCGGGTCGTGCCATCGCCCCACGGGAGCGGGACGGCGGCGAGATCTACTTGTAGCGGTAGACGATGCGTCCGCGCGTCAGGTCGTAGGGAGAGAGCTCCACCACGACCCGGTCGTCAGGGAGGATGCGGATGTAGTGCATGCGCATCTTGCCGCTGATGTGCGCGAGGACCTGGTGACCGTTCTGGAGCTCCACCTTGAACATGGCGTTCGGCAGGGACTCGATCACGGTGCCCTCGATTTCGATGGCACCTTGCTTCTTGGCCACGCTTCGCCCTTCGAATCGGCTACCTTGATCAACTCTCGGCACGGACACGCGCTCGCAGCGTCGCTCAGAACGAGCTGACATGCGGGCGCGCGGATATACGAGAGCCGACGCATCAGTCTACGTCAGCGGTACCCGAAAGACGAATCCAGGTCTTCTGCCCGTACGCGGAGATCATTAAGCAAGGTGCCGCTCAGCGGCGTACGGACCGGCCAAATCGGGGCAGGCCCGGCCTCGCTCAGCCCGCGGCCAGCGGGTCGGGCGCCGCCGTCACGCCGTACTCGGCCAGCTTCGCCCGGCCGCCGTCCACCGCGGTCAGCACCAGCGGGCCCTCCTCGGTCAGCGCCACCGAGTGCTCCCAGTGGCACGACCAGGAACCGTCGTCCGTCTTGACCGTCCAGTCGTCCGCCAGCACATGGGTACGGGCCGTGCCCAGGCTCACCATCGGCTCGATCGCCAGACACAGTCCTGGCACCAGCTTCGGGCCCTTGCCCCGCTTGCGGGAGACGTAGTTCAGCAGGTGCGGGTCCATGTGCATCTCGCTGCCGATGCCGTGGCCGCCGTAGTCCTCGATGATCCCGTACTTGCCGGAGGCCGGCCGCGGCTGCCGGCGGATGTACTGCTCGATGGCCCGCGAGACGTCCACCAGCCGGTGCCCCTTGCGGACCGCCGCCAGGCCGGCCCACATCGACTCCTCGGTGACCCGGCTCAGCTCGTGCAGCTCCGGCGCGTGCCCCTCACCGACGAAGGCGGTGAACGCGGCGTCCCCGTGCCAGCCGTCCACGATGGCACCGGCGTCGATGGAGATGATGTCGCCGTCCTTCAGCACGGTCTCCGCGTCCGGGATGCCGTGCACCACCACGTCGTTCACCGAGGTGCAGATCGTCGCGGGGAAGCCGCCGTACCCCAGGAAGTTGGACTTGGCCCCGGCCTCGGCGATCACCTTGCGGGCGGCGTCATCCAGGTCCTTGGTGGTGGCGCCCACGACGGCAGCCGCCCGGCAGGCCTCGTGGATGCGCGCCACGACCAGCCCCGCCGCCCGCATCTTCGCGATCTGCTCCGGGGTCTTGATCTCCAACATGGGTCGCCTTCCGCCTTCTGTGATACCTACACACAACAGTACGGCCGTGGCGCTCGCTGGGAGCACCACGGCCGCACGCGCCGTTACCGCACCGCCGCACCCGCCCCATCGGGCCGGCGGTGGTCTGGACTCACGGACCCGGTACGGTCCGGCCGTCCGTCGTCGCGGTCCGCTCGGACTGCTGGAGCAGCGCGTCCATGGCCCGCTGGGTGACCTCGGCCACCTTGCCGAGCGCCGAGATCGTCACGACCAGGCCCTGGGCCTTGTAGAAGTCGATGATCGGCTCGGTCTCGCTGTGGTAGACCTCCAGCCGCTTGCGGACCGTTTCCTCACTGTCGTCCTCGCGCTGGTACAGCTCGCCGCCGCAGACGTCACAGACGTCCGGGACCTTCGGCTTGCTGTACTCCACGTGGAAGGTGTGGCTGGAGTCCGTGCGGCAGGTACGCCGCCCGGCGATCCGCTTCACGACCTCGTCCTCGGGGACCTCCAGGTCCAGCACCGCGTCCAGGCGCAGCCCGTCCGCGGTCAGGATCTGGTCGAGCACCTGGGCCTGATGGAGGTTGCGCGGGAAGCCGTCGAGCAGGAAGCCGCCCTCGGCATCGGGCTGGGCCATCCGGTCCTTGGCCATGCCCACCGTGACCTCGTCCGGCACCAGTTGTCCGGCCTTCATGTACTCCTGGGCCTGCTGGCCCAGGGGCGTGCCCTGACTGATGTTCGCGCGGAAAAGGTCACCCGTGGAAATGTGCGGGATTGACAAGTTCTTGGCGAGGTACGCGGCCTGCGTTCCCTTGCCCGCCCCGGGAGGCCCGACGAGGACGATTCGCATCAGCGGAGGAACCCTTCGTAGTGTCGCTGCTGAAGCTGGCTCTCGATCTGCTTCACCGTCTCCAGACCAACACCCACGATGATGAGGATGCTGGTACCACCGAACGGGAAGTTCTGATTGGCGTTGAGCGTCACCAGCGCCACCGTTGGCACCAGAGCGATCAGGCCCAGGTACAGCGAGCCGGGCCACGTGATGCGGTTCAGCACGTAGCTCAAGTACTCCGCAGTGGGACGACCAGCCCGGATACCCGGGATGAACCCACCATACTTCTTCATGTTGTCGGCAACTTCTTCGGGGTTGAAGGAGATGGCGACGTAGAAGAAGGCGAAGAAGACGATCAGCAGGAAGTACGTGACGATGTAAACCGGGTGGTCACCGGTCACGAAGTTGTTCTCGATCCAGACGGCCCACTCCGCGTCGGAGCCGCTGAACTGGGCGATGAGCGCCGGGATGTAGAGCAGCGACGAGGCGAAGATGACCGGGATCACACCCGCCTGGTTCACCTTGAGCGGGATGTAGGTCGAGGTCCCGCCGTACGAACGGCGGCCGATCATGCGCTTCGCGTACTGGACCGGGATGCGGCGCTGTGCCTGCTCCACGAAGACCACCAGGGCCACCATCGCCAGACCACAGACGATGACGAGGCTGAACTCCAGCCAGCCGTCCATGATCTTGCCCTGCTGACGGATCGCCCACAGCGCGCCGGGGAAGCCGGCCGCGATGGAGATGAACATCAGGATGGACATGCCGTTGCCGATGCCGCGGTCGGTGATGAGCTCACCGAGCCACATCACCACCGCCGTGCCGGCGGTCATGGTGATCACCATGGTGATGGTGACGAAGATCGACTGGTCGGGCACGATTTCGTTGCCGACCTGGCAGTTCTGGAAGAGCGAGCCGCTGCGTGCGGTGGCCACCAGGCCGGTGCCCTGCAAGATCGCCAGCGCCACCGTCAGATAACGGGTGTACTGCGTGATCTTTGCCTGCCCCGACTGACCCTCCTTCTTGAGGGCTTCAAGACGGGGGATCACCACCGTGAGCAACTGAAGGATGATGCTCGCCGTGATGTACGGCATGATCCCTAGCGCAAAGATGGTGATCTGCAGTAGCGCACCACCACTGAACATGTTGACCAGGCCGAAGAGCCCCTGCTGAGACTTGGCCTCGTCCATGCACTGCTGGACGTTCGAGTAGTCGATTCCGGGAACCGGGACGTGCGCCCCGAGCCGGAACAGGACAATGATGCCCAGCGTGAAGAGCAGCTTCTTGCGCAGGTCGGGCGTCTTGAACGCTCGGGCGAACGCGGTGAGCACGGTGCCTCCTGCGCCCCCCGCGCCGAGCGCGAGAGGTGACGGTCTTGAGGATCGACGAATACAAATCAGCCAAAACCCGCGCGCACACAGGCCACGCGGAGGGTAACAGCGCACGCCAGCTTACCGGCGACTGGACCCCCTAGGAACGACCAACCGGGGATGCCCCTCGCAAGGGACATCCCCGGTTGGTTGTCACCGACTCAGATGAGCTCGGTAACGGTGCCGCCAGCAGCGGCGATCTTCTCCTTGGCGGAGCCGGAAACGGCGTCCACCGTCACCGTCAGCGCCACGGAGATCTCGCCGGTGCCCAGCACCTTGACGAGCTCGTTCTTGCGCACCGCGCCCTTGGCGACCAGGTCGGCCACCGTGACCTCGCCACCCTGCGGGTAGAGCGACGCCAGCTTCTCCAGGTTGACCACCTGGAACTGCTTGTGGGCGGGGTTCTTGAAGCCCTTCAGCTTCGGGAGACGCATGTGGAGGGGCATCTGCCCACCCTCGAAGCGCTCCGGAACCTGGTAACGGGCCTTGGTGCCCTTGGTACCACGACCGGCCGTCTTACCCTTCGACGCCTCACCACGACCCACACGGGTCTTGGCGGTCTTGGCGCCCGGGGCGGGACGGAGGTTGTGGACCTTCAGCGGCTTGCTCTCGGAGGAACCAGCCATGATCAGTCGACCTCCTCAACCGTGACGAGGTGGCGGACGGTGTGCACCATGCCGCGGAACTCGGGACGGTCCTCCTTGACCACCACGTCGCCGAGCTTCTTCAGCCCGAGCGAACGCAGCGTGTCACGGTGGTTCTGCTTGCTGCCGATGTACGACTTCGTCTGCGTGACCTTGAGGCGAGCCATTACGCACCCACCCCGGCACGCGCCCGCAGCAGAGCCGCGGGGGCGACGTCCTCCAGCGGCAGGCCACGGCGGGCGGCGATCTCCTCGGGACGCTGAAGCCCCTGGAGCGCCGCACGCGTGGCGTGCACGATGTTGATCGGGTTCGACGAACCGAGCGACTTGCTCAGCACGTCGTGGATGCCCGCGCACTCCAGCACGGCGCGCACCGGGCCACCGGCGATCACACCGGTACCGGGGGAAGCCGGCTTGAGCAGCACGACGCCCGCGGCCTCTTCACCCTGGATGGGGTGCGGGATGGTGCCCTGGATCCGGGGGACCTTGAAGAAGTTCTTCTTGGCCTCCTCAACGCCCTTGGCGATGGCGGCCGGAACCTCCTTCGCCTTCCCGTATCCGACACCCACGGTGCCGTCACCGTCGCCCACCACGACCAGCGCGGTGAAGCTGAAGCGACGACCACCCTTCACGACCTTGGCGACGCGGTTGATCGCGACGACGCGCTCAACGTACGCGGTCTTCTCGGCAGCAGCGCCGCCGTCCCGGCCCTTCCGGTCCCGCCGCTCGCCGCCACCGGCGCCGCCACCGCGGCGCTGGGGTCCAGCCATTGGAAATACCTCTCTCTGTTACGGTCCGCTAGCTCCGGAACCGGGGCTTAGAACTTCAGCCCGGCTTCGCGGGCGGCGTCCGCCAGAGCGGCGATGCGCCCGGCGTACTGGTTGCCACCGCGGTCGAACACCACGGCCTCGACGCCGGCGGCCTTGGCACGCTCCGCCACCAGGGCCCCGACCTGCTTGGCCTGGGCGCTCTTGTCGCCTTCTCCGCTACGGATCGACGTGTCCAGGGTCGACGCCGACGCGAGCGTGTGGCCCGCGATGTCGTCGATGACCTGCGCCACCATGTGGCGGTTGGAACGCGTGACCACGAGGCGGGGACGCTCGGGCGTACCCGAGATCCGCTTGCGAACGCGGATGTGGCGACGCTTGAGGGCGGCACCCTTGCGGGCGTTGCCCTTCGCGATCTTCACACCGTATGCCATGGCTTACTTACCAGCCTTTCCGACCTTGCGGCGGATGACCTCGCCCGCGTACTTGACGCCCTTGGCCTTGTACGGGTCAGGCTTGCGCAGCTTGCGGATGTTCGCGGCGACCTCGCCGACCTTCTGCTTGTCGATGCCCTCGACGCTGAGCTTGGTCGGGGACTCGACCTTGAAGGTGATGCCCTCGGGGGCCTCGATCAGGATGGGGTGGCTGTAGCCCAGCGAGAACTCCAGGTTGGAGCCCTTCGCCTGGACGCGGTAACCGACACCGCTGATCTCAAGTGCCTTGCTGTAGCCCGCGGTCACGCCGGTGATCATGTTCGCCACCAGCGTCCGGGACAGGCCGTGCAGGGCCTTGTTCTGACGCTCATCGTTGGGGCGCGTGACGTTGATGACGCCGTCCTCGCCCTTGGCGATCTCGATGGGCGCGGCAACGGTGTGGCTGAGGGTGCCCTTGGGGCCCTTCACCTGGACCGTACGGCCATCGATGGTGACGTCCACACCAGCGGGAACCTGGATGGGCAGCCGTCCAATACGCGACATTGGCTATTCCTCCGTTCCCGGTTACCAGACGTAGGCGAGGACTTCCCCACCCACGCCCTTCTTCTGAGCCTGCTGGCCGGTGAGCAGACCGTGCGACGTGGAGATGATCGCCACGCCCAGGCCGCCGAGCACCTTCGGCAGGTTGGTGGACTTTGCGTAGACCCGCAGGCCCGGCTTGGAGATGCGCTTGATGCCGGCGATCGAACGCTCACGGTTCGGGCCGAACTTCAGCTCAAGGATGAGGTTCTTGCCGACCTCGGCGTCCTCGACCTTCCAGCCGGTGATGTAACCCTCCTGCTGGAGGATCTCCGCGATGTGCGACTTGATCTTGCTGTGCGGCATCGACACCGAGTCGTGGTACGCCGAGTTCGCGTTCCGCAGACGCGTCAGCATGTCTGCGATGGGATCAGTCATGGTCATGAATTGGCCTTCGGCCTCTCTCGCCGGGGTTTCCTATCTGCGCCATCCCTCTCCCCGATTCAGCTCGGGACGGGTGCGGCGCGGGGACCTTCGGCGTAGTAAGCGACTTCTTGCGGGCGCATCGCCCGCAGCGGTCTCGGACGGCGGGGCGCCCAACCCTTCTACCCTACGGGAAGAAGAGCCGGGCCCCCGCCGGCCGGATGCTTACCGAGAGCTCCAGTGGTCTCGCCACCCCGCTCCGGTGGCGCCCCGCAGGGCGCTCACCAGGCGGAGCGTCGAATTACCAGGAGCTCTTGGTCACGCCCGGCAGCTCGCCACGGTGGGCCATCTCACGGAGGCACACGCGGCACAGGCCGAACTTGCGGTAGACGGAGTGCGGCCGGCCACAGCGCTGGCAGCGGGTGTAGGCGCGCACCGCGAACTTCGGCTTGCGGGCGGCCTTAGCGATCAGAGCCTTCTTCGCCACGGTCAGTTCTCCTTGAACGGGAAGCCGAGGTGACGAAGCAGGGCACGGCCCTCATCGTCGTTCTGGGCGGTCGTCACCACGGTGATGTCCATGCCCCGGACCCGGTCGATCTTGTCCTGGTCGATCTCGTGGAACATGACCTGCTCCGTGAGACCGAAGGTGTAGTTGCCCCGGCCGTCGAACTGCTTGGGCGACAGACCACGGAAGTCGCGGATGCGCGGGAGCGCGAGCGACAGCGTGCGGTCCAGGAACTCCCACATCCGGTCACCGCGGAGGGTGACGTGGGCACCGATCGGCTGACCCTCACGCAGCTTGAACTGCGCGATGGACTTGCGGGCCTTGGTGACGGCCGGCTTCTGACCGGTGATCGTGGTGAGGTCGCGGATGGCGCCCTCGATCAGCTTGGAGTCGCGGGCGGCGTCGCCCACACCCATGTTGACCACGATCTTGGTGAGGCCGGGGACCTGCATGACGTTCTCGTACGAGAACTCCTCACGCAGCTTGCCCACGATCTCCTCGCGGTAGCGCTGCTTGAGGCGCGGCGTGCTGGGGGCGCTTGCACTGGTGGCAGTCATCAGATGTCCTCACCGGTCCGCTTGGCAACGCGGATCTTGTTGCCCTCGTCGTCGAAGCGGTACCCGACGCGGGTGACGACCTTCTTGCCGTCCTTCTCCACCACGAGCTGAACGTTGCTCACGTGGATCGGGGCCTCGGTCGTCACGATGCCGCCGGTCTTCGAGCCACGAGCGGTCTGGCCGGCCTTCGTGTGCTTCTTGACCCGGTTCACACCCTCGACCAGGACGCGGTCCTCGCGGGGGTAGGCCACGATGACCTTGCCCTGCTTGCCCTTGTCCTTGCCGGTGATGACCTGGACCAGGTCACCCTTCTTGATCTTCATCGGTTACAGCACCTCCGGCGCGAGCGAGACGATCTTCATGAACTTCTTCTCGCGCAGCTCACGGCCGACCGGGCCGAAGATACGGGTGCCGCGGGGGTCGCCGTCGTTCTTCAGAATGACGGCGGCGTTCTCGTCGAAGCGGATGTACGAGCCATCGGGGCGGCGGCGCTCCTTGACGGTGCGCACGATGACCGCCTTGATGACGTCACCCTTCTTCACGTTGCCACCGGGGATCGCGTCCTTGACGGTGGCGACGATGACGTCACCGATGCCCGCGTAGCGGCGACCGGAACCACCGAGAACACGGATGCAAAGGATCTCCTTCGCACCAGTGTTGTCGGCGACGCGCAGTCGCGACTCCTGCTGGATCACGTCTATCTCCTGATCGTCTGCCGGTTCCCGGCAGGGACCCGGTCGCCCGAGTCCCTGCCGAGCCTGGCGGAACTATTCCGAGGGGGTCCCCCTCGGAGGGGAATTACTTGGCCTTTTCGAGGATCTCGACGACGCGCCAGCGCTTCGTCGCCGAGAGCGGCCGGGTCTCCATGAGGAGGACGCGGTCGCCGATGCCCGCGGCGTTCTGCTCGTCGTGCGCCTTGAGCTTGTTCGTACGACGGATGACCTTGCCGTACAGCGCGTGCTTGACGCGGTCCTCAACGGCGACGACGACGGTCTTGTCCATCTTGTCGCTGACGACCAGACCCTCACGGGTCTTGCGGAAGCCGCGCTCGTTTGCAGTCTCAGTCACATTCGTCTCGCTCATCAGGCGCTCTCCACCGTCTCGATGCCCAGCTCGCGCTCACGCATCAGGGTGTAGATCCGGGCGATGTCCTTGCGGACGGCCTTCAGCCGGCCGTGGTTCTCAAGCTGTCCGGTCGCCGCCTGGAAGCGGAGGTTGAACAGCTCCTCCTTGGCCTCACGGAGCTTGGCGACGAGATTCTCGTCGTTCAGCTCGCGCAGCTCGGTCGCCTTGGTACCGGCCGCCATCACGACTCACCTGCCTCGCGCCGAACGATGCGGCACTTCATCGGAAGCTTGTGCGCGGCGCGGGTCAGCGCCTCGCGAGCAGTCTTCTCGTTCGGGTAGGACAGCTCGAACATCACCCGACCGGGCTTGACGTTCGCGATCCACCACTCCGGAGAACCCTTACCGGAACCCATGCGGGTCTCGGCGGGCTTCTTGGTGAGCGGCCGGTCCGGGTAGATGTTGATCCAGACCTTGCCGCCACGCTTGATGTGGCGGGTCATGGCGATACGAGCGGCCTCGATCTGACGGTTCGTCACGTACGCCGCGGTGACGGCCTGGATGCCGTACTCGCCGAACGCCAGCTCCGTGCCGCCCTTGGCCATACCCGACCGCTTCGGGTGGTGCTGCTTGCGGTGCTTGACCCTGCGAGGGATCAGCATGTCGGTCAGGCCTCCGTTCCGGTGGTCTCCGCCGGAGCAGCGGCGGCAGGCGCCTCGGCCTTGGGGGCCTCGGCGGCCGGAGCCGACTGCTGCTGCGGCTTGCGGCCTCGGCCGCCCCGCTCGCCGCCACGGCCACCACGGGCCGGGCGCTCGTTGCCGCCGCCGCGCGAGGGGCGGTTGCCCGCACGCGCAGCCGCGTTCTCGGCGCGGACCTCGGCGATGTTCTTCACGTCGCCCTTGTAGATCCACACCTTCACACCGATGCGGCCGAAGGACGTCTTGGCCTCGAAGAAGCCGTAGTCCACGTTGGCGCGCAGGGTGTGCAGGGGCACACGGCCCTCGCGGTAGAACTCGGAGCGGGACATCTCGGCGCCGCCGAGACGGCCACCACACTGGATCTTGATGCCCTTGGCGCCGGCCTTCATCGTCGACTGCATGCTCTTGCGCATGGCACGACGGAAGGAGACGCGCGAGGAGAGCTGCTCGGCCACGGCCTGCGCCACGAGCTGAGCGTCGGTCTCCGGGTTCTTCACCTCAAGGATGTTGAACTGGATCTGCTTGCCGGTGAGCTTCTCCAGGTTGCCCCGGAGCCGGTCGGCCTCCGCGCCGCGGCGGCCGATGACGATGCCCGGCCGGGCGGTGTGGACGTCGACGCGGACCCGGTCCCGGGTGCGCTCGATCTCGACCTTGGAGATGCCGGCGCGCTCCATGCCCTGGGTGAGCATGCGACGGATCGCGACGTCTTCCTTGACGTAGTCCTTGTACAGCTTGTCGGCGTACCAACGGGACTTGAAGTCCGTGGTCACACCGAGCCGGAACCCGTGCGGGTTTACCTTCTGGCCCATTACCGGGTTCCTTCCTTGCTGCTGACGACCACGGTGATGTGGCTGGTCCGCTTGCGGATCCGGTAGGCACGGCCCTGGGCGCGCGGCCGGAACCGCTTCAGGGTCGGGCCCTCGTCGACGTACGCCTCGGAGATGTAGAGGCTGTTCGCGTCGGTGTGGTCGTAGTTGTGCGCGGCGTTGGCAATGGCGCTGTCCAGCACCTTGCCGACCGGCACGCTGGCGGCCTGCGGGGCGAAACGCAGGACCGCCTGAGCCTCCGTGGCATCCATGCCACGGATAAGGTCCACCACGCGGCGGGCCTTCATGGGCGTGACGCGGATGTACCGCGCCTGGGCCCTGGCTTCCATGGTTGTCCCTTCGGTGTCTGTCATGGTCTTCGCTTTCCGCAGATCAGCGACGACGCGACTTGCGGTCGTCCTTCTCATGGCCGCGGAAGGTGCGGGTCGGCGCAAACTCGCCGAGCTTGTGGCCGACCATCGACTCGGTGACGAACACCGGGACGTGCTTGCGGCCGTCGTGCACCGCGATCGTGTGGCCGAGCATGGCCGGGACGATCATGGAGCGGCGGGACCAGGTCTTGATGACGTTCTTGGTGCCTGCCTCGTTCTGTACGTCCACCTTCTTGATCAGGTGGTCGTCGACGAAGGGCCCCTTCTTGAGACTGCGCGGCATCTAAACCCGCTCCTAGCGCTTCTTGTTCGTCTTGCGGCGGCGGACGATGTACTTGTTGCTGGCCTTCTTCGGCGAGCGCGTACGGCCCTCCTTCTGACCCCACGGCGAGACCGGGTGGCGACCACCGGAGGTCTTGCCCTCACCACCACCGTGCGGGTGGTCGACGGGGTTCATCACGACACCGCGGACGGTCGGGCGGACGCCCTTCCAGCGCATACGGCCGGCCTTGCCCCAGTTGATGTTCGACTGCTCGGCGTTGCCGACCTCACCAACAGTGGCGCGGCAGCGGACGTCGACCAGGCGGATCTCACCGGACGGCATACGGAGGTGGGCCATGGCCCCCTCACGCGCCAGGAGCTGCACGGACGCACCGGCGGAGCGGGCGAACTTCGCACCGCCGCCGGGCCGCAGCTCGATGGCGTGGATGACCGTACCGACCGGGATGTTGCGCAGCGGCAGGTTGTTGCCCGGCTTGATGTCGGCCCCGGGGCCGTTCTCGATCCGGTCGCCCTGCTTCAGGCCGGCCGGCGCGATGATGTAGCGCTTCTCACCGTCGGCGTAGTGCAGCAGCGCGATGCGCGCGGTGCGGTTGGGGTCGTACTCGATGTGAGCGACCTTCGCCGGGACGCCGTCCTTGTCGTGACGACGGAAGTCGATGACGCGGTACGCGCGCTTGTGTCCGCCACCCTGGTGGCGAACGGTCACACGACCGGCGTTGTTACGACCGCCCTTGCTGTGCAGCGGGCGGACCAGCGACTTCTCCGGCGTGGACCGCGTGATCTCGACGAAGTCGGCGACGCTGGAGCCACGACGGCCCGGAGTCGTCGGCTTGTACTTGCGGATACCCATTTCTCAGTCCTCGGAAGATTCCGGACTTCTGGACGTACCGATCTCCGTTAGGAGACCGGGCCGCCGAAGATGTCGATACGGTCGCCCTCGGCGAGGGTCACGATGGCGCGCTTGGTGTCCTTGCGCTTGCCGAAACCGGTGCGGGTGCGCTTGCGCTTGCCCTGGCGGTTGATCGTGTTGACCCCGGTGACCTTGACCGAGAAGACCGCCTCGACGGCCTGCTTGATCTGGGTCTTGTTCGCACGCGGGTCGACGATGAACGTGTACTTGTTCTCGTCAAGCAGCGCGTAGCTCTTCTCGGAAACCACCGGCTTGACCAGGATGTCACGGGGGTCCGTGAAGGTCTTGCTGGTGATGATCTCCGCGGTTGCCTCACTCATCAGGCGTCGCTCCCTTCGAGCTCAGCCTCGGAGGCGACGGCCTTGGCCGACGCGGCCGGACCGGCCACGAAGGACTCGAAGGCGGCCTGCGTGAAGACCACGTCATCGGAGACGAGCACGTCGTACGTGTTCAGCTGGCCCGGCTCCAGGATGTGCACCTGGGGCAGGTTGCGGGCGGAGAGCCACGCGGCCTCGTCGGCCCGCTCGACGACCAGGAGCAGGTTCTTGCGCTCGCTGATCTTGCCGAACAGGGTCTTCGCGGCCTTGGTGGAGACCTCGCCATCCACCACGCCGGAGACGACGTGGATACGGCTGTGGCGCGCCCGGTCGGAGAGGGCGCCACGCAGGGCGGCGGCCTTCATCTTCTTGGGGGTGCGCTGCGAGTAGTCGCGCGGCACGGGACCGTGCACGACGCCACCACCGGCGAACTGCGGCGCGCGGGTCGAGCCCTGACGGGCGCGGCCGGTGCCCTTCTGGCGGTACGGCTTCTTGCCACCGCCGCGGACCTCGCCACGGGTCTTCGTCTTGTGCGTGCCCTGGCGGGCAGCGGCCAGCTGGGCGACGACGACCTGGTGGATCAGCGGAACGCTGACCTGCGCGTCGAAGATCTCCGCGGGGAGCTCGACGGTCCCGGCCTTGTCGCCAGCCGGCGAAAGGATGTCAACGGTACTGGTAGTCATGGTTAACCTCAGGCCCCCTTGGCCGCGGTGCGGACCAGGACGAGGCCGCCGTTCGGACCGGGAACCGCGCCCTTGATGAGGAGCAGGCCCTTCTCCGCGTCAACGGCATGGACGGTCAGGTTCTGGGTGGTGACCCGCTCGTTGCCCATCCGGCCGGCCATGCGCAGGCCCTTGAACACGCGGCCCGGGGTGGCGCAGCCACCGATGGAGCCGGGCGAGCGGTGCTTGCGCTGCGTGCCGTGGCCGGCGCCGAGGCCAC
The DNA here is from genome assembly GCF_047525675.1 of Streptomyces sp. 796.1. Classification (NCBI taxonomy): domain Bacteria; kingdom Bacillati; phylum Actinomycetota; class Actinomycetes; order Kitasatosporales; family Streptomycetaceae; genus Streptomyces; species Streptomyces sp. 796.1. Next base: position 62,195 of record NZ_JBLIWA010000008.1, on the reverse strand, counting down.
CGAAGCCGTGACGCTTCATGACACCGGCGGTGCCCTTGCCCTTGCTGGTGCCGGTCACGTCGACCTTGACACCGGACTCGAACACCTCGGCGGTGACCTCCTGGCCGAGCGTGTACGCGCTGGCGTCAGCGGTACGCAGCTCCACCAGGTGGCGGCGCGGGGTGACGTCCGCCTTGGCGAAGTGGCCCTTGAGGGGCTTGTTCACCTTGCGCGGGTCGATCTCGCCGAAGGCGATCTGGACGGCGTCGTAGCCGTCCGAGTCAGCGGTACGGACCTGGGTCACGACGCAAGGCCCGGCCTTGACGACGGTGACCGGAACAACGCGGTTGTTCTCGTCCCACACCTGCGTCATGCCGAGCTTCTCGCCCAGGACGCCCTTGATCTGCTTAGCCATCTCGCGCGTCACCTCAGAGCTTGATCTCGATGTCGACGCCGGCCGGCAGGTCGAGGCGCATCAGCGAGTCGACGGTCTTCGGCGTGGGGTCGAGAATGTCGATGAGGCGCTTGTGCGTGCGCATCTCGAAGTGCTCGCGCGAGTCCTTGTACTTGTGCGGCGACTTGATGACGCAGTACACGTTCTTTTCAGTGGGCAGCGGCACCGGGCCCGCGACCGACGCACCAGTACGGGTCACCGTCTCGACGATCTTCTTCGCCGAAGAGTCGATGACCTCGTGGTCGTAGGCCTTGAGCCGGATGCGGATCTTCTGTCCCGCCATGGCTACTTCGTAGTCCTGTCTCTCGTCACGCTCTGGGACCCGGTGCGTTCGCGGCCTTTCCCCGACCCACGCGGTCGGGCGTGTCGCGCCCCTTCTTGTAACTCTCCATAGGAGAATTCCCTGGTGAAGGGGGTTGTGGGGGAAAGTCACCCACCGGGCGCCTGGCTGGGGCCCCGTAACGCTTCCCGGAAGATTCCCGTACTTCCGCCCCTGCGCCTTGCGGCACACTGCATGGGGCGACGAGTACTGCGGGACTCGCTTCCAGTCCCCCCGGCGGGAGGCGCGCAACATCGGCACTCAACCGAGCAACCTGAACAGTGTGCCATACGGGGCATGCCGGTCGCGAATCGAGCCTTGGAGGGTACCCCACAGGGGTGGCGGCGAATCATCACCGGGGAAGCGACGGCGCGGCGACGGGCTGGTAGTGGGGGCTGCGGCGGGGCCCTAAAAGCCCAGCATGCCCGGCGAATCGATATCGATGGCGAGGGTGCCGGGCGGGTAGGCATCTTCGACGCCGGTGAGCAGGATGGACGTGCCCGTGAACTCGGCCCGCGGAAGGGCACAGTACAAGGCGTGACACGTGTCCGGCCCACCGAACCCGTCCCGCATCATGGTCCCGACCGTGACAGCGGCCACCGTGTTGAGGTCGTCCACCATCACGCCGGACATTGCGAGGACCACGCGCGAGACGTTCTCATCCCGCGTCTCGGCCTGGAGCAGGCAGAGCGCCGGCACGTACAGGAAGTCACGGGGGGTACGGGCCATGTTGCCCGCCAGCAGATTCAGCGCCTTGTGTCCGCCGGCCAAAGCGGTGACGGCACTGGTGTCAAGAATGATCACGCCGCGCCAGACCGCCCTTGCCGAACCTTCTCCGCCGCCATCCGATAGATGTTGCCGAGCACGTCGGGGGCCTGGTCGAACTCCTCATCGCTTGTCTCGCACCCGGTCAGGGCCCGCAATGCGGCCCGATCGGCCGCCAGCCGCTCGGCCCGCTGCGCCTCTGTCGGCTGCTGTCGCGCCAAGATCTCGACGTACTGCCCGATGCTGACCCCGCGCTCCTTGGCCAACTCGGCAAGCTGATCGCGCGTGTCCCGCGAAACCTGGATGGTGGTGGTCGCCATAAGGCCACTATAGCGAGGCCATAGCAAAGCGGAAGCGGTTATGCGGACTGGGCTCCGGACCGGCTCCGGGCGAGACAACGCAGGGTCAGGCAGTGCGCAGAGGCCGTCCGCGGCGCGGCCGTTCGACGGCGCCAGCCATGGGCGGAGTGGTTCGGCAGTCATGGTGAGATCCTGTGCCACCCCTCCCCCCGCAACGCCCCGATCGGGCCCGATATAGCTCATACGGGCGGAACGGTTGCAACAGGGGAACCTCGCACACGCCGCCCCACCGCACCCATCCGCCAGGACAGCACCGGCACCGCGGGCGCCGGCCCCACCCACTCCAACCCCCAGCACACACCCACCCCCTGAACCACCTCACCTCACCGCCACCCCCACACACCGATCCACCACCCCAAGTCCCGTAAAAATCAAGCCAGTTGGATACAACAACACCACGGCGACCAATTCGTGATCATGGAGTCGGGCCGGGCGAGCAACCCGGGTGCAATATGCACCGTCTACCTGGGTGAGCGCAGTCCGTGGACGTAGGGCTGCCCGGGGATGACAACGCGAGGCACGACAGGTGAAGAGCACGACCCCGTGGCCCATGCCGGGACGGCGACAGGTGGTGGCCGCACTGGCGGCGCTGACGGCGGCGGGCGTCGGCGTCGGCCGGAGCGCGGGGACCCTCTCCGCGGCGAGCGCGCGCCCCAGCGGGCCCATCGCCCCGGTGCGGTCGGTCGACCCGCACGCCGCGCAGCCGTTCACCTCGGTCACCGGTGACCAGGACGCCCTGCTCCTCCAGGTCCTCGCGCACCCGGACGACGACCTGTACTTCATGAACCCGGACGCCCGGCACGTGCTCGACGCCGGGATCCCGGTGGTGTCCGTCTACGTCACCGCGGGCGAGGCGCTCGGCGTCAACAACGCGCCCGGCCGCCCGCTGCCGCCGGCCGACAAGCCCGGCTACACCTCGTCCCGCCAGCAGGGGCTGCGCCAGGCGTACGCGGAGATGCTCGGCATGCACCGCTTCACCCGCTGGCAGCGGACCGTGCTCGACCTGCCCGGCGGACTCAGCGCCGAGCTCAACCACCTTGCGCAGGGCGGCCGTTCGGTCCAGTTGGTCTTCCTGAACATCGCCACCCTCGCCTCCGACGGCTCCCGCATGCCCGACCTGTGGGACGAGCCGGGCACCGTCCTGGAGACCCTGCTGCCCACCGGGTCGCCGCTGCGCCAGGCCACCAGGTACCGGCACGAGACGCTGGTCGACACCCTCGCGTACCTCATGAACCGCTTCCGCCCCACCCTCATCCACACCATGGACCCCGACCCCGACTTCCAGGTGCACGACGCCAGGCACCGGCGGGACAGCGACCAGCCTGGCTGTTCCGACCACCGCGACCACACGCCGGTCGCGCTGTTCACCTGGAAGGCGATGTTCCAGTGGGCCGCCGACGCCGCCCGCCGCGACGGCCGCGCCCCGCGCTTCACCACCACCGCCTTCCGCGGCTACTACAACCAGCGTTGGCCGTTCAACCTGCCGTCCGACGTGGTGGGCGACAAGGCGCGCTTCCTCGCCGCGTACGGCGGCAGCCCCGACTGGGAGTGCGGCAACGAGGCCGGCTGCGGCGACTACGGCCAGGGCGGCACCCGCCCGCTGCGCAACCGCAAGGGCTGGATACGCAGCACCCACTACCGGCACCGCGGCCCACGGCTCGCCCCGCTCACCGAACCGGACGGCCGGCTCGTCGCGTACGGCGTGCTGGGCACCCAGGCGGTGCGCTGGCGCGAGACCGCCCCCGGCAGCGGGCGCTGGGACGCCCCGCGCAACCTCGGCGGCGGACCGCTGGCGCCCGCCCTGTGCGCGGTGGTCGACGCGGCCGGCCGGCAGTCGGTCTTCGCGCTGCGCTTCGCCGCGCTGGAGGGCCAAGGGGGCGCCAACGTACGGGAGTTGGTGGTGCTTGAGCAGCGTGCCGCGGGCGGCGGGTTCCGGCCCTGGCGCGGTCTCGGCACCCCGGACGAGGACCCGGAGCGTGGCCGCCGGGTGGGCTGCCCGGCCGCGATCGCCACCCCCGACGGCCAGGTGCACCTCTTCGCCCGCACCGCGGGCAAGGGCCTGGCCTGCCGCATCCGCGACGCCCGCGGCACCTGGTCGCCCTGGCAGCCGATATCCGACGCGGCGGCCCCCGGCACCGGCTCGCCGCCGCTCGCCGAGGCCCACGAGATCCAGGACGGTCTCGGCGTGGTGCTCGACGCCGCCGGGCTGGTGCACGTCTTCGCCGCGGGGCGCGGCGGGCTGCGGCACTGGGCGCAGACCCGGGCCGGCGAGCCGGTGGCCGCCCAGCCGGTCCCGGCCGACCTGCCCGTCCCCGCCGAACAGCCGGCCGCCGCGCTCGATCCGTCCGGCACGCTGCACGTCACCTACCGCACGCCGGGCGGCGACGACCCGGTCAGCCACCCGATCGGCGCCGGCCGCGGCAGGCCCGTGGCGCTGCGCGGCTTCGACGGGTACGGGCCGCTCGGCACCGCGTACGCCACCGGGCAGCCGCACCGGCCCGTGCTGCTCGCCGTCGGCCGGGGCCGGGACGGCGAAGCGCTCCTCCAGCACGGCACCGGACCCGGCGTACGGGCGCAGCGCTCCCCCGCCCGGCTCCGCCCCGTCGGCCTGCCCACCCTGGTGGAGCCGGGGCCGCAGTCGGAGCACCCGCGGGTACTCGGCCTCGCCGCCGACGCCACGCCCTGGCTGTGGCAGCCGCGGGCGACGGGCCAGGCGTAGGCCACGCCGCCGTACCACTACGCCCGTACGCGACCCGAGCCCCGCGCGGGGCCGGCCCAGCCAGCAGGCAGGCCCCAGCACACCCAATTCAGCCTGCCCCCAACCAACCAGCCGGCAGCCAGCCACCTCACCCAGCCCAGCCCCCACCCAGCCGACAGACAACTGGCAGGCGGGGAGACAGGCAAGCAGACAGGCAGCCAACCTGCGCACGAAAAAACCCGGGCCCCACCCGCTGCGATGAGCGAGTGGGGCCCGGGTCTGAGCCACGCGGGGCGCGGCTTTCCGGCCCGTTGGGGCGCGTCGCCTCGCGAGGAAGCGTTCGCCCGGTGGGGTGGGGCTGCCGCGGGGGCCGCCCCGGCTCCGGGCCGGCCGCGCCCAAAGGCGCGGGCGACCTGGGGCCCGGAGGGGATCAGATCACTTGTTGATCTTGGTGACCTGACCGGCGCCGACCGTACGGCCACCCTCACGGATGGCGAACTTCAGGCCCTCTTCCATGGCGACCGGCTGGATGAGCTGGACGGACATCTCGGTGTTGTCGCCCGGCATGACCATCTCGGTGCCCTCGGGGAGGGTCACAACGCCCGTCACGTCCGTGGTACGGAAGTAGAACTGCGGACGGTAGTTGTTGAAGAACGGCGTGTGGCGGCCACCCTCGTCCTTGGAGAGGATGTAGGCCTGGGCCTCGAACTCGGTGTGCGGCGTGACCGAACCGGGCTTGATGATGACCTGGCCGCGCTCGACGTCCTCGCGCTTGATGCCACGGAGGAGCAGACCGACGTTCTCACCGGCCTGGCCCTCGTCGAGCAGCTTGCGGAACATCTCGATGCCGGTGACCGTGGTGGTGGTCTTCTCCTGCTTGATCCCGATGATGTCAACGGTCTCGTTGACCTTCAGGATGCCGCGCTCGATACGACCGGTGACGACGGTGCCACGACCAGTGATCGTGAAGACGTCCTCGATCGGCATCAGGAACGGCTTGTCGACGTCACGCTCGGGCTGCGGGATCGACTCGTCGACGGCCTTCATCAGGTCGAGGACGGACTTGCCCCACTCGGCGTCGCCCTCAAGGGCCTTCAGCGCCGAGACCTTGACGACCGGCAGGTCGTCGCCCGGGAACTCGTACTCGGAGAGCAGCTCGCGAACCTCAAGCTCGACGAGCTCCATGATCTCCTCGTCGTCCACCATGTCGGCCTTGTTCAGGGCGACAACGATGTACGGCACGCCCACCTGGCGGGCGAGGAGCACGTGCTCCTTGGTCTGCGGCATCGGACCGTCGGTCGCGGCGACCACGAGGATCGCGCCGTCCATCTGGGCGGCACCGGTGATCATGTTCTTGATGTAGTCCGCGTGACCCGGGCAGTCAACGTGGGCGTAGTGACGCGACTCGGTCTGGTACTCGACGTGCGCGATGGAGATGGTGATACCGCGCTGGCGCTCCTCAGGAGCCTTGTCGATCTGGTCGAAGGCCGAGGCCTCGTTCAGGTCCGGGTACGCGTCGTGCAGCACCTTGGTGATCGCCGCGGTAAGCGTCGTCTTACCGTGGTCGATGTGACCGATGGTGCCGATGTTGACGTGCGGCTTAGTCCGCTCGAACTTCGCCTTCGCCACTGGGGTCCTCCTGTGGACTGGTGCTGTACTCCATCCACACTTTGCGGATGGGTTCAGGTGGTCTTACCGAACCGACCAGGACCCCGAGGGGATGCCCTTGGCCGAATTCGCTTGGGGGCCGGCGCCCGGGGCCCCGCCACAGAAGCGTGGTGCGTTCTGTGGCGGAATGCCCCGATGCCTTTGCTCCAGCCTAAAGGCTGAGCAACGTAGAGGGCTCATCCCCACTGCTGCGGGGACGGGCCGACGTTACTCGCCCTTGGCCTTCGCGATGATCTCCTCGGCGACGTTCCGGGGAACCTCGGCGTAGGAGTCGAACTGCATGGAGTAGCTGGCGCGGCCGGACGTCTTGCTCCGCAGGTCACCGACGTAGCCGAACATCTCCGAGAGCGGAACCAGGCCCTTGACGACCTTGGCGCCGCTGCGGTCCTCCATGGACTGGATCTGGCCACGGCGGGAGTTGATGTCACCGATAACGTCACCCATGTAGTCCTCGGGAGTGGTGACCTCGACGGCCATCATCGGCTCCAGCAGAGCCGGCGACGCCTTCCGAGCACCCTCCTTGAACGCCATGGAGCCAGCGATCTTGAACGCGAGCTCGGAGGAGTCCACCTCGTGGTAGGCGCCGTCGAGCAGCGTCACCTTCACGCCGGTCAGCGGATAGCCGGCCAGCACGCCGAACTCCAGGGCCTCCTGGCAGCCGGCGTCCACGGACGGGATGTACTCCCGCGGGATGCGGCCACCGGTGACCTTGTTCTCGAACTCGTACCCGTCGCCCTCAAGCGGCTCGATCGCGATCTGCACCTTGGCGAACTGGCCGGAACCACCAGTCTGCTTCTTGTGCGTGTAGTCGATCCGCTCGACGGCCTTGCGCAGCGTCTCGCGGTACGCGACCTGCGGCTTGCCGACGTTGGCCTCGACCTTGAACTCGCGCTTCATACGGTCGACCAGCACGTCGAGGTGCAGCTCGCCCATACCCGCGATGATGGTCTGGCCGGTCTCCTCGTCGGTGTGGACCTGGAACGACGGGTCCTCTTCGGCGAGGCGCTGGATGGCGACACCCAGCTTCTCCTGGTCGCCCTTGGACTTCGGCTCGATGGCGACCTGGATCACCGGGGCCGGGAAGTTCATGGACTCAAGGATGACCGGGTTGGCCGAGTCGCAGAGGGTCTCGCCGGTGGTGGTCTGCTTGAGACCCATGACGGCGACGATGTCGCCGGCACCCACGCTGTCGATCTCCTCACGCTTGTTCGCGTGCATCCGGTAGATCTTGCCGATCCGCTCCTTCTTGCCCTTCACGGAGTTCAGCACCTGGGTGCCGGTGTCCATGCGGCCGGAGTAGATCCGGACGAAGGTGAGCTTGCCGAGGTGCGGGTCGCTCATGATCTTGAAGGCGAGCGCGGAGAGGGGCTCCTCGTCCGACGCCTTGCGGAAGATCTCGGTGTCCTCGTCGTCGACCTTGTGACCGGTCACGCCCTCGACGTCCACGGGGGACGGGAGGTACGCGACGACCGCGTCGAGCAGCGGCTGGACGCCCTTGTTCTTGAACGCGGTGCCACAGAAGACCGGGGTGAGGTTGCCGGCGATGGTGGCGCGGCGGATGCCGGCCTTGAGCTGCTCCTCGGTGGGCTCCTGGCCCTCCAGGTACAGCTCCATCAGCTCTTCGTCGCCCTCGGCGGCGGTCTCCAGGAGCTTCTCGCGCCACTCGGCCGCGGCCTCGGCGTGCGTGTCCGGGATGTCCAGGACGTCGTACATCTCGCCCTTGGCGGCCTCGACGGGGTAGACGAGGGCCTTCATCTGGACGAGGTCAACCACGCCCTTGAAGTCCGCCTCGGCACCGATCGGGAGCTGCATGACGAGCGGGGTCGCACCGAGGCGGTCGACGATCATGTCGACGCAGCGGTGGAACTCGGCACCGACGCGGTCCAGCTTGTTCACGAAGCAGATGCGCGGAACGTTGTAACGGTCGGCCTGACGCCACACCGTCTCGGACTGCGGCTCCACACCGGCAACACCGTCGAACACCGTCACGGCGCCGTCGAGCACGCGCAGCGAACGCTCCACCTCGACGGTGAAGTCGACGTGGCCCGGGGTGTCAATGATGTTGATGGTGTGATCGACGTTGTTCACCGGCCAGTGACAGGTGGTCGCGGCCGACGTGATCGTGATGCCGCGCTCCTGCTCCTGCTCCATCCAGTCCATGGTGGCAGCGCCATCGTGGACCTCACCGATCTTGTAGCTCACACCGGTGTAGAACAGGATCCGCTCGGTGGTCGTCGTCTTGCCCGCGTCGATGTGGGCCATGATCCCGATGTTGCGGACCTTGGCCAGGTCAAGTGAAGTGGTGGCCATCTGGCTCAGTCTTCTCTCGGTTCTCGATGGGGGTAGCGACTACCAGCGGTAGTGCGCGAAGGCCTTGTTGGACTCGGCCATCTTGTGAGTGTCCTCGCGGCGCTTGACCGCGGCGCCCAGACCGTTGCTGGCGTCCAGGAGCTCGTTCATCAGACGCTCGGTCATGGTCTTCTCGCGACGGGCGCGCGAGTAGCCCACGAGCCAGCGCAGCGCGAGGGTGGAGGCGCGACCGGGCTTGACCTCGACCGGCACCTGGTAGGTGGCGCCACCGACGCGGCGGGACTTCACCTCAAGGGTGGGCTTGATGTTCTCCAGCGCGCGCTTGAGCGTGATGACCGGGTCGTTGCCGGTCTTCTCGCGCAGCCCCTCCATGGCACCGTAAACGATGCGCTCAGCGGTGGAGCGCTTGCCGTTCAGCAGCACCTTGTTGATGAGGGAGGTGACAAGAGGAGAGCTGTAGACCGGGTCAATGATGACCGGGCGCTTCGGGGCGGGGCCCTTACGAGGCATTCTTACTTCTCCTTCTTGGCGCCGTAGCGGCTGCGAGCCTGCTTGCGGTTCTTGACGCCCTGGGTGTCGAGCGAGCCACGAATGATCTTGTAGCGAACGCCCGGCAGGTCCTTCACACGACCGCCACGCACGAGCACGATGGAGTGCTCCTGCAAGTTGTGGCCCTCACCCGGAATGTAAGCGGTGACCTCGATCCCGCTGGTCAGACGCACACGCGCGACCTTACGCAGGGCCGAGTTCGGCTTCTTCGGGGTGGTCGTGAAAACACGCGTGCAGACGCCACGACGCTGGGGGGAACCCTCCAGCGCAGGCGTCTTGTTCTTCTCGACCTTGTCCTGCCGGCCCTTGCGGACCAGCTGCTGGATCGTAGGCACCGTTTCTCCGGTTTCTGTGTGCCGTCTAGTAAAGCTAACCTGGGGTTTCTCCGACCCACGCGGTCGGGTGTGTCGCGCGCTCTAGACCGCTGCGATGAGCGAGAGAGTGCGGAGTCTGGGTGCAGAACACCTCGGTCCCCCAGAAACTGGGGGAACTCCTCCGGACTCCGGCTCGGGCACCTCACCCCGACGAAGATCGGGGAAGTGTGCGCGCACGGGAGCCCAGGGACACGCCAGGCACAAGGTCAGAGCGTACCTACCGCATCGGCTGTGGTCAAAACAAATGCACACGCGTAGGACACGCCGGGCGGCTTACGGCGCTGCCGCTACCGTAGTGCGCCCACCCCCGCCGCGGAACCGTGTCTCAGCCGTCGAACGCCCCCCGACATCCGGCCGTCACATCCCACGCCGCATCGGCTCCCGCCGGCCCTCACGAACGCCAGCGCGCCCCACCGGCGGCCCCACCCGACCGGCCGGCCCACCGCTCGGGTGACCCACCACCCGAGCGGCCGGCAGCGCGATCACCTCAGGCCCACCGCCAGCGCCACGGCCACCACCACCAGCGCCACGAAGCCGATCACCAGATAGCCGAGCACCAACCCGGCGACCGCCATCCCGTCGCCCTGCTCGCCGCTGCGTCGGATCTCCGCCCGCGCCTTGTGGCCCAGGACCACCGCAGGGATCGCGGTGATGCCGACCATGGTGCCGAGGATGCCGCAGACCAGGGCCCCCGTCGCACTGCTGTTGGTCCGCGGCGGCGCCGGCAGGAAGGTCTGCGGTACGGCCGGGGCCACCGGCCGCGGCGTGAACTGCACCTGCGGGACCGGCCCCTGCGGCAAGTCCCCGACCAGTACCTGGAGTTCACCGTACGTCTGCGCCTGGTAGGCCCGAGTGATGCGCTGCTCGTACTCCGGCTGTGGCAGCCGCCCCTCGGCGAAACCCGCCTTGAGCACGTCGACGGCGCGCTCCCGGTCGGCGTGCGAGGCCCGCATCGTCGGTGAGTTGTTCGTCGGCTGGGCCGGCTGCCCGCCCTGCCACGGTTGGAACGCCACCCTGAAACCTCCCCCAGCTAGACAGCTCCCTCCATCATCCACGACGAACCGCGGGGCGGTCATCCCAGTCTGGGATGACCGCCCCGCGGTTCTCACCGTATGCACGCCCTCCGGTTGGCCGACCCGGGTGCGCCCCGACTCCGCGGGGCGCACCCGGACCTGACGCCGGTCTGGGGCCTACTGGTTGTACGGACCGTAGTCGTAGTCCTCCAGCGGCACGGCCTGACCCGAACCCGTCCCGAAGGGCGAGTAGTCGATGTCGTCGTAGCCGACGGCCGAGTACATCGCGGCCTTGGCCTCCTCGGTCGGCTCGACCCGGATGTTGCGGTAGCGGGACAGGCCCGTACCGGCCGGGATGAGCTTGCCGATGATGACGTTCTCCTTGAGGCCGATCAGGGAGTCCGACTTGGCGTTGATCGCCGCGTCGGTGAGCACCCGGGTCGTCTCCTGGAAGGACGCCGCCGACAGCCACGACTCGGTGGCCAGCGACGCCTTGGTGATGCCCATGAGCTGCGGACGACCCGAAGCCGGGTGGCCGCCCTCCTGCACCACGCGCCGGTTCTCGTTCTCGAAGCGCGAGCGCTCCACGAGCTCGCCCGGCAGCAGCTCCGCGTCGCCGGACTCGATGATCGTCACGCGGCGCAGCATCTGCCGGATGATGATCTCGATGTGCTTGTCGTGGATCGACACACCCTGCGAGTTGTAGACCTTCTGGACCTCGCCGACCAGGTGCACCTGGACGGCGCGCTGGCCGAGGATGCGCAGCACGTCGTGCGGGTTGGTGGCACCGAGCGTCAGCGCCTGGCCCACCTCGACGTGGTCGCCCTCGCCCACCAGCAGACGGGCTCGCTTGGAGACGCCGTAGGACGTCTCGTCCGAACCGTCGTCCGGGGTGACGACGAGCTTCTTGGTCTTCTCGGTCTCCTCGATGCGCACCCGACCGGCCGCCTCCGAGATGGGGGCGACACCCTTGGGCGTACGGGCCTCGAAGAGCTCGACGACACGCGGCAGACCCTGGGTGATGTCGTCACCGGCCACACCACCGGTGTGGAAGGTACGCATCGTGAGCTGGGTGCCGGGCTCACCGATGGACTGGGCCGCGATGATGCCGACGGCCTCGCCGATGTCGACCAGCTTGCCGGTGGCCAGCGAGCGGCCGTAGCAGAAGGCGCAGGTGCCGACGGCGGACTCGCAGGTGAGGACCGAGCGGGTCTTGACCGTGGTGACGCCGTGCGCGACGAGCTGGTCGATCAGGACGTCGCCCAGGTCGACGTTGGCCGGCGCGATGACCTTGCCGTCCACCACGACGTCCTCGGCGAGCATCCGCGCGTACACGCTGGTCTCGACGTCGTCCGTCTTGCGCAGCGTGCCGTCCGCGCCCTTGACCGCGATGGCCAGCTTCAGGCCGCGCTCGGTGCCGCAGTCCTCCTCGCGGATGATCACGTCCTGCGAGACGTCCACCAGACGACGGGTCAGGTAACCCGAGTCGGCGGTGCGCAGGGCGGTGTCCGCGAGGCCCTTACGGGCACCGTGGGTGGCGATGAAGTACTCAAGAACGGAGAGGCCGTCACGGTAGGACGCCTTGATCGGGCGCGAGATGGTCTCGTTCTTGGCGTTCGACACCAGACCACGCATACCGGCGATCTGACGCATCTGCATCATGTTTCCGCGCGCGCCGGACTCGATCATAATGAAGATCGGGTTGGTGCGCGGGAAGTTCCGCTGCATGGCCTCGGAGACCTCGTTGGTCGCCTTGTTCCAGATGACCACGAGCTCCTGGTGGCGCTCGTCGCGGGTGATCAGACCACGCTCGAACTGCTTCTGGACGTGCAGCGCCTTGGCCTCGTACTCGTCCAGGATCGCCGGCTTCTCCGGCGGGCCGAGGATGTCGGAGAACGCCACGGTCACACCCGAGCGGGTGGCCCAGTGGAAACCGGCCGCCTTCAGGTTGTCCAGCGTCGCCGCCACGATGACCTTGGGGTACCGCTCGGCCAGGTCGTTGACGATCTCGGAGAGCTGCTTCTTGCCCACCGAGTAGTCGACGAACGGGTAGTCCTCGGGCAGCAGCTCGTTGAAGAGCGCACGGCCCAGCGAGGTGGTCAGCCGGAAGCTGTCACCCGGCTGGTACGGGCGGGAGAGCTCGCCGTTCTCGTCCTCGGTCGGCTCCGGCGGGGTCCAGCCCCGCGGCGGCATGGTGCCCACCGGGAACCGGATGTCGATCTTCGCCTGGAGCGACAGCTCCCGGTTGTCGAACGCCATGATCGCCTCGGCCGTGGAGCCGAAGGACCGGCCCTCGCCGACCGCCTTGCGCTCCGCCTCGTCGGTGGTGAGGAAGAACAGACCGAGGACCATGTCCTGGGTCGGCATCGTCACCGGCCGGCCGTCGGCGGGCTTGAGGATGTTGTTCGAGGACAGCATCAGGATGCGGGCCTCGGCCTGCGCCTCCGCGGAGAGCGGCAGGTGCACGGCCATCTGGTCACCGTCGAAGTCCGCGTTGAACGCGGTGCACACGAGCGGGTGGATCTGGATGGCCTTGCCCTCGACGAGCTGCGGCTCGAAGGCCTGGATGCCGAGGCGGTGCAGGGTGGGCGCACGGTTGAGCAGCACCGGGTGCTCGGCGATGACCTCTTCGAGCACGTCGTACACGACGGTCCGGCCGCGCTCGACCATCCGCTTGGCGCTCTTGATGTTCTGCGCGTGGTTGAGGTCAACCAGGCGCTTCATCACGAACGGCTTGAAGAGCTCCAGCGCCATCGCCTTGGGCAGACCGCACTGGTGCAGCTTGAGCTGCGGGCCGACGACGATGACGGAACGGGCCGAGTAGTCGACGCGCTTGCCGAGCAGGTTCTGCCGGAAACGACCCTGCTTGCCCTTGAGCATGTCGCTCAGGGACTTCAGCGGACGGTTGCCGGGACCGGTGACCGGGCGACCGCGGCGGCCGTTGTCGAACAGCGCGTCGACGGCCTCCTGGAGCATCCGCTTCTCGTTGTTCACGATGATCTCGGGGGCACCGAGGTCAAGGAGACGCTTGAGGCGGTTGTTCCGGTTGATCACACGACGGTAGAGGTCGTTGAGGTCGGAGGTGGCGAAGCGGCCACCGTCGAGCTGCACCATCGGGCGCAGGTCCGGCGGGATGACCGGGACGCAGTCCAGCACCATGCCGTTGGGGCTGTTGCGGGTCTGGAGGAACGCGGAGACGACCTTGAGCCGCTTGAGCGCACGGGTCTTCTTCTGGCCCTTGCCGGTGCGGATGATCTCCCGCAGCCGCTCGGCCTCCTCTTCGAGGTCGAAGGACTCCAGGCGCTTTTGCAGCGCGGCGGCGCCCATGCCACCCATGAAGTAGGTGCCGAAGCGGTCGCGCAGCTCGCGGTAGAGCAGCTCGTCGCCCTCCAGGTCCTGGACCTTGAGGTTCTTGAAGCGGTTCCAGACCTCGTCCAGGCGGTCGATCTCGCGCTGGGCACGGTCGCGGAGCTGCTTCATCTCGCGCTCGGCGCCCTCGCGGACCTTGCGGCGGACGTCGGCCTTGGCGCCCTCGGCCTCCAGCTCGGCGAGGTCGGTCTCCAGCTTCTTGGCGCGCGCCTCCAGGTCGGCGTCGCGACGCTGCTCGACCTGCTGCCGCTCGACGGAGACGTGCGCCTCCAGCGAGGGCAGGTCGCGCGTACGGCGCTCCTCGTCGACCCAGGTGATCATGTACGCGGCGAAGTAGATGACCTTTTCCAGGTCCTTCGGCGCGAGGTCGAGCAGGTAGCCCAGGCGCGACGGGACGCCCTTGAAGTACCAGATGTGGGTGACGGGCGCGGCCAGCTCGATGTGGCCCATCCGCTCGCGGCGCACCTTGGCGCGGGTGACCTCGACACCGCAGCGCTCACAGATGATGCCCTTGAAGCGGACGCGCTTGTACTTGCCGCAGTAGCACTCCCAGTCCCGGGTGGGGCCGAAGATCTTCTCGCAGAAGAGTCCGTCCTTTTCGGGCTTCAGGGTGCGGTAGTTGATGGTCTCCGGCTTCTTGACCTCGCCGTGGGACCACTGCCGAATGTCGTCCGCGGTGGCCAGGCCGATCCGCAGCTCGTCGAAGAAGTTGACGTCGAGCACTTGTCGTCAATCCCTCTTTCAGGGTCGTGCCCCTCGCGTCAGCGAAAATGGGGGCTCTTCATCATGGTCTGTACGGGTCCTGGGCGACCGGGGCGCCTTGACGTGCGCCCCGGTCAGGCCCGTCAGACCTCTTCGACGCTGCTCGGCTCGCGCCGGGACAGGTCGATTCCGAGCTCCTCCGCCGCGCGGAAGACATCTTCGTCAGTGTCACGCATCTCGATGGACATGCCGTCCGAGGACAGCACCTCCACATTGAGGCACAGGGACTGCATCTCCTTGATGAGCACCTTGAAGGACTCCGGGATGCCGGGCTCCGGGATGTTCTCGCCCTTGACGATGGCCTCGTAGACCTTCACGCGACCGGTGACGTCGTCGGACTTGATGGTCAGCAGCTCCTGGAGGGCGTACGCGGCGCCGTAAGCCTCCAGCGCCCACACCTCCATCTCACCGAAGCGCTGGCCACCGAACTGAGCCTTACCACCCAGCGGCTGCTGGGTGATCATGCTGTACGGGCCGGTGGAGCGGGCGTGCAGCTTGTCGTCCACCAGGTGGTGCAGCTTGAGGATGTACATGTAGCCGACCGAGATCGGGTCCGGGAACGGCTCGCCGGAGCGGCCGTCGAAGAGCCGCGCCTTGCCGGACGGCTGGACCATCCGCTCGCCGTCCCGGTTCGGGATCGCGGCCTCGAAGAGACCGGCGATCTCGTCCTCGCGGGCGCCGTCGAAGACCGGGGTGGCGACGTTGGTGCCGGAGGCCACGTCGTCCGCGCCGATCGCCTGGAGGCGGCGCATCCAGTCCTCGTCGCCGTCGACCTTCCAGCCCTGCGAGGCCAGCCAGCCCAGGTGGATCTCCAGGACCTGTCCCGGGTTCATTCGGGAGGGCACGCCGAGCGGGTTGAGGATGATGTCGACCGGGGTGCCGTCCTCCATGAACGGCATGTCCTCGACCGGCAGGATCTTCGAGATGACGCCCTTGTTGCCGTGTCGGCCGGCGAGCTTGTCACCGTCGGTGATCTTGCGCTTCTGGGCGACGTAGACGCGGACGAGCTGGTTGACGCCGGGCGGCAGCTCGTCGCCCTCCTCGCGGTCGAAGACGCGGACGCCGATGACCTTGCCGATCTCGCCGTGCGGCACCTTCAGCGAGGTGTCACGCACCTCACGGGCCTTCTCACCGAAGATCGCGCGCAGCAGCCGCTCCTCGGGGGTCAGCTCGGTCTCACCCTTGGGGGTCACCTTGCCGACCAGGATGTCGCCCGCGACGACCTCGGCACCGATGCGGATGATGCCGCGCTCGTCGAGGTCGGCCAGCACCTCTTCGGAGACGTTCGGGATGTCCCGGGTGATCTCCTCGGGGCCGAGCTTGGTGTCCCGCGCGTCGACCTCGTGCTCCTCGATGTGGATCGAGGAGAGGACGTCGTCCTGCACCAGCCGCTGGCTGAGGATGATCGCGTCCTCGTAGTTGTGGCCCTCCCACGGCATGAACGCCACCAGGAGGTTCTTGCCGAGCGCCATCTCACCCTCGTCGGTGGACGGACCGTCGGCGAGCACCTGACCGGTGATCACGCGCGCGCCCTCGTCCACGACGACCTTCTGGTTGAAGGAGGTGCCCTGGTTGGAGCGGGAGAACTTGGCCACCCGGTAGGTGGTGTACGTGCCGTCGTCGTTGGCCACCGTCACGTAGTCGGCGGAGACCTCCTGGACGACACCGTCCTTCTCGGCCTTGATGACGTCGCCGGCGTCCACCGCACAGCGGTACTCCATGCCGGTGCCGACCAGCGGCGCCTCCGCCTTAATCAGCGGCACGGCCTGGCGCATCATGTTGGAGCCCATGAGCGCGCGGTTGGCGTCGTCGTGCTCAAGGAAGGGGATCATGGCGGTCGCGACCGACACCATCTGGCGCGGCGAGACGTCCATGTAGTCGACTTCTTCGCCCGGGATGTAGTCGACCTCGCCGCCACGGCGGCGCACCAGCACGCGGGACTCGGCGAACCGCAGCTCGTCGGTGAGCGGCGCGTTGGCCTGCGCGATGACGAAGCGGTCTTCCTCGTCGGCGGTCAGGTAGTCCACCTCGTCGGTGACCTGGCCGCCGGTGACCTTGCGGTACGGGGTCTCGACGAAGCCGAAGGCGTTGACCCGGCCGTACGAGGCGAGCGAGCCGATCAGACCGATGTTCGGGCCTTCCGGCGTCTCGATCGGGCACATCCGGCCGTAGTGCGACGGGTGCACGTCACGGACCTCGAAGCCGGCCCGCTCACGGGAGAGACCACCGGGGCCGAGCGCCGACAGACGACGCTTGTGGGTCAGGCCCGACAGCGGGTTCGTCTGGTCCATGAACTGGGAGAGCTGGCTGGTGCCGAAGAACTCCTTGATGGAGGCGACGACCGGCCGGATGTTGATCAGGGTCTGCGGCGTGATCGCCTCGACGTCCTGGGTGGTCATGCGCTCGCGCACGACGCGCTCCATCCGCGCCAGACCCGTGCGGACCTGGTTCTGGATGAGCTCGCCGACGTTGCGCAGACGACGGTTGCCGAAGTGGTCGATGTCGTCGGTCTCGACGACGATCGAGTTGCCGTTCTCGCCCAGCGTCTCGGTCTCGCCCGCGTGCAGCTTGACCAGGTACCTGATCGTCGCGATGACGTCGTCGGTGGTGAGCACGCCGGCGTCCAGCGGCTGGTCGGCGCCGAGCTTCTTGTTGACCTTGTAGCGGCCGACCTTGGCGAGGTCGTAGCGCTTGGGGTTGAAGTACAGGTTCTCAAGGAGCGTCTGCGCGGCCTCGCGCGTGGGCGGCTCGCCCGGACGCAGCTTGCGGTAGATGTCGAGCAGCGCGTCGTCCTGCCCCTGGGTGTGGTCCTTCTCCAGGGTGGCGCGCATGGACTCGTACTCGCCGAACTCCTCCAGGATCTGCTCGGTGGTCCAGCCGAGCGCCTTCAGGAGTACGGTGACGGACTGCTTGCGCTTGCGGTCGATGCGCACGCCGACCATGTCGCGCTTGTCGACCTCCATCTCCAGCCAGGCACCCCGGGACGGGATGATCTTGGCGGTGAAGATGTCCTTGTCGGAGGTCTTGTCGATCATGCTGTCGAAGTAGACGCCCGGCGAGCGGACCAGCTGCGAGACGACGACACGCTCGGTGCCGTTGATGCAGAAGGTGCCCTTGTTCGTCATGAGCGGGAAGTCGCCCATGAAGACCGTCTGAGACTTGATCTCACCGGTCTCGTTGTTGGTGAACTCCGCGGTGACGAAGAGCGGCGCGGCGTACGTGAAGTCGCGCTCCTTGCACTCGTCGATGGAGTTCTTCGGCGGCTCGAAGCGGTGGTCGCGGAACGTGAGCGACATCGACCCGGAGAAGTCCTCGATCGGGGAGATCTCCTCGAAGATCTCCTCCAGACCGGACTTGGTGGGAACGTCCTGCCCACTCTCCAACGCGGCCTCGACGCGAGCCTTCCAGGCGGCATTTCCGAGCAGCCAGTCGAAGCTTTCGGTCTGCAGCGCGAGGAGGTTCGGGACCCCGAGGGGTTCCTTGATCTTCGCAAATGAGATGCGCAGCGGGGCAGTGCTGTCGCCGGTGTTCATATTGGCAGTCGAGGCGTTGCGCGAGGCGGCCAAGAGGGGGTCCTTCCGAGGGCTCGGACTCACTACGCGCATACCGGTCCCCTACGGAGCACACAGAGGAAAAGCCCTGGTCAGGGTGTTTCGATCGGCGTACTCACGTGCGGGCATGCCCCTGGTGACGGGCAGGGAGCAGCTAAACGGCAGCGCAAAGGGTCAGTGTAGCCACTTGGCCCACTGATGTCCAGAGCGGATATCCGGAGACTGGCAGTGCCAACCTCTCCCTCCGGGAGGGGTCTCCCCCTCGTTGTCATCCCACGCCGTCTTCCAACGCCTGCGGCAAGGCTTCCCGCTTCGCGCTCGTTCCATGCCTCGGCACGGAGACCGAATCTGCGCCCGGCCTGACCTCGCGTCCTGAGAATTGCGCGCCTCGTGCCGTTCGTCAAGAGCCACCCGGGCGCCGAGATCATCACAGCCACACCGGTGGAGCAACCGAAGATCACCATACCCGCAGGTACCGACAAGCGATCGACAAGACACCGTACCCCGTGCCCGAACGCGCCAGGGCGACCACCCACATGGGTGATCGCCCTGGAAACGATCGAGTCAGCGACTCAAGCCACGCGCCGGAGCGCGCGGAGGGAGGTCTTACTTGACCTCGACGGAGGCGCCGGCGCCCTCAAGGGACTCCTTGGCCTTGTCCGCGGCCTCCTTGTTGACCTTCTCAAGAACCGGCTTCGGGGTGCCGTCGACGAGGTCCTTGGCCTCCTTCAGACCCAGCGAGGTCAGCTCACGCACGACCTTGATGACCTGGATCTTCTTGTCGCCGGCGCCGGTGAGGATGACGTCGAACTCGTCCTTCTCCTCGACGGCCTCGGCGGCGGCGCCACCAGCGGCACCGGCGGCGACGACGGCGGCCGGGGCGGCAGCGGTGACGTCGAACTTCTCCTCGAAGGCCTTCACGAAGCCGGCGAGCTCGATGAGGGTCATGTCCTCGAACTGGGCGAGCAGGTCTTCCTGGCTGAGCTTCGCCATGATGGCGGTCCTTCCACTAATTCGGCTGGTGCCGGATGTACATGTCGGCGGGCGTGTGCCTGACGGCATTGCTCCGTAGACGGGCCCGCTGCGACCGTCGCCCTAGGCGGCGGTCAATGCGTGAGCCGAATTACTCGGCACCGCCCTGCTCGGCCTGCTTGGCACGAAGCGCCTCCGCGGTGCGGACGAACTTCGAGGGAAGCGCCTGGAAGAGCGCGGCAGCCTGGGACTGCTTGCCCTTCATGGCGCCCGCCAGCTTGGCGAGCAGAACCTCGCGGGACTCAAGTTCCGCAAGCTTGCTGATCTCTTCTGCGGAGAGCGGCTTCCCGTCAAGGACGCCGCCCTTGATGACGAGGTGCGGGTTCTCCTTGGCGAAGTCACGCAGACCCTTCGCCGACTCCACCGGGTCACCGGTGACGAAGGCGATCGCCGTCGAACCCGTGAACAGGTCGTCGAGCGAGCTGATCCCGGCCTCGTTGGCCGCGATCTTGGTCAGCGTGTTCTTCGCCACGCTGTACTGGGCGTTCTCACCGAGAGCGCGCCGCAGCTCCTTGAGCTGCGCAACGCTCAGACCGGTGTACGCCGTGACCACTGCGGCGTTGGAGCTACGGAACTTGTCCGTCAGCTCGGCAACCGCGGCAGCCTTGTCGGGCCTCGCCATGAGCCTCGGCCTCCTTCCGGGTGATCGGACCGAACTGGCTGAAGGAAGGAGACTGGGCAAAACGAAACGCCCCGGCGCAGGCGCACGGGGCGTAGCTCAACCGGAAGGAATCCGGGAACTCATCCACAGTCACCTGCGCGGGCCGTCCGCAGCTAGCGGAATCCTTCGGTCACCGCGTCCTTTGCAGGACACCGTGACGACCAGCGGTCTTTGGCTTCTGTGGAAGAGTACGTGAAGGCATCGCGACCGGGCAAATCCGGACTCCCGGACGTGCCCGCTGCGCTTCTCCGGCGCTCGCTCGGTGCCTCCTGGGGCCTGGCCCGGATCCCCGGTGGTCCCTACTGCTGCATGACGTCCGCGAAGTCCGCGGTGTCCGAAGCGTCCGGCAGCTCGACCGTGACCGGGGTGCCGTAGTCGGTGTAGAAGACCGTCGCATCGAAGGTGCCGTTACTGCTCTGCGCCTGCTCGCGCTTCTTGACCAGCAGGTTGTCCCCGTCGATCCACAGGTCGATGGTCTCGGTCTCCGTACCGGCCTGCTCAAGCTGCTCCTGGAGCCCGGCCAGGTCTTCCTTGGACAGCTCCTCGGACTGCATCTCGGCGAGCTCCGAGACGTTGACCACGCCCGTGTAGTGGGTGGTCTTCGTGCCCCGTACGTCCTCCTTACCGACCTCGCGCACCTTGCCGGTGGCGATGAGGACCTGCACGGCGCGCGCCGGGTCCGTGTTCTGCATCTGGTCCTTGAGGAACTTGCCGGCGGGGCCCGCCTGCTCGGCGAGCGTGGCGTAGTCGTACTTCAGCCAGTGCTTGCCGGCGGCCTGCGGGGCCTTGGCGAGCTGGTCGCCGAGGTTCATGTACATCGCGTCGGGCGTGTACAGGGCCTCGCGGGGCTGGCCGCTCACGCCCTGCTGCTCGGCCGCGGCGCCGGACTGGGTGAGGGTCATCGAGGCGCGCATGCCGTTCGACCAGTCCATGCTCCCCTTCATGGTGGACGTCGCGCCCGCCATGACCGTGGTGCCGTCGACCTTGGCGGAGTGCTGCTTGGTGGTGCTCTGCGAGGCCAGTTGGAGCGCGGCTATCGCGTTCTTGGGGGCCTCGTCGACCTTGCCGATCGGCTTCTTGGCACCCTCGTCGCCCGAGTCGCTGCCGCACGCGGTCAGGCCCGCCAGCAACGCCAGCCCACCCACCGCTGCGGCGGCGCGGGTACCCAGCCGTGCTGCCATCCGAGAATTACGCACAAGTCCCCCTCTTTAACCCACGTTTACTTCCTTTAGGAGGGTAGCCGAGCCACGGGAGACCGCAATGCGTGAGCCCCGCATCTCCACGAAGGTGGAGATGCGGGGCTCGGGTGCGTACGCGCTGCCGACTAGCGGATCAGACGGCGTCTTCCTCGGTGAGGAGGTTGCGGGTGCGGTTCGAGTCGAGCGGGATGCTCGGGCCCATGGTGGTGGTCACCGCGGCCTTCTTGATGTACCGGCCCTTCGCGGCGGACGGCTTCAGACGGAGGATCTCCTCCAGCGCCGCGGCGTAGTTCTCGACGAGCTGCTGCTCACCGAACGACACCTTGCCGATGATGAAGTGCAGGTTCGAGTGCTTGTCGACGCGGAACTCGATCTTGCCGCCCTTGATCTCGGTGACGGCCTTGGCGACGTCGGGGGTGACGGTGCCGGTCTTCGGGTTCGGCATCAGACCACGCGGGCCGAGCACGCGGCCGAGGCGGCCGACCTTGCCCATGAGGTCCGGGGTCGCGACGACGGCGTCGAAGTCGAGACGGCCCTTGGAGACCTCGTCGATCAGTTCGTCGGAGCCGACGATGTCGGCGCCCGCGGCCTCCGCGGCAGCAGCACGGTCACCGGTCGCGAAGACCAGGACCCGGGCGGTCTTGCCGGTGCCGTGCGGCAGGTTCACGGTGCCGCGGACCATCTGGTCGGCCTTGCGCGGGTCAACGCCCAGTCGCATGGCAACCTCGACGGTCGCGTCGAACTTGGTGGTGCTGGCGGTGTCCTTGGCGAGACGGACGGCCTCAAGCGGGGCGTACAGCCGCTCCCGGTCGATCTTCTCGTCCGCGCCGCGGAGAGCCTTGCTGCGCTTCACTGCTGCTCCTGAGAGTCACACCCGCGGCTGCCGCCGCGAGTCAGGGTTGGAGTCGTGGTCCGGGCCAGCGCCTGGCCCTGCCACAGAGGGGCCGTGGCCCCGGGGACGTGGAGGTGATCAGCCCTCGACCGTGATGCCCATCGAACGGGCGGTGCCCGCGATGATCTTCTCGGCGGCGTCGAGGTCGTTGGCGTTCAGGTCGGGCATCTTGGTGGTGGCGATGTCGCGGACCTGGTCGCGGGTGATCTTGGCGACCTTGGTCTTGTGCGGCTCGCCGGAGCCCTTGTCCACGCCCGCGGCCTTGAGGATCAGCTTGGCGGCCGGCGGAGTCTTGGTGATGAAGGTGAAGGAGCGGTCTTCGTAGACCGTGATCTCCACCGGCACGACCATGCCACGCTGCGACTCGGTCGCGGCGTTGTAGGCCTTGCAGAACTCCATGATGTTGACGCCGTGCTGACCCAGCGCGGGGCCGACCGGCGGAGCCGGGTTGGCGGCACCGGCCTGGATCTGGAGCTTGATCAGCCCCGTGACCTTCTTCTTCTTGGGAGGCATGTGCTCTCTCCGGGTCTAAGTGAGAGGTTTTCGCCCACCCATCCGGTGCTCCGGATGGAGGCATACCGCACAACGATAACGGGTATAGCTATGCGGCCAAAAACCGAGCAGGTCAGACGGCTGCCCGCGGCCCCGCTCGGGGGCCTGGGGGAGCCGGTCCGACCTGCTCGGCAGTGGCTGGTGTGACCCGAAGGGGTCAGTTCTTCTGGATCTGGTCGAAGCTGAGCTCGACCGGCGTCTCGCGACCGAAGATCTCGACGAGGCCCTTGACCTTCTTCGAGTCGGCGTTGATCTCGTTGATCGTCGCCTGGAGCGTCGCGAACGGGCCGTCGGTGACGGTGACCGAGTCGCCCACCTCGAAGTCGAGCACCTGGACCTCGACCTTGCGGCTCGGCGCCGGGACGCCGGCCTCGGCCGCGGCGGCCTTGGCGGCTGCCTCCTCGGCCTCCGGGGCGAGCATCTTGACGATCTCGTCCAGGGTCAGCGGGTACGGGTCGTAGGCGTTGCCCACGAAGCCGGTGACGCCGGGGGTGTTGCGCACCACGCCCCAGGACTCGTTCGTCAGGTCCATGCGGACCAGCACGTAGCCGGGGAGCTTGTTCTGCCGGACGGTGCGGCGGTCGCCGTTCTTGATCTGGACGACCTCTTCCTGCGGCACCTCGGCCTGGAAGATGTAGTCCTCGACGTTGAGCGAGACGGCGCGCTGTTCGAGGTTGGTCTTCACGCGGTTCTCGTAACCCGCGTAGGTGTGGATCACGTACCACTCGCCGGGCAGCGTGCGCAGTTCCTCGCGCAGCGCCTCGACCGGGTCCACGGCGACCTCTTCTTCGGCGTCCTCGGCCGCTTCATCCGCTTCGTCAGCGGCTTCGGCGTCGTCCGTCGCTTCCGCGCCCTCGGACTCCTCGCCGTCCGTCGCGTCGTCGGCGTCGGCTTCCTCCGCCGCCCCGTCCCCGCCCTCGGCCGTGTCGTCCTCGGTCACGCCCTCGGCTTCGGCGGCAGCCGCCGCGGCGTCCGCGTCGGCCGGAGCAGCCGCCGGGTCGGCCGTCGCCGCAGCCTCTTCGCCCTCGCGGGGCTCGATGGCTTCGTTCAGGTTCGGGTCAGACACGGTGGCTGCTTCTTCCTGGCTATCAAGAGGGGTGGAACGTGCGATAGGGGCGCCGCGCGGGTGCACGGAGCCCTACGCGGGATCAGCTG
Source organism: Streptomyces sp. 796.1 (assembly GCF_047525675.1). NCBI lineage: Bacteria > Bacillati > Actinomycetota > Actinomycetes > Kitasatosporales > Streptomycetaceae > Streptomyces > Streptomyces sp. 796.1. The sequence goes on along the minus strand of NZ_JBLIWA010000008.1, from coordinate 38,534 downwards.
AAGATGTACTTGACGGCTTCGTTGAACCCGTAGTCAATCACGGTAACAAGACCGATCATGATGACGACGAAGACGATCACTACGGTGGTGTACGTCGAGAGCTGATTGCGCGAAGGCCAGACGACCTTGCGGAGCTCCGCGACCACCTGGCGGTAGAAGAGCGCGAGGCGGCCGAACGGCCCCTTCTTCCCGCGCTTACCGCCACGGCGGCCCTTCTTGGCGGCCTCATCGTCTTCTGGACGACCGCTTTCAGGCGTTGCGGTGGAGCCAAGGGCTTCCGTCACTCGTCCTCACCTGAATCCGGGTCGTGGCCGTGCCGCGTCCGGTCCGGCCGCACAGCGGTGCATTTGAGTTACTTACGCATGCACACACCCGTACGTGCTGGATGTGTGTAGCAGGGCCGGAGGGACTTGAACCCCCAACCGCTGGTTTTGGAGACCAGTGCTCTACCAATTGAGCTACGACCCTTTGTGGCCCCCAACGTACAGCATCCGGCCGGTTCCACGGAGTGCGTGGACGGATGCGGTTGTTGGGACCCGACGACGCATGAGTGTACGTGCTCAACGGCCCCCCGTCGAACGTTCGGCAAACGCAACGGCCTGCCAAACCGCCGTGCCGCCTTCCCGGCCGGTCTGCGACGATGCAGACATGACCGCTGCTACTCCGCAAGAGACCGCTCCCACCGACCGCCGGGTCTCGGCCCGCGTCGGGTCGATTTCCGAGTCCGCCACGCTCGCCGTGGACGCCAAGGCCAAGGCGCTGAAGGCCGCCGGCCGTCCGGTGATCGGGTTCGGTGCGGGCGAGCCGGACTTCCCGACGCCCGACTACATCGTCGAGGCCGCGGTGGAGGCCTGCCGCGACCCGAAGAACCACCGCTACACCCCGGCCGGCGGGTTGCCCGAGCTGAAGGCCGCCATCGCCGCGAAGACGCTGCGCGACTCGGGGTACGAGATCGAGGCGGCCCAGGTGCTGGTCACCAACGGCGGCAAGCAGGCGATCTACGAGGCGTTCGCCGCGATCCTGGACCCGGGCGACGAGGTCATCGTCCCCGCCCCGTACTGGACGACCTACCCGGAGTCGATCCGGCTGGCCGGCGGCGTGCCGGTGCCGGTGGTCGCGGACGAGACGACCGGCTACCGGGTCTCGGTCGAGCAGCTTGAGGCCGCCCGCACCGAGCGGACCAAGGTCGTGCTCTTCGTCTCGCCGTCGAACCCGACCGGTGCGGTCTACCCGCGCGAGCAGGTCGAGGCGATCGGCCGCTGGGCCGTCGAGCACGGGCTGTGGGTGCTGACGGACGAGATCTACGAGCACCTGGTCTACGGCGACGCCGAGTTCTCCTCGCTGCCGGTGGTCGTGCCGGAGCTGCGTGACAAGTGCATCGTGGTCAACGGCGTGGCCAAGACGTACGCGATGACCGGCTGGCGGGTGGGCTGGGTGATCGGCCCCAAGGACGTCATCAAGGCCGCGACCAACCTCCAGTCGCACGCCACCTCCAACGTCTCCAACGTGGCCCAGCGGGCGGCGCTGACGGCGGTGTCCGGGGAGTTGGACGCGGTCGCCGCGATGCGGGAGGCGTTCGACCGGCGGCGCAAGACGATCGTGCGCATGCTGAACGAGATCGAGGGCGTGGAGTGCCCCGAGCCCGAGGGCGCGTTCTACGCGTACCCCTCGGTCAAGGCGCTGCTCGGCAAGGAGATCCGCGGCAAGCGGCCCGCCACGTCGGTGGAGCTGGCCGGGCTGATCCTGGAGGAGGTCGAGGTCGCGGTGGTGCCCGGCGAGGCGTTCGGCACCCCGGGGTACCTGCGGCTGTCCTACGCGCTGGGCGACGAAGACCTGGTCGAGGGCGTGGCGCGGATCCAGAAGCTGCTGGCCGAGGCCCGCTGACGGCGGGTCCTGGCCCTGCGGCGGCCTGGTCGAAACGGGCGTCCGGCGTGTGCCGGGCGTCCGTTCGCGTGTACGGGCCGCCCATCCGATCGGTGAAAGTGGGTTCCGGGCGCGTCGCGCCATGCGGCAAAATCTGGGGATGTTGCACTTCCCCGCCCTCACTTCTCCCGGCGGGCGCACCGCCGACGCACCCGGACGGGACCTACGGCTGTTGCCCAAGGCCCATCTGCACCTGCACTTCACCGGCTCGATGCGCACGGACACGCTGCTTGAGCTGGCCGACAAGTACGGCGTACACCTCCCGGAGGCGCTCAGCAGCGGCGAGCCGCCCAAGCTGCGGGCGACCGACGAGCGTGGCTGGTTCCGCTTCCAGCGGCTGTACGACATCGCCCGTTCCTGCCTGCGCGCCCCCGAGGACCTGCAACGACTGGTGCGCGAGGCCGCCGAGGAGGACGTGCGGGACGGCTCGCGGTGGTTGGAGATCCAGGTCGACCCGACCTCGTACGCGCCCCGGCTCGGGGGGCTCATCCCCGCGCTGGAGATCATCTTGGACGCGGTGGACGCGGCGAGCCGGGACACCGGCCTGAACATCCGGGTGTTGGTGGCCGCCAACCGGATGAAGCACCCGCTGGACGCCCGCACGCTGGCCCGGCTCGCGGTGCGGTACGCGGACCGGGGCGTGGTCGGGTTCGGGCTGTCCAACGACGAACGGCGCGGCTTCGCGCGCGACTTCGACCGGGCGTTCGCCATCGCCCGCGAGGGCGGTCTGCTGGCCGCGCCGCACGGTGGCGAACTGGCCGGCCCGAGCAGCGTGCGCGACTGCCTGGACGACCTGTACGCGGCCCGGGTCGGGCACGGCGTACGGGCCGCCGAGGACCCGCGGCTGCTGCGCCGGCTGGCGGACCGGCAGGTGACCTGCGAGGTGTGCCCGTCGTCCAACGTGGCGCTCGGGGTGTACGAGAAGGCCGCCGACGTGCCGCTGCGGGCGCTGTTCGACGCGGGGGTGCCGATGGCGCTGGGCGCGGACGACCCGCTGCTCTTCGGGTCACGGCTCGCCGCCCAGTACGAGCTGGCGCGCGAGGTGCACGGGTTCACCGATCCGGAACTGGCCGAGCTGGCCCGCCAGTCGGTCCGCGGCTCGGCGGCCCCGCCGCAGGTCCGCGACGCGCTGATCACCGAGATCGACGGCTGGCTGGCGGCGGGGGCGTAGCGCGGGGCGGTCGGCGCGGACGGGTCAGCTCAGGCCGCGGAGGACGCAGCGGGCGAGGTCCGCGGCGAACTCCTCCAGCGGTGGCTCGTTCTCGTCCGTGCTGAGCAGGAAGGCGCGCTGGCAGCAGGCGCCGATGAGGAGGGCGGCGGCGCTGTCGCAGTCGGCGTCGGGGCGGATGCGGCCGGCGGCGCGTTCGGTCCTCAGGTACGCGGCCAGGCCCTCCAGCGGGCGGCGCGGGCCGGCGTCGATCTCCCGCAGCCCCTCGTTGTGGCGCTGGAGCAGGGTCGGCTCCGCGTACAGGGCCGCGACGATCGGGACGCTGGAGGCGTAGAACTCGGCTGCCCTCCGTACGATTTCGGCCAGGTTGTCGACGACGTCGCGCTCCTGCGGATGCTCGGTCAGTTCGGCCAGCAGGGGTCCGAGCCTCGGCAACCGCTCCTCCAGCACGTGGACGAAGATGTCCTCCTTGTTGCGGAAGTGCTTGTAGAGGGCGGCCTCGGAGCAGCCGGCGGCGCGGGCGATCTCCTTGGTGGTGGTGCGGGCCAGCCCGATGGTGCGCAGCAGCCGTTCGGCGGCTTCCAGAATCCGGGCCCGGGTGGGCTGCATGGCGAGGCTCCCTGGTGACGTGGCCGCGCCGAAGATCGACGGGCCGGGTCCGGCATGACTTGACGTAGCGGTGAGCGAATACTCACCCTAGTGGTGAGTGAATACTTACCCACCTCTGGAGGGAAGGCCATGCGACTCACAGTCTTCGGGGCGACCGGCGGCACCGGCGGTCACCTGGTGCAGCAGGCGGTGCAGGCGGGACACGAGGTCACGGCGGTGGTCCGGGACCCGGCCCGGCTCACGGTGGCCCACCCCGACCTACTGGTGATCACCGCGACCGACCTCACCGACGCGGCGGCCCTGCGGTCCGCCGTCGCCGACCGGGACGCGGTGCTCTCGGCCGTCGGCGCACCGACCAACAAGCAGGCGGGCATCGCGTCGGCCGCCACCCGCGGCATCCTGGAGGCCATGGCGGCCAGCCGCGTACGGCGCTTCGTCGCGATCAGCGCGGCGCCGGTCGGCGAGATCCCGCCGGGTGAGGACCTACTCGGCAGGAAGCTGGTGTTTCCGCTGATCAGAACCGCTTTTCGGAAGATCTACGCGGACCTGGCCGCCATGGAACGCGTCATCGCCGCCTCATCCACCGACTGGACCGTGCTCCGCCCGCCGCGGCTGCTCGACGGGCCCCTCACCGGCCACTACCGCACGGCGATCGGCGCCAACGTGCCGAACGCCCGCAGCATCTCCCGCGCCGACCTGGCGCACGCCATGCTGACGCTGCTGGACGAGCGCACGGCGGTGCGGCGGGCGGTGGGCGTGGCGAACTACTAGCCACCGCGCCCGCCCGTCGTCGGGTGGCCGCCCACCGGCAGCCCGCCCCTGCCCCCGTACGGACCGGCGGCCGGCCGCGCGAGCCGCCCTACAGCTCCACGCCGACCATCACCGGCTCGTTGACCAGCGTGATGCCGAAGGCTGCACGCACCCCGTCCACCACCTCGCGGGCCAGGGCCAGCAGGTCGTCGGTGGTGGCCGCGCCCCGGTTGGTCAGGGCCAGCGTGTGCTTGGTGGAGATGCGGGCCGCGCCCTGCCCGTACCCCTTGGTGAAGCCGGCCCGGTCGATCAGCCAGGCCGCCGACGTCTTGGTCAGCCCCTCGCCCGCGGGGTAGGCCGGCGGCGCCACGTCCGGGCCGAGCCGCTCCGCGACCCGGGCCAGGAACGCGGTGTGCTCGGCCGCGGTGAGGATCGGGTTGGTGAAGAACGAGCCGGCCGACCAGGTGTCGTGGTCCTCGGGGTCGAGCACCATCCCCTTGCCGGCGCGCAGCCGCAGCACCGTCTCGCGCGCGGTGCCCACCGGCACCCGGTCGCCCGGCTGCACGCCGAGCGACCGCGCCGTCTCCGCGTACTTCAGCGGCGCCGAGAGCCCGTCCGCGTCCTCCAGGGCGAACCGCACCCGCAGCACCACGTGCCGGTCGGGCTCCTGCTTGAAGCGGCTGTGCCGGTAGGCGAAACCACACTCCGCGTTCGGAATCGTGACCACGTCGCCGCTCTGCCGGTCGTACGCCACCACCTCGGTGATGGTGGTGGAGACCTCCTGCCCGTACGCCCCCACGTTCTGGATCGGGGTGGCGCCGGCCGAGCCGGGGATGCCGGCCAGGCACTCGATCCCGGCGAAACCGGCCTCGACCGTGCGCGCCACGGCCTCGGACCAGTTCTCGCCGGCCGCCAGCTCCAGCGTGGGGCGGCCGTCGGGGCCCGCTGCGTCGAGCACGAAGCCGGTGGTGGCGATGCGCAGCGCGGTGCCGTCGAAGCCCTTGTCGGAGATGACCAGGTTGCTGCCGCCGCCGACGAGCAGCAGCGGCGTGCCGGCGTCGTCGGCCGCGCGCACGGCGGCTATCACCTCGTCGTCGGTGGTGGCCGTGGTCAACCGGGCGGCCGGCCCACCGAGCCGGAAGGTGGTCAGCGGGGCGAGGGGGGCGTCATGGAGTTCCTGCACGCGCTCAAGCGTACGGAACCCCTCCGACAGCCGACGCCCGGCGCGGGCCCACGGCGCGGATCGAGGCTGACCGCCCGGGCTCGCCCCGGGGCCGCACCCGGCTCGCCCCCGACCGCCCCCGCACCCGCCCCGCCGTACGAGGTCCACCACCGCCCCCGCCCCGTACGCCCACCGGACCCGCGCGCCCACCGGCCCGTACGACCCGCCGGCGCTCCGGCAGCCCCTCCCCTCAGCGCCGGGCGGAGGACCGGGCCGGCTCCGCCCCGGCCCCCGGCCCGCTCCCGGCGGTCGGCCGCACGTCACCGGTCCCGACGGCTCCCCCGCTGATCACCGAGGTGTCGGCCACCGCACCCGCCACCGCCGCATCCTCGTCCCCCACCGCCCGCGCCGGGCGGGGGCGCGGCGCCAGGAGCACCAGGAGTGCCGCCACGGCCAGTGCGCCCGTGCCGACCCACAGGGCGGGGGTCAGCCCGTCGGTGAACTCCTTGGGCGAGCCGTACCCGCCGCGGGCGCTGAAGACCGAGGCCAGCAGGGCCACGCCGATCGTGCCACCGGTCTCGCGGAGCGCGTTGCTGGCGCCGGAGGCGATGCCCTGTTCGGTGGGGCGTACGGAGTTCATCACCAGGGCCGCGACCGGCGCGAAGAACAGCGCCATGCCGGCGCCGCTGACGGCGAAGGCCGGCACCTGGGCCGCGTACCCGACATCGGGCGCGGCGATCGCGGCCTGCCAGCCGAGGCCGATCGCCATCAGCACCAGGCCGGTCGCGACGATGTACCGCCCGTCGATCCGGTCCGCGAGGGCGCCGGCCAGCGGCGCGACGAGCATCGGCATCGCCGTCCACGGCAGCATCCGCACCCCGGCCTCCAGCGGCGAATAACCCTGGATGAGCTGGAGGAACTGGGTGAGCAGGAAGATCGAGCCGAACATGCCGAGGTACATCAGCAGCCCCGCCGCGTTGACCAGGCTGAACATCCGGGAGCGGAAGAGCCGCATGGGCAGCATCGGGGCGTCGGTGTGCAGTTCCCACCGGACGAACGCCACGAGGAGGGCCGCGCCGAGCCCGAACCCGGCCAGTACGGGGACGCTGCTCCAGCCGTCGATGTTGCCCTGGATCAGCGCGAAGACCACGCCCAGCAGGCCGAGGCTGGCCAGCACGGTGCCGACGACGTCGAGCCGGTCGGCCGGGCCGCGACTCTCCGCCAGCCGCAGCCGGGACAGCGGCAGCAGCAGGACGCCGACCGGCACGTTCAGCCAGAAGATCCACTGCCAGGACATGTGCTCCACCACGGCGCCGCCGATCAGCGGCCCGGCGGCGACCGCGAGCCCGTTGACCGCGCCCCAGATGCCGTACGCCATGCCGCGCCGCTCCGGCGGCACCGCGCCGGCCAGCAGGGTCAGGCTGAGCGGCATCAGCAGCGCGGCCCCGACCCCCTGGGCGGCGCGCGCGGCGATCAGGGCGCCGCTCTCCGGGGAGAGCGCAGCCGCCGCGGAGGACGCGGTGAACAGGGCGATGCCGACGAGGAACATGCGCCGACGCCCGAAGCGGTCACCGAGCGCCGCACCCAGCATGAGCAGCACGGCGAAGCTCAGCGTGTACGCGTTGACGGTCCATTCCAGCTCTTCGAGCCCGCCGCCGAGGTCCTTGCCGATGTCCGGGATGGCGGTGGTGACGATGAGGTTGTCCAGCGCCGCCATGAAGCCGGCGATGCTGGTGATGATCAGGGTCCAGACGGCGGTGGCCCGGCTGCCGGGCCGTTCGGTCTGCATAGCGCCTCCTAAATTAGTTATTACTCACTAAGTTTCTGGGTCAAAAAAACACGCCGCACGCAGCCGCCAGCGCGCCATCCCGCCAACGCCCGGGCACGCCCCGGCACGTGGCCACCAACCCCACCGCGACGCCCCACGGGCGACGCGGCGCCCGCCCCCTATCCGGCCATTCGACCCGTAGCGCCCTCACCCGACACCGGGTCCACCCGGACCTTCGCCGGCGGCGTCCGGCGGACCGTCCGGCGCCGCTTCCGCCGCGGCCGTGGCGGCGGCCTTGCTGTACTCGTCGAACGTCGCCCAGCACTGGTTGTCACCCGGCACACCCAGCGCGACCAGCACGTTGATGAGCATGCCGCGCGAGAAGAACTGCTCAAGCTCCTCCTCTGACGCGCCGCTCAGCCCCCGGACGACCTCCCACAGGTCCATCCAGCCCTGCCGTACGTACGTGACGATCGCCTCGTCGTCCGTGCCGCCGGCCGTCACGTAGAGCTGCATCTGCATCAGCAGCAACTCGCGGTCGACGATCAGCTTGGAGTAGGCCTCGCCCATCGCCTCCAGCGCTTCTCCCCCGCGCAGCCCCTCCGCGGCGCGCACGAGGGCGTCCGTGGTTCGCTGGAAGCAGAGTTCGGCGGCGGCCTGGAAGAGCGCCTTCTTGTTGGGGAAGAGCCGGAAGAGATACGGCTGGGAAACCCCGACCCGCCGCGCGATGGCCTCGGTCGACGTGCCGCTGTACCCACCCTTGGCGAACTCCGACATCGCCACGCGAACGGCGACCGCACGTCGCTCGTCCGCACTCATCCGGGGTGTGGAGTGCGCCATGCGGGCTAAGTTATTACTCAATAACTTACGCGTCAAGGCGTCCGCGGCCACCCCGGCGCACCACCCCCGCCGGCTGCCGTACGGACGCCGGCGGGTCCGCCGGCACAGCACGACGCCCCCGGCCGGGCGCTGGTGGAACCAGGCGCGGTCGGGGGCGGGTTGCGCGGTTGACCTGCGGCGCGGCCGGGCGCCACGGTACGGCGGGCCCGGCCTGCGGCCGGCTCAGGCCAGCCGCACCACGGCGCGGGAGCGGCCGAGCACCTTCAGTTCGTTGCTGACCGCGGTGAGGTCGACGCGCACCGTACGGGCCTCGTCGTCCAGCTTGGCGCTGACCTTGGCGCTCACCTCGATCAAGGCGCCCTTTTCGTCGTTCGGTACGACGACGGGCTTGGTGAACCGCACTCCGTACTCGGCGATCGCTGCCGGGTCACCCACCCAGTCGGTCACCACGCGAATGGCCACCGCCATGGTGAACATGCCGTGTGCAATCACATCCGGCAGTCCGACCTCCTTGGCGAACTTCTCATTCCAGTGGATCGGATTGAAGTCGCCGGAGGCGCCCGCGTACCGCACCAGAGTCTCGCGGGTCACCGGAAAGGACTGGGCGGGCAGTTCGGTGCCGACCTCGACGTCGTCGTACGCAATCTTCGCTGTCATCTGTCTCACTTCCCGTCAGCGCCACGGGCCACGAGCATCGTGCGCGCGGTCACCACGAGTTCGCCACCCTTATCGTGCACGTCTCCGCGCACGACGAGGATGTCGTTACCTGCCATGGTTCGGACCGACTCAATGGTGGAAGTGACCGATAGCCAGTCCCCCGCCAGGACCGGGCGGACATAACTGAAGCCCTGATCGCCATGGACGACGCGGTTGTAGTCCAGGCCGAGCTGCGGATCGTGCGTGACCTGATGCGCGGCACGGTAGGAGAGGGAGAACACAAAAGTCGGCGGGGCGACCACGTCCCGGTATCCATGGGCCCGGGCCACCTCGGGGTCGGTGTAGATCCCGTTGGTCTCCCCGATCGCCTCGGCGAACTCACGGATCTTCTCGCGGCCCACTTCATACGGTTCGGTGGGCGGATAGGTCCGTCCGACGTAGCCCTCGTCGAGCGGCATCGCTCGCACCTCCTAGACGGTCGTGATCTTGCGGAAGAACGCCACGAGGCCGCCCCCAGGCTGGGAGCGGCCTCGTGAACGAGCCTGAAATTATCGCGTCTCGCGGTGCGCGGTGTGCGAGTTGCAGCGCGGGCAGTGCTTCTTCATCTCAAGACGGTCCGGGTTGTTACGCCGGTTCTTCTTGGTGATGTAGTTCCGCTCCTTGCACTCCACGCAGGCCAGCGTGATCTTCGGGCGGACGTCGGTGGCAGCCACGTGAGTGCTCCTTGAACGTGGGGCCGCCCCAAGGAGTCGGTCCGAGGGGGCGGGTGGATGAACGCATAAAAGAGTAGCCGATCGAAGGACCGACCCCACAATCGGCTACTGTCAGTAGCGGTGACCGGACTTGAACCGGTGACACAGCGATTATGAGCCGCTTGCTCTACCGACTGAGCTACACCGCTGTGATGCGAGGGGCACCTATCTGGCGAACCAGATAGGTAACCTCACACATCAGAGCCCCAATACGGAATCGAACCGTAGACCTTCTCCTTACCATGGAGACGCTCTGCCGACTGAGCTATTGGGGCGAGCGATGAAGACATTACACGCTCTGCCGCCGATCGTGAAATCCGTATCGCCCCGCCAGACGGGTCGCCCCGTGGCCGGCCGGCGCACGTCCCCCGGCACCACACCGGTACGACTATTCGGCTCCTCCTCGAAGCCGTCCCGACCGCGCCCTAGGCTCGAAGCGCGCCGAGTGATCTTGGCGCAGCGCGCCTTTGCGCGCCCGCGCACGCCCCGTCGCCCGTCCGGCCCCCACCCGGGCCGTCACCCGGAACCGCCCCCTGGACCCTCCGCCCCCACCCCTTCGGACGCCACCCGCCCCACGACCGGTCGGCCGAAGAACACCGCAGGTCACGGCCCCTCCCCCGGCCGCACTTCTCGCCACTTCAGGAGCGCGATGCCCGATAGCCAGCCGCAGCCCCCCAGACCCGATGGCGCCACGTCCGACGCCTCCGCGCTGCTGCTCAGCGGTGCCAGGCTCGCGGACGGGCGCACCGTCGACGTGCGGCTCAGTGGCGGTCGCGTCGACGCGGTGGGCACCGCGGGCAGCCTCGCCCCCGGCACCCGCGTGGACCTCAGCGGCTATCTGCTGCTGCCGGCCCCCGTCGAGCCGCACGGCCACGCGAACACGGCCCTCACCGCGGAGGCCGACGGGCCCGCCGCGTACGCCCCCGACGACATCCAGCGCCGCACCACCGAGGCCGCGCTGCTGCAACTCGGCCACGGCGCGACCGCGCTCCGCACCCACGTGCAGATCGGCGACGTGACGGGGCTCGCCCCGCTGGAGGCCGTGCTGCACGCGCGCCGGGCCCTGAACGGGCTGATCGACGTCTTCGCGGTCGCCATGCCGCGGACGCTGACCGGGATCGCCGGCGCCGACGGGCTCGCGATGCTGCGGGACGCGGTGAAGATGGGCGCGTCCGTGGTCGGCGGCTGCCCCGACCTGGACCCCGACCCGACCGGCCACGTCGAGGCCGTACTCGGGCTCGCCGCCGAACACGGCCTCCCCGTCGACCTGCACCTGGACGGCGACGACCCGGCGCTGCTCGCCCGGTTCGCGGCGATGGCCGGTGGGCTACGGCCCGGGGTCACGCTCGGCCCGTGCGGCGGGCTCACGCAGTTGCCGCGCCAGCTCGCCCTGCGCGCGGCCGACCAGTTGGCCGCCGCCGACATCACGGTGTGCTGTCTGCCACAGGCGGAGTGCGGCGCGCTGGAGGAACGGCGCTCGCCCGTCTCACCGTGCGCTCCGGTACGCCTGCTGCGCGCCGCGGGCGTACGGGTCGCCGCAGGCAGCGGCACGCTCCGCGACACCGCGAACCCGGTGGGCCGCGGCGATCCGCTGGAGGCCGCGTTCCTGCTCGCCTCCCGGGAGGGCCTGACGCCGCAGGAGGCGTACGGGGCGGTCAGCGACCGGGCCCGGGCCGCCATGGGACTGCCGGCCGTTCGGGTGGAGGCGGGGTTCCCCGCGGAGTTGCTCGCCGTACGCGGGGAGAGCGTGGCCGGCGCGCTCTCGCTCGCCTACAGCCGGGTGGTGGTGCACCGGGGCCGCGTGGTGGCGCGCACCAGCGCGGTCCGCGAGTACTGCGATTCGGCGGCGGTCGTCGCGCTCGACCTGCCCCGCCAGGCCCGCCCCGACCAGGGCGAAGGCCGCCAGCCGCCGCGTGCTTGAGCAGTCCGCCGCCCCGCGGGGGGTGCTCTGCGCCGGAATGCTCCGGGCGTACGTCGGTGGGGCCGTACGCCCGCGGGGCTTGCTTCCCTACTCCCGTGGGGCCGTACGCCCGTGGGGTCTGCTCCCGACGGGCGTACGGGGCCGTACTCCTGTGGGCCCTGCCCCTGCTCCCGTGGGCCTTGTTCCGTACGCGCCGGCCGGCCCGCCCCGGTTGTGGCCGTGGTCGGCGGAAGGGCGAGCCAGGGGGACGCCAGGCGGGAGCGGTCGTGAGCGGTCGGAAGGTGGTCGCTGACCGGTCGGCGAGGGGACGCGGACCGGTCAGCAGACGATCGTGAACCGGTCTCGGACCGGCCCGGGTCAGCCGTTGGAGTCGAGGCTCAAGCCCACGTCGCTGGCGTCGGCCTCGTCGCCGAAGAGGCTGTCGGACGCGTCGGGACCGCCGTCCAGCGCGTCCGCGCCGAAGCCGTCGGAGAAGAGCGAACCGAGGCCCATCATCAGGTCGTTGACGTCGACCTTCGTGGCGCCGGCCGGGGCGCCGACGTCGGTGGGCTCGTCGAACGCCAACTGCAACGGCAGCTTGTCGCCGCCCTTGGCCGCCAGCTTCGCCTTCAGCTTCTCGTCCAACTGCACCAGGTCCACCGTCGCGCCGCTGAGCTCGCCCTTCTTGAGCGCGAAGTCGACGGTGACCTTGTTGTTCGGGAGCTCCTTGATGTCCTTCGCGGTGGGGAGTTCCTTCGCCCCGCCCGGCAGCTCCTTGGCGATCGGGCGCACCGCGTTGACCAGCGCCGTCACCAGCGGCTGCACCGATGCGGTGGCGCGCACGAGGTCCGCGCCGTCCTTGCTCCCGGCCTTCTCGGTGACGACCTGCCCGGCGAACGCGTTCTTCAGCGACGTCACCAGCTTCTTGCTGGTCTCCGCGCTGAGCGTGGGGTCGCTGCTGGGCTTCTCGGCGCCGGACTCCTCGTCGGCGAGTTCGCCCATGTCGCGCTGAAGCGCCTTGATGTCGGCCATGTCGATCTTGATCCACTTGCCGGCCAGGATCGCCTCGGCGGCCTCGAAACCCTCCGGGAGCTGCCCCTTCAACTCGTCGACGGAGGGCGCGGGCTCGCCGGAGAGCTTGGCGAACTGCGCCAGGTTCATCCGGTAATAGGCCGTATCGCCCACGAGCCGGTACTCGGCGACGTCCCCGCCCGGCCCCGATATCTTGAGCTGGCTGGCCGTCACATCGGCCTCGGACGAGGACTCCAGCGGCTTCTTGGACCGTGTGGAGAACGTCACCTGCGCCTTCGACAGGAACTCGGCCGCCTCCAGCGGCATCGGATCGTCCTTGTCGTCGGCCAGCACCTGGAGGTGCTCGGGCGCCGCGTCGATGGACATCTGCACGGAGATCGAGTCCCGCTCACCGAGCTGGTCGGTGGCGCGCGAAAGGCGCTGACCAGCGGAGAGGTTCTCCTCGCTACCGCAGGCGGTGGAACCGGCTGCGAGCGCCACGGTGCAGCCGACAGCGACCAGGGACTTACGGATGGCGGTAATGGCAGGCTCCTCTTGCATGGCGGCGCGACCGAGGCTGCCCTCCCCGCGCTCCCTCTTGACCACATGTGTTCGCACATGGATCACGATGTGTCCGGCCAGCGGGTCGGCGCCCCGTTGCGCCGCCCTCCACTCGCCGGAAGACATCTGACGCAGAGATGGTACGTACGAGCCACGGCCGTGGCTTCCCCATAACGGCCATCGCGTCCGCGCACGCCGCGTACTTCCCTGTGCTCCCCCACCGGGTTTCGGCGCGCTCCTCCCCACGGTGGAGCGCGCGTTACTCCCCCGAGAGGCCGCCCAAGCATCCGGCGGGAGGCGGGTGCGCGGTGGGTGCGCGGTGGGTGCGCGGTGGGTGCGCGGTGCGGGAGGAAATGGCTGCGGGGGGCCGGGGGGTGCGGCTGTGGGCGCCGCGGGCCGGGGAGGCAGTGGGGGCTCCCGTGCCGGGGATGTGGCTGCGGGGTGCCGCGTCTCGGGAAGGTGACCGTGGGCGGCGCGCCGTCCGCCCGCAGTCCGAAGAGCCCCCGTCCACTCCCCGGGGAGGCCCCGGCCCCTCCCCCGGGAGCAGGCACGGCAACTTCCGGGGCGCGCCGGTGGAGTGGGAGCGGCGGCGGTCGCCCGCCGGTCGGCACGGCGTACGGTCGAAGCATGCGCATTGTCATCGCTGGTGGACATGGTCAGATCGCGTTGCGGCTGGAACGACTGCTCGCCGGGCGCGGGGACGAGGTGGCGGGCATCATCCGCAGACCGGAGCAGGCGGGCGACCTACTGGCCGCGGGTGCCGAACCCGTCGTGTGCGACCTGGAGCACGCGTCGATCGCCGACGTCGCCCAGCACCTGGAGGGCGCGGACGCGGCGGTGTTCGCTGCCGGCGCCGGCCCCGGCAGCGGCGCGGAACGCAAGGAGACGGTGGACCGGCGCGCCGCGGTCCTGTTCGCCGACGCCGCCGAGAGCGCCGGCGTACGCCGCTTCGTCGTCGTCTCGGCGATGGGCGCCGACAGCGAGCCCGCGCCCGACACGGACCCGGTCTTCGCCGCGTACCTGCGGGCCAAGGGTGCGGCCGACGCTGCGGTACGCGCCCGCCCCGCGCTCGACTGGACGATCCTGCGCCCCGGCCGCCTCACCGACGACGCCGGCACCGGCCTGGTCACCCTGGCCGATTCGACCGGCCGCGGCGCGGTCCCCCGCCAGGACGTGGCCGCGGTACTCCTAGCCCTCCTCGACGCCCCGAGCACCGCGGGCCGCACGCTGGAACTCATCGACGGCACGACCCCGATCGCGGAAGCGGTGCGGGCGGCGACTGCGGGTTAGCGCATTCGGGCTGGGCGGGTCCGGGCCGGTGGTCCGGACCCGCCCAGCCCGCGCACGACGCGCTGCCAGCGGGTGCGCCGCCCGCGCGCGATGGGGCGACGCAGCCCGGGCCCGTCCCCGCGCCCCGTACCCCCACGGAGAAATACCGGGGCGAAATGCATGGCACGCCATTCCACGCGCCGCCGCGACAAGACGCGCGAACGGCGACACCAGCGCCTCGGAATTCACGACCATCGAGGTGAACCGACTAGGCGCGAGCACACCGGGGGGAGTCAGGCCATGGGGGATTCCGGGCCGTAGGCACAACAAAACGGCCCCCGATCCGCGTTCCCGCAGATCAGGGGCCGTCTCCCAAAGCGTGGCGGCGCCAGGATTCGAACCTGGGTAGGCTAAGCCGACGGATTTACAGTCCGCTCCCATTGGCCACTCGGGCACACCGCCTGGGATATCGCCAGTAATTCGGCCCTTCGCTTGGTTCGCTCGGGGCTTCCTGGCAACGACGTAAACCATACCCGATACCGGGGGGTGGTCCGCCACCGGGTTGATCGCCGCTGGAGCACGGCCGGGGTAGCTAGGCTGGCAGCGCGGTCCGCCGGGCCGCTTCCCTGACGGATCTACGTACGAGGAGCCAACTCAATATGGCCGACTCCAGTTTCGACATCGTCTCGAAGGTCGAGCGGCAGGAGGTCGACAACGCCCTCAACCAGGCCGCCAAGGAGATCGCGCAGCGCTACGACTTCAAGGGCGTGGACGCCTCGATCGCCTGGTCGGGCGAGAAGATCGAGATGCGGGCCAACGCCGAGGAGCGGGTGAAGGCCGTACTCGACATCTTCGAGACGAAGCTGGTCAAGCGCGGGATCTCGCTGAAGGCGCTGGACGCGGGCGAACCGCAGGCCTCCGGCAAGGAGTACAAGATCACCGCCTCGTTGCAGGAGGGGATCACGCAGGAGAACGCGAAGAAGGTCGCCAAGATCATCCGCGACGAGGGCCCCAAGGGCGTCAAGGCACAGGTCCAGGGCGATGAGCTGCGCGTCTCCTCGAAGAGCCGGGACGACCTCCAGGCCGTCCAGGCCCTCCTCAAGGGCAAGGACCTCGACTTCGCGTTGCAGTTCGTGAACTACCGCTAGCCCCCACCGCCGGGCTGCCGGAAGTCGGCAACGCCCCGACCTCCGACAGCCCGGCGCCCGGTTTGAGCCGGCCCGCCCGAGGCCGCGCACTCGCCCCCACCGCGCCCGGGCCAACGGCTTCGTACCAGGTCAGGGCCGATTGTCAGTGCCTTCCCTTACGGTTCGTGCCATGGCCTTCCAAGACGTCACGCGGGCAGCGGTGCTGTGCGCCATCGAGGAGTGTGACCGGCTGGGGCGAGACGCCTTCCTCCAGTCGTACGGCTTCGGCGCGGCACGCCGACTCCGGCTGTCGCACGAGGGCCGGCTCTACGACTCCAAGGCCATCGTGGGCGCCGCGCACGGCCATCTGCCGGGGCGGTCGGCGCTCGGGCCTAAGGACTTCTCCGGTGGGGTGGCGACGGTGGTGGCGGTGTTGCGGCGGCTGGGATTCACGGTGGTCGAGGCCGAGGAGCCGGCCCAAGCCGCGCCCGCGGCAACCACCGCTACGGCTGTGGCTGTGGAGACGTCCGAGGAGGGCGACGCGGGGCAGCGGACGGCGCAGGAGTACGGCACGTTCGAGGCCGCCATCGCCGAGCTGCGCATGCGGTCGACCGCCCATGGGCCCGCGCTCTACCAGCCGATACTGCTGTTGTGGGCCATCGGGCGGGCCCGGC
Organism: Streptomyces sp. 796.1; assembly: GCF_047525675.1. Taxonomy (NCBI): domain Bacteria; kingdom Bacillati; phylum Actinomycetota; class Actinomycetes; order Kitasatosporales; family Streptomycetaceae; genus Streptomyces; species Streptomyces sp. 796.1. Next base: position 22,363 of record NZ_JBLIWA010000008.1, on the reverse strand, counting down.
ACGGCGAGGCTCGGCTCGCGCCGTGGAGCACGGTCGAGCGCGAGGTGGGACGGCTGCTGTCCCGGCACGGAGCACGCGGCGAGCGCCCCCGCCCCGACTACCCCAGCGCTGCCCTGCACCACGCCGGCCTGTGGGTCATGCACGACCACCCCGGCACGGCTCCCCGTGCGCACGGGGACAGCACGGTGGCCAAGTGGTTCAGAGACCACCAGCCGCGTACGGGACTGTCCCCCGCGGTGTACGCGACGATGCGCGACTCCGGACCGGACCGCGCGCGCTGCGTGCACATCCTGCTCGCGTACTTCGACGGCGTCTCCGCCGACACCCTGCACGGCCTGCTCGCCGACGTCGGGCTGGGCGACGAGGCGTTCCTTTCACCCCCGCCCGGCCCGTCGCCCCTCCCGGGACAAGCGCCCCGCCCTGCCGCGTCCGCCCGCGCATCAGACGGCGAGCAGGACGCGATACCGCGGGACGTGCTGATCGCCGCGCGGTACGAGCGGCTGTGCCAGCTCGTGGAGCACGACGAACCGGCTCGGCACGGGCAGCGGGTGCCGCGGCAGTCGGAGCAGCCACTGCGTTCGCGGCGGGCGCGTGAGGCGGCGCTGCTCCGTAGCCATGGGCAGTGTGAGAACCCGCGCTGCTCCGGGCAGCCGCAGGACGTGACGGACCGCGGGCAGCCCATCCTTGAGGTCGACCACGTACGGGAGCTGACAGCCGGCGGGCGCGACCACCCTTCGCAGATGGTGGCCCTGTGCCCCAACTGCCATGCGATCAAGACGCGCGGGAGCACGCGCGAGAGCCTACGGGCCGAGTTGGCCGCGGTCGCCGAGCGTCGGCACGACGGCATACGTGCTAGTGCGGTAGGCGCGTAGCGGCGGTCGGCGTGCCTGGTTGGCGTTGGCTGGTGGCTCGGCGGCGGGCGGCCCAGGCGGTAGACGGTCGCTGGCCCGGTGGGCGAAGGGCCAGAAGGGCGGTGGGCCGGTCCGGGCGGGGGAGCGGTGCGGTTCGCGGGGTGTGGGGGCGATGTGCGCGGCAGGTGTGACGGGGTCGGTGCGCCTGCTCCCCCGGCCCGTGGACCAGTCAGCGTGCCGCGAAGGGCTGGTCGGTGGGGACGATCTCGCGGCCCAGCGGGGTCAGGGAGACGGGGATCAGCTTGAAGTTGGCCACGCCCAGCGGGATGCCGATGATCGTGACGCAGAGCAGGAGGCCGGTGATGACGTGGCCCAGCGCCAGCCACCAACCGGCGAGGACCAGCCACAGGACGTTGCCGACGCAGGACGGGGCGCCGGCGTCGCGGCGTTCCACCGCGGTGTAGCCGAAGGGCCACAGTGCGAAGCGGGCGATGCGGAAGGAGGCGATGCCGAAGGGGATGCCGATGATCGTGATGCAGAGGATGAGGCCCGCCAACACATAGGCACAGGCCAGCCAGAAGCCGGACAGGACCAGCCAAATGACGTTCAGGATCGTCTTCATCGGCCTAGTGTCCCGCCATTTTCTCCAGCCGACTGATGCGTTCTGCCATGGGCGGATGCGTGGAGAACAGCTTGGCCATGCCCGCCCCCGGCCGGAACGGGTTGGCGATCATCATGTGGCTCGCCGTCTCCAACCGGGGCTCCGGCGGGAGGGGCAGCGCCTTCGTACCGGCTTCGAGCTTGCGCAGGGCGTTGGCCAGAGCGAGCGGATCGCCGGTGAGCTGTGCGCCCGAGGCATCCGCCTCGTACTCACGGGAGCGGCTGACGGCGAGCTGGATCACTGACGCGGCCAGCGGGCCCAGGATCATGATCAGCAGCATGCCGAGGAAGCCGGGGCCGTCGTCATCGTCGGACCGGCCGATGGGGATCAGCCAGGCGAAGTTCACCAGGAACATCACCACGCTCGCCAGCGCGCCCGCGATGGAGGAGATGAGGATGTCGCGGTTGTAGACGTGGCTCAGCTCGTGGCCGATGACGCCGCGCAGCTCGCGTTCGTTGAGGAGCCGCAGGATGCCGTCGGTGCAGCACACGGCCGCGTTGCGGGGGTTGCGCCCGGTGGCGAAGGCGTTGGGCGCGTCGGTCGGCGAGATGTACAGCCGGGGCATCGGCTGCCGCGCGGCCGTGGAGAGCTCGCGCACCATCCGGTAGAGCTCGGGTGCCTCGAACTCGCTGACCGGCCGCGCCCGCATCGCCCGCAACGCCAGCTTGTCGCTGTTCCAGTACGCGTACGCATTGGTGCCGAGCGCGACGACGACAGCGATGATCAAGCCAGTACGGCCGAACATCCCGCCGATGACGATGATGAGGGCGGACAGTCCCCCGAGGAGCACGGCGGTCTTGAGCCCATTGTGCCGGCGGTGCACGGTACGCCCTCCAAGTGGTACGGCAGGGGGAACCCTTTCGCGGTTTCTCCAGCTTCCAGTGGACCCTCCATCACTGGTCAACGCCAGATGAGAGGTCCTAGTTCCCTTGTGCCGTAGCGCCCGTCGGGTCCACCGCACGGGGATTCCCGGGCAGTGGTCGGCGTCCTACGCGGATGGTCGGTACGGGTGCCGATGCCGCCGCCCAGGGCGTTCGGGCAGGTCACGGCCGGGTGGGTGGTGGGTGCCGAGGTGGCGTGATCATGGCCCTCACGGGCGATGCGCGGGACCTGGCCGTACGGGCCGGCCCCTCATCGACCTCAACCGGCCCGACCCGGCTCACCGGGTGAGTGCCGCCACACCGTGCACGGGGGCGGCCCCGCGGACACCCACCCCCCGCGCGCCGTGCAGTGGTCCGCACGCGCACAGCGGCCAGGCCGAGGGCGCCCGGGGGGGGCGAGGGGCGACCGGGGCGACCGAGGTGGAAGGGTCCGGAGGCGGAGGGGGCTGCGGTGGAGGCGGTCCGTCAGAAGAGTGTTGCCGAGGCGAAGTGCAGGACGAGTTGGGGGGCGCCGGAGAGGGCGATGCCGATGGCGGTGGTCAGGGCGATGGTGGCCAGGAGGGGGGCCGGGATGCGAGGGGTGTCGGAGCCGGCGGTGGGGGCAGTGGGCCGGCGGGTGGCGAGCGCCGTGGGGGTACCGGACGGGGCCTGAGGTGCGTTGTCCGGCCCGTCGGCGGGCGTGGCCTGGCCGGGCGGGGCCGGCGTACCGGGCCGGCCCTCTGCCACCGCGCCGGGGGCGTCTGCGGCGGAGCCGGCCGGGGCGGGGCCTGCCACGGCAGCGGGAGCTGCCGCCGCGGGGGCCCGGAAGAGGGACGCCGTCCACTGGAGGTAGTAGTAGAGCGCGATCACGACGTTGAGTGCCATCACGACGGCGAGCCAGCCCAGCCCCGCGTCGACCACCGCGGAGAAGACCGCGACCTTGGCGAACAGGCCGATGACGCCCGGCGGCAGGCCGGCCAGGCAGAGCAGGAAGAAGCCGAGCGCGAGAGCGGCCAGCGGATGCGTCGCGTACAGGGCGCGGTGGTCGGTGAGGCGGTTGCCCTCGACCTGGTTCTGGCCCGGGCCCTGGCCCGTACGGCCGGCGGGGCGGCGGTGGGCGACGAGGGCGACCACCGCGAACGCGCCGATGTTCACCGCGGCGTACATCAGCGCGTAGGCGACCGTGGCGCCGACGGCGTGTTCGGCGTCCGTGGTGGAGTCCGCGTAGCCGGCGGCGGCGATGGGGACCAGCAGGTAGCCGGCCTGCCCGACCGACGACCAGGCCAGCAGGCGGACGGCACTGTGCGGGTGGTCGGGGCGCTGGCGCAGGGCCGCCACGTTGCCGATCGTCATGGTGAGCGCGGCCAGGACCGCCAGCGCAGGGCCCCAGACGTCTGCGTACGAGGGGAAGGCGCGGACGGTGACGATGATCAGGCCGGTGAAGCCGACCGCCTTGCCGATGACGGAGAGGTAGGCGGCGATCGGCAGCGGCGCGCCGACGTAGGTGTCCGGGACCCAGAAGTGGAAGGGGACCGCCGCGGTCTTGAACGCGAAGCCGATCAGGGTGAGCGCGACGCCCGTCTGGGCGAGGGTCTCCAGGCGCGGGTCGACGTGGGTGAGGCCGTCGGCGACCTTGGCGACGTGCATGCTGCCGGTGGTGGCGTAGACGAAGCTCACGCCGAGGAGCGTGACCGCGGTGGCGGCGACCGACGACAGGAAGAACTTGAGCGCCGCTTCCGACGAGCGCCGGTCGCCGCGGCGCAGGCCGACGAGGGCGAAGGCGGGCAGCGAGGCCACTTCCAGGGCGATGACCAGGGTGGCCAGGTCGCGGGAGGCCGGCAGCAGCGCGGCGCCGGCCGTGGAGGAGAGCAGCAGGAACCAGTACTCGCCCACCGGAAGCTTCTGTTCCGTCACGGCAGGCAGCGACAGCAGGGCCGTCAGCAGCGCGCCGCCGAGCACCAGGAGTTGCAGCGCGACCGTGAAGTCGTCGGCCATGTAGCTGCACACCGAACCGTCGTTGACCAGGCAGAACGTGCTGCGGTCGGTGGTGCGCAGCGGCAGCAGGGACAGGCCGGCGACGGCGAGTCCGGCCACCGAGACCCAGCCGAGCAGCGGCTTGCGGCGCTCGCTCAGGAACAGGTCGGCGACCAGCACGACCAGGCCCACGACGGCCGTGATGGTGGGCGGGGCGATGGCCACCCAGTCGATGGACTGGACGGCGCTCGCGGCGGTGGTGTTCATCAGCTCCCGCCTCCGAGAAGGTGCTGCACGGCCGGGTCGGTCAGGCCCAGGAGGACCGCCGGCCAGAGTCCGGCGATGACGGTGAGGGCGACGAGGGGCGCCCAGGTCGCGAACTCGTGGCCGTGGACGTCGTCGATGGCGCCCGCCGGTCGCACGCCCCCCCCCCCCCCCCCCCCCCCCCCCCCCGCGGCCCGCGCCCGGGTCGGCGGGGTGCGCGCCGGCGGGTTGGGTTGCTGCGGCGGCGGGCGGACCGCCGTCCGCCGTCATGGCCGCCGCGACCGCGGCCGGGACGGCCGCCGGGGTGCCGCCGGCCGCGCCCGTACCCCTGTCGGTCGCGCCGTCGCCGCTGGTCACGGGGGTGGTGCCGGCGTCCGGCTCGCCCATGCAGACCCGGCGTACGACGATCAGCAGGTACGCGGCGGTGAGCAGGGTGCCGAAGGCGGCGAGGGCGAGGAAGGTGAGGTAGGCGGGGCGGCTGAGGCCGGCGGCGGGTTCGTACGCGCCGAACATGGCGAGCATTTCGCCCCAGAATCCGGCGAGTCCTGGCAGTCCGAGCGAGGCGACGGCACCGAAGACGAAGAGGCCGCCCAGCCGTGGCGCCCTGCCGTACAGCGCGGCCCCCGCGGCCCGCGCGCCACCCGCGAGCTGGTCCAGGTCGCTGCTGCCGAACCGCTCCTTGACCGCGCCGACCAGGAAGAACAGCAGCCCGGTGATGAGGCCGTGGGCGATGTTGGCGAACAGCGCGCCGTTGACGCCGGTCGGAGTGAGGGTGGAGATGCCGAGCAGGACGAAGCCCATGTGGCCGACCGACGAGTAGGCGATCAGGCGCTTGAGGTCGGCCTTGGGGCGGGTGGGCGCGAGGGCCGCGGCGGGGCCGACCGCGCTGTCGCCGGTCGAGGTCGGCAACGCCAGCGCGAGGCAGGCGAGCGACCCGTAGAGGATGCCGACGACCGCGAACGCCGCGAGGTACGGGGCGAAGGTGTGGGCGCCGTCCGGCGCGATCGGCAGCACGATGCGGACGAGGCCGTAGGTGCCCATCTTCAGCAGCACGCCGGCGAGGAGTACGGAGCCGACGGTGGGGGCGGCGGTGTGCGCGTCCGGGAGCCAACTGTGCAGCGGCCACATCGGGGCCTTCACGGCGAGTCCGATGCCGATCGCCAACACCGCGATGACCTGCGTGGAGTGGCTGAGCCCGGCCCCGTTGTCAGAGGCGAGTGCCACCATGTCGAAGGTGCCGCCCTTGAGTCCGATGAGGAGGAGGCCGAGCAGCATCACGACGGAACCGAGCAGGGTGTAGAGGATGAACCGCCAGGCGGCGCGCTCGCGTTCGCTGCCGTGCGCGGTGGCTTCGGTCCCCGTGGGCGCGGCGGGGCTCGGTGTGCCCTCCTGGCCGCCCCAGCGGGCGATCAGGAAATACATCGGGATGAGCACCATCTCGAAGGCGAGGAAGAAGAGGATCAGGTCGAGCACGGCGAAGGTGGCGAGGGTGCCGGACTCCAGCACCAGCAGCAGCGCCACGAAGGCCATCGGGGAGGGGCCCGCGGGCATCCGGAAGTAGCTGTAGAGCGCACAGAGGAAGGTGAGCAGCGCCGTCATGACGAGCAGCGGGAGTGAGATGCCGTCGATGCCGAGGTGGATACGGATGTCCAGGGCCGGAATCCACCGGATGTCGGTGGTCGCCTGCATGGCCTCGGGCCGGTCGTGGTCGAAGCCCACCGCGAGGGCGATGGACAGGGCCAGGACGAGGCCGGTGACGGTGACGCCGTGCCGGAGCACGGCCTGCTCCGGGTCGCGCCCGCGCAGCCCGGGCGGGGCGGGCAACAGCGCGGCGACGGCGCCGAGCAGCGGGAGGACGACGACGGCCGCGAGGAGGAGTTGCATCACGTTCTGATTCACCTCAAAGGCTCCTCGGGGTGGCGGCCGTGCGGTGGACGGGCCGGGGCCGGTTGCCCAGGCCGGCCGGGGCCGTGGTGCGCGCGATCAGCCGGGTACGGGGACGGCGTCCGCGCGGGGCGGTGGTACGGGGTGGGCTGGCCACTGCGACGACGCGTACGCGGTGGGCGGGCGCACCATTGCCCACCGGCGCCGGCCGGCCAGCAGCCGCCGGTGAACCGGCCGCGGCGGGGCCAGCGGGGGCCGGTGCGTACGGGGATCGCTGCACGTCAGCCTCCCGTCGCGGTGAGGACGACGGCCACGACGAGGACCAGCGAGCCGGCCAACAGCGCGCTCAGATAGGTCTGGACGTTGCCGGTCTGCGTCCGGCGGACGAGCGTGCCCAGCAGGCCGGGGGCGGTGCCGGCGCCCTTCACGTACGTCTCCACGACCTCGCGGTCCAGGAAGCGCACGAGGTGGGCGGCGGCGCGTACGGGACGGACGAAGACGGCCGCGTACAGCGCGTCCAGGTGGAAGCCGACCGCGGCGTGCCGGTGCAGCGGGCCGAGCAGCAGCCGGCCGGGGTCGGCCGGGTCGGGCGCGGATTCGACGCTGCCGTAGGCCGGTTCGTGGCTGGCGATGGCCTCGGCTTCGGAGACGGCGGGGTCGGCCTGCGGGTGGGCGGCGACGGCGCCGAGCGCCGGCCGGCCGGCGAGCGCGGTGGTGTGCCGCCAGGTCCCGTACGTCATGATCACGCCGACCAGGGCGAGGCCGGTGCCGAGCACGGAGGTGGCCAGGGTCGGGTCCAGGGAGTGGTCGTCGAACCAGCTCGGGAGGCGGCCGACGGTGACGCCGAGCGCGGCGGTGGGCACGAACAGCACCCACAGGACGGCGTTCATGGCCCACGGCTGCTTGCCGTGGTCGGGCGCGGCGGGGCCGCTGCCGCGGAACGCCAGCAGCCACAGCCGGGTCGCGTACCCGGCCGTGAGCAGGGCGGTGAGCAGGCCGGCGATCAGGACGACCCAGCCGACGGCGCCCGGCACGTGGTAGGCGTGGTCGGTGGCGCCGTGCCCGGTGGCCACCGACTCGGCCGCGCCCAGCACGGCCTCCTTGGAGAAGAAGCCGGCGAACGGCGGGATCGCGGCGAGCGCGAGCAGCGCCACGCTCATCGTCCAGTACGCGTCGGGGATGCGCTGGGCGAGGCCGCCCATGCGCGACATGGCGGCCAGCGAGTTCGTCCCGGCGGCGTGGATCACGACGCCGGCGCCGAGGAAGAGCAGGGCCTTGAACGCGCCGTGCGACATCAGGTGGAAGACCGCGGCACCGCGGTCGCCGACGGCGAGTGCGCCGGTCATGTAGCCGAGTTGGCCGACGGTCGAGTAGGCGAGCACCCGCTTGATGTCGTCCTGGGCGAGCGCGGCGAGCGCGGAGCCCACCATGGTGACGGCGGCCAGCACCGCGAGGACGGCCAGGGCTGCGGCCGACGCGGCGAAGACCGGCAGCAGCCGGGCGATGAAGTAGACGCCGGCGGCGACCATCGTCGCGGCGTGGATCAGCGCGGAGACCGGGGTCGGGCCGGCCATCGCGTCCGGCAGCCAGGTGTGCAGCGGGAACTGCGCCGACTTGCCGGCGACGCCGGCGAGCAGCAGCAGGGCGATGAGCGTCGGGTGGTCGAGCGCGAAGCCGCCTGCCTCGCCGGCGCCGGCGGTCAGCCCGGTGTAGATCTCGCTGATCCGGAACGTGCCGGCGTCCGTCGCCAGCGCGAAGATGCCGATCAGGAACGGCACGTCACCGAGCTTGGTGACCAGGAAGGCCTTGAGCGAAGCGGAACGCGCGGCGGCCGTCTCCCAGTAGTGCCCGACCAGGAAGTACGAGCAGATGCCCATCACTTCCCAGCCGACCAGCAGCACGATCAGGTCGTCGGAGTAGACGACCAGCAGCATCGCCGAGGTGAAGAGCGAGACGAGCGCGGCGTACGAGGGGTAGCGCGGGTCCTCGCGCAGGTAGCCGGTCGAGTACGCCTGCACGCAGGTGGCGACGGTGCCGACCAGCACCGCGACCAGGGCCGCGAAGCCGTCGATGTGGAACGCGAGGTCGATCGGGATCGACCCGGTGTCGGTGAGCTTGGTCGCCGCGTCGACCGGGTCGTCTCCGCCCTGTCGGACGGCGACGATGACGGCGAGCACGGCGGCGGCCAGCGTGGGCAGCACGGCGAGCGGCCGGACGAACCCGGGGGCCCGACGGCCGCACAACAGCCCCGCGACGGCGCCGATGAAGGGCAGTACGGGAACGAGGACGGCGGTGGTCGTGATCGTCACGCGGCGGCCTCTCCGCTGGTCAGACGCTTGCCATCGGCGAGGTCGGCGGCATTGTCAGTGGTGGCTGGCATGCTGTCGGCAGCGGTGGGGACATCGGCGAGATCGCGGAGCCTGTCGATGTCCGAGGTGCCGCGGTTGCGGTAGACGAGCAGCACGATGGCGAGGCCGATGCCGATCTCGGCGGCGGCGATGGCAATGGTGAAGAGGGTGAGCGCCTGGCCCGCGTGGAGGGTGTCGCGGAGCCAGACGTCGAAGGCGACCAGGTTGAGGTTGACGGCGTTGAGCATCAGCTCGACGGACATCAGGACGAGGATCGCGTTGCGCCGGGCGAGTACGCCGTACAGGCCGATGCAGAAGAGGAGGACGGCGAGCACAGCGGGATAGACGAGGTGCATCAGCTAGTGCCCTCCCTCGGGGCGCGCTCGGCCTGGTCTTCGCCGGTGGGACCGGTGGAGTCGGTGGGACCGGCGGGCTCGGTACGCGGGCCGGCGGTGTCCGCTTCGGTGGTGGCGGCCGGGGCGGGGCGGTCGGCGGGCGCGCTGGGAGTGGGCTGCGCCTGGTCGGTGGCGGGTGGCGCCTGGTCGGTGGCTGTCCGGGCCGGTGCGGGGGTAGTCCGTGGGGTCCGGGCCGGGGGCGACGTGGAGGCGTCGGCCGTGGCCCGGGCGCGGGGGGCCGCCGTGCGGGGCGTCGTACGGGCCGTCGTGCGAGGCGGTGCGGTACGGGCAGTGGGGTTGGGCTCGGGCTCGGCCGGGGCACCCCCGCGCGCGCTGGAACCGGCGGTGGGTGCGGCAGCAGGTGCGGCCGAACCCCGGCCGGCGGGGGTGGTCGTGGTGGACGCGGGCTTGGTCGGCGCGGGGCCGGTGCGCCGGCCGGACCTGCCGCCGACCGGGCCCGTACCACCGGCGCCGCCACCGGTGCGGAGCCGGCGGCCCGCGGGGCCGCCGGTCTCCGTGCGGTCCTTGCGGGAGAGCACGATCGCACCGACGAGGGCCGCGAGCAGCAGTACGGAGAGCGCTTCGAACGGCAGCACCCAGTGCCGGAACAGGAACTCCCCGGTGACCCGGGTCGACCCGGGACCGCCCTCGGGCAGGGCCGCGTCCAGGTCGATCCAGGTGGCGCGGAAGGCGTCCACGACCACCCACACCAGGGTGGCCGCGGCGGCCACCGCGACAGCGAGGGCGACCCACCGGTTGCCGGAGTCCGCGTCCGGCGAACGGCCGATGGGCGCCCTGGTCAGCATCAGTCCGAACAGCAGGAGGACGATCACCGAACCGACGTAGATCAGTACCTGTACCCAGGCGATGAACTCCGCCGTGAGCAGGAGGTATTCGACGGCGAGGCCGCCGAGCGCCACCACCAGCCACAGGGCCGCGTGGACCAGTTGTCTGGTGGTGACGGTGATGACGGCCGCGCCGAGCGTCGCGATGCCGACGAGGAGGAAGGCGACCTCCACGCCGGTGGGCGAGAGGAAGCCGTGGCCCGCGGCGAGGGCCTGGCCCGCAGCGAGGGTCATGACGGCGCTCCTTCACCCGAGGCACCCGAAGCACCCGAGGCACCCGTTGTGCCTGTCGCGCCTGAGGCTCCTGGTGCTTCCGCCGCGCGCTGGGCCAGCAGCTTGTCGGCGGTCTTGCGGGCGGCGGCGACCTCCTTGGGTTCCTCCGCGCCCGGGTCGAGCGCCGGCGGCGCGGGCACGGTCCACATCCACTCGCGGAGCTTGTCCCGCTCGTGGGTCAGCTCGTGGATGTCGGTCTCCGCGTACTCGAACTCCGGGGACCAGAACAACGCGTCGAAGGGGCACACCTCAATGCAGATACCGCAGTACATGCAGAGCGAGAAGTCGATGGCGAAGCGGTCGAGCACGTTCTGGCTGCGCTCCCGGCCGCCCGGGGTGGCTGGCGGCACCGTCTCCTTGTGGGAGTCGATGTAGATGCACCAGTCGGGGCACTCGCGCGCGCAGAGCATGCAGACGGTGCAGTTCTCCTCGAACAGGCCGATCACACCGCGGCTGCGCGGCGGCAGTTCGGGCAGCACGTCGGGGTACTGCGCGGTCTGCGTCTTGCGCGTCATGGTGCGCAGCGTCACGGCCAGCCCCTTGGCCAGGCCGGAGCCGGGCCAACCGGACTTCTTCTGCGGCGGGTTGTCCAGTGCCATCAGGAGATCACCACCTTCACGACGCCGGTGAGGGCGATCTGGGCCAGCGCGAGCGGAATCAGTACGGTCCAGGCGAGCCGCTGTACCTGGTCCTCGCGCAGCCGGGGGTAGGTCACCCGGAGCCAGATCACCACGAAGGCCAGGGCGAGCGTCTTCACCAGCGTCCACAGCCAGCCGAGCTGGTCGGCGAACGGCCCGTGCCAGCCACCGAGGAACAGTACGGACGTGAGGGCGGAGAGCACGACGATGCCCGCGTACTCGGCGAGCAGGAACAGCGCGAAGCGCAGCCCGGTGTACTCGGTGTACGCGCCGAAGATGATCTCGGAGTCGGCCACCGGGGCGTCGAACGGCGGCCGTTGCAGCTCGGCGAGCCCGGCGGTGAAGAACACCACGCCGCCCACGATCTGCCAGGGCACCCACCACCACTCGAAGGCGTCGAGCATGTCGGGCAGCGAGACCGTGCCGGCGGCCATCGCGACCGAGGCCGCGGCGAGCAGCATGGGCAGTTCGTACGCCATGAGCTGGGCGGCCGTGCGCAAGCCGCCGAGCAGGGAGAACTTGTTGGCCGAAGCCCAGCCGGCCATCAGCGAGCCGAGCACGCCGACGCCCATCACGGCGAGGACGAAGAAGATGCCCGCGTCGATGACCTGGCCGACGGCGTTGTCGGGGCCGACCGGGATGGCGATGAGCACCAGCAGGTACGGCAGCAGGGAGACCGCGGGCGCGAGGTGGAAGACCCGGCGGTCGGCGCCGGTCGGGACGACGTCTTCCTTCTGCGCGAACTTCACGCCGTCCGCGACGAGCTGGGCCCAGCCGTGGAAGCCACCGGCGTACATGGGGCCGAGACGGCCCTGCATGTGGGCCATCACCTTGTGCTCGGTCTGGCCGACGACCAGCGGGAGCACCAGGAAGACCACGAACACGGCGATCAGCCGCAGCGCGAGATCGAGGGTGTCGTTCACGCGTCCCCTCCGTCCCTGCGCCCGGCCCCGCCGGCGGCCCCACCATCGGCCTCCGCCCCGGCCCCGGGGTCCGTCTCAGCCGTGCGGTCGGCTTCCGTCTTGGGCTCGGCCGCAGCTTCCGGCTCGGGCTTGGCCGCTGCCTCCGCCTCGGACACCGCCGCGGTCGCTTCCCGCTCTCGTCCCTGGTCCTGGCCCTGGTCCTGCTCCTGCGTACGCGGCGTGCCGGTCGGCTCCGGCTCGGGCCGGTGAGCCGTACGCGGCGTCGCGGCCGGCTCCGGCTGCTCAGCCGTACGCCGGGCCTCGGCCGATTCCGAGCCTTCGGCCGGGCGGCCCGCCTCAGCCGCAGGCCGTGCCCCGGCCTCCGGCTCAGCCCCGGTCTCCGGCTCAGCCCCAGCTTCCGGTCCCGCCGCGGCGGGACGAGGTGTCGTCGGTGGTTGGTCCGTCGCCGGGTGGGGGTCGTGCCACGGGGCGTCGGGGGTGTGGCGGGCGGATCGGGGGGCGGCGGCAGCCGTGCTGCCGGACGTGTCCCGGGCCGGGCCCGCGGTGTCGGCCGCGTCCGGGGTGGCGCCGGAGCGCTCCGGGCGCTGGCTCGCCGAACCCGCGCTCGCGCTCCGGGTGCGCCGGGGCGGGCGCGCCGCGGCTGCGCCGCCTCCGGCGCCCGCGGCCCGCGCCCCTTCCGCACCGGCGCTCGCGCCCGTACCGGCTCCGGCGCCCGCTCCGGCGGCATCCGTCGAACCGGCCGCCTGCTGGCTGGCCGAGCCTGCGCTGACCGAACGGGTGCGCCGGGCCGGGCGTTCGCCTGCCGCACTTGCCGCGCGGGCGCCGCGCGCCGGGCGGGCCGGTGCGGGCGGGAGCTGGCCCTTGAGCGGGCCCCAGTCGTTCGGGTCGGGCACGCCGGGCGGCAGCATCTGCCGCCGCTTGGGCCCGCCGTGGTCGGACTCCCCCGGTTCCTTCGCGCCCGGCCACGCCTTGGCGACCCGGGCCGCGAGGACGAAGTCCTTGCGCAGCGGGTGCCCCTCGAACCCGTCCGGCAGCAGCAGCGGGAGCAGGTGGGGGTGGTCGGTGAAGTCGACGCCGAACATCTCGTGCGTCTCCCGCTCGTGCCAGGCGGCACCCGGGTAGACGTCGACGGCGGTGGGCAGCACCGGGGCGTCGTGCGGCACGGTGGTCCGGATCAGGAGGCGTCGCAGCCCCGTACCGGCGGCCCCTTCGGCGGGGTGTGCGCCGGCGTCGGCGCGCCCGGTCTCGGCCGCGGGCGCACCACCGGGCGCGGACAGCGCCGCGCGCGCCGCCTCGGCCGCTGCCTCCGCCACGGCCACCGCCTGCGCATCGGGCAGACCGGCCACGTGAGCGGCGACGCGCAGCCCCGTGCCCGGCTCGTCGACCGCGCTCAGCCAGTCGAAGAACGTGCAGGCCAGCGCCGTACGAGCGGTCTCAAGCGCGGAAATCCACGACTCGGCGGGGACGTCGACGGTCAGTAGGTCGTAGCTCTCTTCGGCCCGGGCGCCGGGGCCGAAGAGTTCCGCTGCGGACCTCGGCAGCCAGCCCACCGGAGCCGCGACCGCCGCATCAGCCACATCGACCCCACCGGCTACGTCAGCCGCACCGGCCTCAGCCGCCCTGTCCGCAGCCCCAGCAGGCCCCTCCGCAGACCCAGCAGACCCCGCAGGCTTCGCAGACCCAGCAGTCCCACCGGCCGCTTCCGTGTCTCTCCCGGGCTGGTCGGCCGTGCTCATCGGGTGTCCTCCGGCGTCGGTTCGGGCCGCTCGGGCGCCGGGACCAGCGGGCTGCGCAGCGCGGCGACGGACGGCCGCCGGCCGCGGTCGCCGTGCGGGTAGCGGCCGGCCAGGGACTCCGCCGCGATCTTCTCCTGGAGCTTGAGGATGCCCTGGAGCAGCGCTTCGGGGCGGGGCGGGCAGCCCGGTACGTACACGTCGACCGGAATGATCTGGTCCACGCCCTTGGTGACGGAGTACGAGTCCCAGTACGGGCCGCCGCAGTTGGAGCAGGCGCCGAAGGAGATGGCGTACTTGGGCTCGGGCATCTGCTCGTACAGCCGCTTCACGGCGGGCGCCATCTTGTCCGTCACCGTGCCCGAGACCAGCATCAGGTCGGCCTGGCGCGGGCCCGGTGCGAAGGGGATCACGCCGAGTCGGATGAAGTCGTGCCTGGCCATCGACGCGGCGATGAACTCGATCGCGCAGCAGGCGAGGCCGAAGTTGAAGACCCAGAGGCTGTAGCGGCGCCCCCAGTTGAGGATGACCTTCATCGGCTCGGGGGCCAGGCGGGCCAGCGGGCCGAGGGAGCCGGTGCCGGCGGCGGGCCGCGCCACCGTGGGCTCGGGGAGGTCCACGGGGTTCGTCCGGGGGGTCACGTCCATTCGAGGACGCCCTTCTTCCATGCGTACAACAGGCCGACGGTGAGGAAGCCGAGGAAGACGAACATCTCTACCAGCGTGGTACCGCCGAAACCCGGCTCGGCGAAGACCGTCGCCCAGGGGAAGAGGAAGATCGAGTCCACCGCGAAGATCACGTACAGGAACGCGTACACGTAGTAGCGGACCTGGGTGTGGGCCCAGCCCTCGCCGACCGGGTCGACGCCGCACTCGTAGGTGAGCAGCTTCTCGGGCGTCGGGGCGATGGGGCGCAGCAGGCGGTTGCCGACGAAGGCGACGATCAGGAAGAGCACCCCGACCACCGCGAGCAGACCGACGGCCGCGTACCCGTCGAAGTACTCCGCGGCGAGTCGCACCGGCGCGTCGGCGGCCGACTCCACCGTCCGACCGGGCACGCCGTCGACGGCCCGTACGCCTACGGCCCGTACGGGGGTCCCGGCAGCGGGCGCGACGATCACCTCCGGCACGTCCGTCACATACGTCACGTCCGCCCCTCGCTCCCTCTGCCGCTTTCGTGCTCGGTGACTTGTTCACCGCCCAGCTCACCGCCGCATTTCCGCTGATTCGCGACGCTGGCGGTCCGTACGCACGGGAGTCTAGGCCCTGTCTCCACCGAGATGGACAGCCCGCCGGCCCGGGGGTGGGGTTATCCCCAGTCCGTCGGAGGGTCTTTCCCCATGGTCTTTTGGGGACTTGGCCCGGCAGGCTAGGGGGTATGAACGCCAGATCTACGGCTGAAGCCGCCACGAGCGGGCGCCGTATGAGCCATGCGTGGCGTATGCACTGCATGCGCCGTCCGAGGCGTACGGGCCGCGCGGGCTGCGCGGGCCGCAGTCGCGGTCCGGGCCCCGTGGTTCACACCGGGGCGGCTCCGACTGGCACTATTCCGGCTGGCGCGGTTCCGGCGAGCGGCACCCCGCCGCGCACGGTGCCGGCTGGCGCAGTGCAGGTCGGCACAGCGCAGGTCGGCACGGCGCAGGACGGCACGGTACGGACCGGCACGAACCGGACCGGCACGAGGGCGCGAACGGGCCCGGCTCGGCCGGTCCCAGCACGAACGGACCCGGCTCCTCCGGGCCCCGCACAGGCACAGGCGTAGGCGTAGGCACAGTGACACCGGCGGTCCCGGCTCGGCCGGGCCCGGTATGAAGGGACCCAGCATGAACGGACCCCGTCCACACGGGTCGGGAGACGTGCCGGGAGGCGGGTCAGGGGACGGGTCGAGAGGCGGCGCGGGCCGTGCGGCCGGCGGCGCGCGGACCCGGCGCAACGGCGACGGCTCCGGGCCCGCGCGCACCAAGGGAACCGACAGCGCGTCGGGAACCTCATCCGGTGCGTCAGCCGGCGCCCCCTCCGGCGCGTCAGCCGATCCGTCGTCCAGCGAGAAGCTGCCCCGCGTGCCGGCCTTCGGCTTCCCCGGATCGACCTGGCGCGAGATCGCGTACCTGCTGACCAACCTGCCGATGGGCATCTTCGGCTTCGTGTACGTCACGAGCTGGCTGTTCATCGGCGCCGCGCTGTCGATCACGGTGGTGGGGCTGCCGATGCTGGCGTTCGGGCTGCTCGGCAGCCGGCAGCTCGGCAAGTTCGAGCGGGCGCGCGCCCGGCTGCTGCTCGACCTACAGGTCGATGAGCCGAGCCCGCTGCGCCACCGCACGCACGGCGGGTTCTTCCCCTGGCTGTGGAGCAGCCTGAAGGACCCGGTCGGCTGGCGGCACACGCTCTACCTGCTGATCCGGTTGCCGTGGGACATCATGACCTTCACCGTGACGCTGGTCGGCCTGTTCGTGGCCTGGCCGGTGCTGCCGTGGGTCGCGCGCGGGCTGACCGTGGTGGAACGGGCGATGGTACGGGCGCTGCTCTCGCCGTCGGACGAGTTGGAGCGGCGGATCGCCGAGCTCGAATCGGACCGGGGTGTGGTGGTGGACACCGCCGCCGCCGACCTGCGCCGCATCGAACGCGACCTGCACGACGGCGCCCAAGCCCGCCTCGTCGCCCTCGCCATGGACCTCGGCCTCGCCAAGGAAAAACTCACCGAAGACCCCGAAGCCGCCGCCAAAATGGTCGACGAAGCCCACGGCGAAGTAAAGATCGCCCTCCAAGAACTCCGCGACCTCGCCCGCGGCATCCACCCCGCCATCCTCACCGACCGCGGACTCGGCCCCGCCCTCTCCGCACTCGCCGCCCGCTGCACCGTCCCGGCCACGATCTCCATCGACATCGAGGAGCGGCCGGCACCGGCGATCGAGGGCATCGCGTACTTCACCGTCTCCGAACTCCTCCAGAACATCAGCAAACACAGCCGCGCCAAGGCGGCCACGGTCGAGCTGTGGCGCACCGAGCACCGGCTGTTGCTCCAGGTCTGGGACAACGGGGTGGGCGGCGCCGACACCAGCGGCGGCGGCCTCGCGGGGCTGAGCGAGCGGCTCGGTTCGGTCGACGGCCTGTTCGTCATCGACTCCCCGGCCGGCGGCCCCACGACCATCACCGCCGAACTCCCTTGGCGCGACCGCACCCCCTAAAACCACCCGCACGCCCCTACGCACGCCCCAGCCGCCCACGCGCCCCCGCCCGTCGGCTGCGGGACGGCCCGCGTACGGCCGCTGACCTGCACAGATGCGAGCACTTCCGGTCGCGACCGGTCCGTGGGCAGGGTAGGGGCGGTGCGCCGTGGGTACGGGCGGATGGCCGCTGCGGAACGCGGAGGTGTCGTCAGCCCGCCGGAGGGGGTGGGGAAAACCCCCTCCCCAAGATGCCGACCGCCTCCATGGTCGAAGCGGGCCGGGTGGGCCAGCCTTGAGGTAGTCGAGGGGCACTCGCCTCCGCGCCGCACCTGGCGACGCGATCGAAGGACCGGAGGACGGACGAAGAGATGGCTACTGCATACGGATCTGATTCGCACAGCGCCGATCCGCACGGCCACCGGCTGCCCGCGGGGCTGCGCGCCCCGTTCGAGGCCCGCACCTGGCGCGAGCTCGGCTATCTCTTCCTGAACCTGCCCATCGCCCTGGCGTCCTTCACCTACGCGGTGACCATGATCAGCCTGGGCGTCGGCCTGCTGATCACCTTCCTCGGGGTGCCGCTGCTGGCCCTGACCCTCGCCGGGGTGCGCGGGCTCGGCGCGGTCGAGCGGGCCAGGGCCCGGGTGCTGCTGCGGCACGACGTCGCCGCGCCGACGCCGGTACGGATCAAGGGCGAGAAGGGCGGGCCGCTCGCCTGGATGGGCGCGATGCTCAAGAACGGCGACTCCTGGCGGCAGATGCTGTACGCCGTGCTGCTGCTGCCGTGGGCGCTCTTCTCCTTCGTCACCGCGGTGGTCGTCACCGTGAACGGCTGGGGGCTGCTCACCTATCCGCTCTGGCACTGGGTCTTCCCGCGCCACATGGACGAGCCCGGCATCAAGCTGTGGGGCGGCGAGAACAGCGGCTTCTACCTGGACACGCCCTTCGAACTGGCCCTGACCTGCGCCTTCGGCGCCACGATCGTGCTGATCGGCCCGTGGCTGATCCGCGGCATGACGTACGTGGACCGGCTGATGATCTCGGGGCTGCTCGGCCCCTCGCAGCTCGCGAGCCGGGTGACGGAGTTGGAGACCGACCGGGGTGTGGTGGTGGACACCGCCGCCGCCGACCTGCGCCGCATCGAACGCGACCTGCACGACGGCGCCCAAGCCCGCCTCGTCGCCCTCGCCATGGACCTCGGCCTCGCCAAGGAAAAACTCACCGAAGACCCCGAAGCCGCCGCCAAAATGGTCGACGAAGCCCACGGCGAAGTAAAGATCGCCCTCCAAGAACTCCGCGACCTCGCCCGCGGCATCCACCCCGCCATCCTCACCGACCGCGGACTCGGCCCCGCCCTCTCCGCACTCGCCGCCCGCTGCACCGTCCCGGTGAAGGTGCTGGTGGACGTCGACCAGCGCCCGGCGCCCGCCATCGAGGGCATCGCGTACTTCACCGTCTCCGAACTCCTCCAGAACGTCAGCAAGCACAGCCAGGCCAGGAACGCATCGGTCGATGTCTGGCGTGTCGAGAACCGGCTGATGTTGCAGGTCAGCGATGACGGCAGGGGCGGCGCCGACGCCTCCACGGGCTCGGGGCTCGCTGGCCTCGCCGAGCGGCTCGACGCGGTGGACGGCCTGCTGGTGGTGCACTCCCCCGTCGGCGGTCCGACGTCGATCACGGCCGAACTGCCCTGGCGGGGCTGACCTCCCGCGACCGGTTCGGCGACGGGGTGGGAGGGCGGTACGGGTACACCGCGGCCCGGCGGCCCGGCGATCCCAACGGCCCCGCGGCCCGGCGGCCGGGCCGCCGGCCGCCAAACCTTCCGCGGCCCCCAGAACGGTGCGGAAGGCCACCCCTGCGCACCCCCACCCGCGCCCGCCACGATCTCAGCCGCCCCCAGGCTCCCCTCCCGTCACGGGGCATCCGGGCGGAAAACGCCCCCCTACATCTCAGCAATCAGTCCCGGAGCATCCCGTTCCGGGACCGATTGCTGAGATGCTGTGTCCAAGGTGTCGATGTCGGGGGGCCAGAAATTGTGGAGGACAGGGTGCGGGTGGTCATCGCCGAAGATTCGGTACTGCTTCGGGAGGGCCTGACCCGGCTGCTGACCGACCGAGGACACGACGTCGTGGCGGGCGTGGGCGACGCCGAGGCGCTGCTCAAGTCGGTGGCTGAGCTGGCCGCCGACGGCGCGCTGCCGGACGTGGTCGTGGCCGACGTCCGGATGCCCCCGACCCATACCGACGAGGGTGTACGAGCAGCGGTCCGACTCCGGCGCGACCATCCTGACCTGGGCGTCCTGGTGCTGTCGCAGTACGTCGAGGAGCAGTACGCCACGGAGCTGCTCGCCGGCAGCAGCCGTGGGGTCGGCTACCTCCTCAAGGACCGGGTGGCCGAGGTCAGGGAATTCGTCGACGCCGTGGTGCGGGTCGCCCAGGGCGGGACCGCGCTCGACCCCGAGGTGGTGGCCCAACTCCTCGGGCGCAGCCGCAAGCAGGACGTGCTGGCCGGGCTGACACCGCGCGAGCGCGAAGTCCTAGGACTTATGGCCGAGGGCCGGACGAATTCCGCCATTGCCCGGCAGTTGGTCGTCAGTGATGGCGCGGTGGAGAAACACGTCAGCAATATCTTCTTGAAACTGGGCCTCTCCCCCAGCGATGGCGACCACCGCCGCGTACTGGCCGTACTCACCTATATCAACTCCTAACGCACGACGTACCCGGCGGCGGCCCGGAATGGGCACACCGGCCGAGCGAGCGAGTCGTACAACAAAAGTCCGGCGGAGGGCAGCACAACAGCGAGGGCCGAGCCGGCCTGAGGAATGCGCACCAGGGGCGAACAAATGATGGCAAACCACTCCATAAACGTGGCGCACGCCACCATCCATCATGTGATCCGCCCCAGGAAGGTGACCCTTACCCCCGTACGATGGGCCAGGGACGAACCCATGGCGCCGCCCGGGGACCGGAAAACATTTCCGGCGCCAACCAGCCCGTCGCGAGCCGCCGCCTCGAAGGAGGTCCGAAGCAGTGACCAGCCAGGTCAATAGCACGGCCGAGCAGGCCGATAACGCCGAGCAGGCCGACCCGACCACCGAGAGCCAGCGCGGGCCGGGGCTCGCCGAAGGCCAAGGGCCCGGGGCAGACAAAGAGGTCCGCCGGCTAGACCGAGTCATTATCCGTTTTGCGGGTGATTCGGGTGATGGTATGCAGTTGACGGGTGATCGGTTTACTTCGGAGACGGCTGCGTTTGGGAATGACTTGTCGACGTTGCCGAATTTCCCGGCGGAGATTCGGGCGCCGGCGGGTACGTTGCCGGGGGTGTCCTCGTTCCAGTTGCATTTCGCGGATCATGACATCCTCACGCCGGGAGACGCGCCGGATGTATTGGTCGCGATGAACCCGGCCGCGTTGAAGGCAAACGTGAGTGACCTTCCCCCGGGTGGGGTGTTGATCGTGAACACGGACGAGTTCACGAAACGCCCGATGGCGAAGGTCGGTTATGCCACGAGTCCGTTGGACGATGGTTCGTTGTCGGCGTTCCAGGTGCATGGGGTGCCGTTGACGACGTTGACGGTCGAGGCGTTGAAGGAGTTCGGGCTTTCCCGGAAGGAGGCCGAGCGGAGCAAGAACATGTTCGCGCTCGGCCTGTTGTCGTGGATGTACCACCGGCCGACGGAGGGTACCGAGGCGTTCTTGCGGAAGAAGTTCGCGAAGAAGCCACAGTTGGCACAGGCGAATGTGACGGCGTTTCGGGCGGGGTGGAACTTCGGGGAGACCACGGAGGACTTCGCCGTCTCCTACGAGGTCGCGCCGGCGTCCTCGGCGTTCACTCCGGGTGTGTATCGGAACATCTCCGGCAACCTCGCCCTTGCGTATGGTCTGGTGGCGGCTTCGGTGCAGGCGGAGTTGCCGTTGTTCCTGGGGTCGTATCCGATCACACCGGCCTCGGACATTTTGCACGAGCTTTCCCGGCACAAGAATTTCCAGGTGCGCTCGTTCCAGGCAGAGGATGAGATCGCGGGGATCGGTGCGGCGTTGGGGGCCGCCTTTGGTGGGTCGTTGGCGGTGACGACGACGTCGGGGCCCGGGGTGGCGCTCAAGTCGGAGACGATCGGGCTTGCGGTGTCGTTGGAATTGCCCCTGTTGGTGGTCGACATTCAGCGTGGTGGTCCGTCGACGGGGTTGCCGACGAAGACGGAACAGGCCGATTTGTTGCAGGCGATGTACGGGCGTAATGGTGAGGCGCCGGTACCGATCGTCGCCCCGGCAACGCCAGCGGATTGTTTCGACGCAGCCCTGGAAGCGGCTCGGATCGCGCTGACGTACCGGACGCCGGTGTTCTTGCTCTCGGATGGATATCTGGCCAACGGGTCGGAGCCGTGGCGGGTGCCCGAGGTGGCCGATCTACCGGATCTGCGGGTGCAGTTCGCGTCCGAGGCCAATCACGAGTTGGCTGATGGTAGCCGGGTGTTTTGGCCCTACAAGCGTGATCCCCACACGTTGGCCAGGCCCTGGGCGGTCCCGGGGACGGCGGGGTTGGAACACCGGATCGGTGGGATCGAGAAGCAGGACGGTAGCGGCAATATCTCCTACGATCCGGCCAACCATGAATTCATGGTCCGGACCCGGCAGGCGAAGGTCGACCAGATCCAGGTTCCCGACCTGATCGTGGATGATCCTGAGGGCGGGGCCGGGACGTTGGTGTTGGGGTGGGGGTCCACGTACGGGCCGATCGCCGCGGCGGTCCGCCGCCTGCGGTCCCAGGGCGTGGCGGTCGCCCAGGCCCATCTGCGGCATCTGAATCCGTTCCCGGCGAACACGGGTGCGGTGCTGGCGGGGTATGAGCGGGTGGTGATCCCGGAGATGAACCTGGGCCAACTCGCCTCACTGATCCGAGCGAAGTACCTCATCGACGCGCATTCCCACACCCAGATCAACGGAATGCCCTTCAAGGCCGAAGAGCTGGCCACCGCACTGAAGGAGGCCATCAATGCCTAACCCCACCACACCCGCCACCACGTCCGCCGCCACCTCGGCGGTGAACGGCACCAACCCCACAACCACCCCCGCCACATCCCCCGCATCGGGTTCGGCGCCGGGTTCGGGTTCGGGGTTGGGGGCGTTGGCGTTGGTGCCGCGGGCTGCGGGGAAGCAGTCGATGAAGGACTTTAAGTCGGATCAGGAAGTGCGGTGGTGTCCTGGGTGTGGGGACTACGCCATCCTGGCGGCGGTGCAGGGTTTCATGCCCGAGTTGGGGTTGGCTCGGGAGAACATCGTGTTCGTATCGGGGATTGGTTGTTCCAGCCGGTTCCCGTACTACATGAACACCTACGGCATGCATTCCATCCATGGCCGGGCCCCGGCCATCGCGACGGGGTTGGCGACCTCACGACAGGACCTGTCGGTGTGGGTCGTCACCGGTGACGGCGATGCCTTGTCTATCGGTGGGAACCATCTCATTCACGCGTTGCGGCGGAATGTGAACCTAAAGATCCTGTTGTTCAACAACCGGATCTACGGGTTGACCAAGGGCCAGTACTCCCCGACCT
>NZ_JBLIWA010000079.1:0-11396 GCF_047525675.1 Streptomyces sp. 796.1 | reverse complement strand
GGCGTTCACGCAGCCCGCGCTGTTCGCCGTCGAGGTGGCGCTGTTCCGGCTGCTGGAGCACTGGGGCGTCACCCCGGACGTGCTCATCGGCCACTCGGTGGGAGAGGTCGCCGCGGCCCATGTGGCCGGCGTGCTCTCGCTGGAGGACGCGTGCACGCTGATCGCGGCGCGCGGCCGGCTGATGCAGGCCCTCCCCGAGGGCGGGGCGATGATCGCCATCCAGGCGTCCGAGGAGGAGATCGCTCCGTCACTGATCGGTCGTGAGGCCGAGGTGAGCCTCGCCGCCGTCAACGGTCCGGCCGCCGTGGTCATCGCCGGTGACGAGGCCGCCGCAGAGGAGATCGCCGAGGACTGGGCCGGACAGGGCCGCAAGACCCGTCGCCTGCGCGTCAGCCACGCCTTCCACTCGCCCCGCATGGACGCGATGCTGGACGACTTCCGCAAGGTCGTCGAAGGGCTGACCCTCCAGGCGCCGCCCATCTCCCTGGTCTCCAACCTCACGGGCGCGCCGGCGGGCGCGGAGCAGGTGTGCTCGCCGGAGTACTGGGTGCGCCACGTCCGCGAGGCCGTGCGGTTCGCCGACGGGGTACGGGCCCTGGAGAAGCTCGGGGTGACCTCGTTCCTTGAGGTGGGTCCCGACGGTGTGCTCACCGCGATGGCGCAGGACTGCCTGACGGTCGACGAGGCCGCAGGCGCGCGCACCCTCGTCCCCGCACTGCGCAAGAACCGCCCCGAGACCCAGTCGCTGACCACGGCGCTGGCCGAACTCCACGTCCACGGCACCACCGTGAACTGGTCGACGGCGTTCGCCGGACGCGACGTACGGCGGGTGGAGCTGCCCACCTACGCGTTCCAGCGGCAGCGCTACTGGCCGAAGGCCGGCGGCCCCATGACCGGGGACGTCGCCTCCGTCGGACTCAGCTCCCCCAACCACCCGCTGCTGGGTGCCGGAGTCGAACTCGCGGGCAGCGACGGATTCCTGTTCACCAGCAGGCTGTCGGTGCAGAGCCAGCCCTGGCTGGCCGACCACGCGATCGCTGGCGCGGCCCTGTTCCCGGGGACCGGATTCCTGGAACTGGCCATCCGCGCAGCCGACCAGGTCGGCTGCGGGCGGGTCGAGGAAGTCACCCTGGCCACCCCGATGGTCCTGCCCGAGAACGAACAGGTCCAGGTGCAGCTGTGGGTGGACGACGCGGACGAGACGGGCCACCGCACGATCGGCCTCTACTCCCGGCCGGCCGACGCGCCCTCGGGTGAGCCGTGGACGCAGCACGCGGCCGGTGCGCTGGCCCCTGCCGGCCCCGAGCCGTCGTTCGACCTGGGCGTATGGCCCCCGGCGGACGCGGAAGCGCTGGACATCAGCGACTTCTACGAGCGCTTCGCCGCCTCCGGCTTCGCCTACGGCCCGGTGTTCCAGGGCCTGCGGGCCGCCTGGCGCGCCGGCGACGACGTCTACGTCGAGGTCAGCCTCGGCGAGGAGCACGCGTCACTGGCGGCCGACTTCGGCCTCCACCCGGCGCTGCTGGACGCCGCGGTGCAGGCGGTGACCTTCGTCGCCCTCGATGACGTCGGGCTCTCCCGGCTCCCGTTCTCCTGGAGCGGGGTCTCGCTCCACGCCGGTGGCGCGTCCACGCTGCGGGTGCGTCTGACCCAGCTCGGCCCGGACTCCATCTCCCTCGCGGTAGCCGACGGAACCGGCCGCCCCGTGGCATCGATCGAGTCCCTCGTGCTGCGCCCGGTGTCCGTGGACCACATCGACACGGCCAGGACATCGGCGTTCCGCGACTCGCTGTTCACGCTGGACTGGACCCCCGTGCCGGCCGTCACCCCGGCGGACGCGGCCCCGGCCACCTGGGCCGTGGTGGGCACCGACCACTACGGACTGGCTGCCGGTGCGATCGCCGGAGCCCAGGTGAGCGCCTACGCCGATCTCGACGCCCTCGGCGCCGCGATCGACGACGGCGCCGCCGCACCGGAGGCCGTGCTGGTCTCCTACGCACCGGGCCTCGACGACGAGGCGGCGCAGGGCAAGCCCAAGAGCAAGGCGAAGAGCAAGACGAAGGGCAAGAACAAGGCCAAGCGGGGCCTGGAGCCCGTGGACGCCATCCACGCGGTGACGCACCACACGCTCGGCATGATCCAGGGCTGGCTCGGCGACCGCAGGTTCGACTCCTCCCGGCTGGTCTTCGTGACCTCGGGCGCCATGGCACCCGAGGACCGCGAGGAGACCCCGGACCTGATCCACGCCCCGCTGTGGGGCATGGTGCGGTCCGCACAGTCGGAGAACCCGAACTGCTTCGTCCTGGTGGACCTCGACGAGGACGAGGCGTCCAAGGCGGTACTACCCGCGGTGCTCGCCACCGACGAGCCGCAGGCCGTGGTCCGCGAGGGCACGGTGCTCGGCCAGCGCATGGCCCGGGTCTCCTCGGGCACCGCGCTGCTGCCGCCCGCCGGAGTGCGGGACTGGCGACTGGACATGCACGCCAAGGGGACCCTGGAGAACCTGGCGCTGCTGCCCAGCCCCGACGCCACGGAGGAGCTCGGCGCGACCGAGATCAGGGTGGCGCTGCGCGCCGCGGGCCTGAACTTCCGCGACGTGCTCAACGCCCTGGGGATGTACCCCGGGGAGGCCGGGCCGCTCGGTGGCGAGGGTGCCGGTGTGGTGACCGAGGTCGGCTCCGCTGTGACGGACCTCGTCCCCGGTGACCAGGTGATGGGCATCTTCAGCGGGTCGTTCGGCCCGTTCGCCATCACCGACCGGCGCGTGGTCGCCCGGGTCCCGGAGAACTGGACGTTCGAGCAGGCGGCCTCCACCCCGATCGTGTTCCTGACGGCCTACTACGCCATGGTGGACCTGGCCGGTCTGAAGGCGGGCCAGTCGGTGCTGGTGCACTCCGCCGCAGGCGGTGTGGGCATGGCCACCCTCCAACTGGCACGGCACCTGGGGGCCGAGGTCTTCGGCACCGCGAGCGAGGGCAAGTGGGACACCCTGCGGGCCCTGGGTCTGGACGACGCGCACATCGCCTCGTCCCGGACGCTGGACTTCGAGAAGCGCTTCCTCGAAGAGACCGGCGGGCGCGGCATGGACGTGGTGCTCGACTCGCTGGCGCGGGAGTTCGTGGACGCGGGCCTGCGGCTGCTGCCGGGCGGCGGCCGGTTCCTGGAGATGGGCAAGACCGACATCCGGACTCCGGAAGAGGTGGCCGCCGAGTACGCCGGTGTCTCCTACCGGGCGTTCGACCTGATCGAGGCGGGACCCGACCGCATCAACGAGATGTGGAACGACCTGATCGCGCTGTTCGAGAAGGGGGTGCTGCGACCGCTGCCGGTGCGCACCTGGGACGTCCGCAGGGCACCCGACGCCTTCCGCTTCCTCAGCCAGGCACGCCACACCGGCAAGGTGGCACTGACGATGCCGAGGACGCTGGACGGCGATGGCACGGTGTTGATCACGGGTGGTACGGGTGGTTTGGGTGCGTTGTTGGCCCGTCATCTGGTGGTGGAGCACGGTGTGCGTTCTTTGGTGTTGACGAGTCGTCGTGGTGTGGAGGCGCCGGGTGCGGCGGAGTTGGTGGCGGAGTTGGCGGGGTTGGGTGCGGAGGTGCGGGCGGTGGCGTGTGATGTCGCTGATCGCGTCGCGGTGGAGGGTTTGTTGGCGGGGATTGGGTCTGAGTATCCGTTGTCGGGTGTGGTGCATGCGGCGGGTGTGTTGGACGACGGTGTGGTGGAGTCGTTGACGCCGGAGCGGGTGGACAGGGTGTTGCGTCCGAAGGTGGATGCGGCGCTGCACCTGCACGAGCTGACCCGCGACCTCGACCTCTCCGCGTTCATCCTGTTCTCCTCCGTCTCCGGAACCTTCGGCGGCGCGGGCCAGGCCAACTACGCCGCAGGCAACGCCTTCATGGACGCCCTCGCTCAGCACCGCAGGGCCGCGGGACTCGCGGCGACCTCCCTCGTCTGGGGGCCGTGGACGCAGGACGGCGGCATGACCACCGAACTGGCCGACGCCGACGTCTCCCGGATGACCAGGACCGGCATGGTCGCCCTCACCCCCGAGGCCGGCCTCACACTGTTCGACACGACCCGCGATCTCGACGGTGCCGTCCTGGTGCCCATGACGATGGACATGTCCTCGGTGGGCGAGCCGGTACCCGCGCTGCTGCGCGGACTGGTGCGCGCACCTGCCCGCCGGACCGCGGAGTCGGCGGCCACGAGCACCACGGCTGACCCGGCCGCCGCGCTCAAGCAGCACCTGGCCGGGAAGTCCGAGACGGAGCGCGAGCGCATCCTGGTGGACCTGGTGTGCGACCAGGTGGCCGTCGTCCTCGGCTACGCGTCGGGGCAGGCGATCGAACCCGGACACGCCTTCAAGGACCTGGGCTTCGACTCCCTGTCGGCCGTCGAACTGCGCAACCGACTCAATGCGATCACCGGAACGCGACTGCCGGCGACCCTCGTGTTCGACTACCCGACCCCGGCGTCGCTCGCGCGGTTCCTGCGCGAGGAGATCGTCCCCGCTGACGGGCCCGCGACCGAGCCCGTCTTCGGAGAACTCGACCGGCTGGAATCCACCCTGTCGGCGCTCGCATCCGACAGCGAGACCCACGCCCAGGTCATGGCGCGGCTCCAGGGGCTGGTGGCGAAGTGGTCCGCCGGCGGCAGCGGCCAGGTGTCCGGCGCCGTGACAGCGGCGGATGACGACCTGGACGACGGCAGCGAGATCGAATCGGCCACCGCCGACGAGATCTTCAAACTCATCGATGACGAATTCGGAATGTCCTGACGTGGCGAGCTGGAACTCACAGAGTGTTTCAAGGGGCTGGGAATAGTGGCGGAAGACGAAAAACTCCTTGACTACCTCAAGAAGGTGACGGCTGACCTGCGTCAGGCTCGTCGGCGACTTCGACAGGTGGAGGAGCGGGACCGGGAGCCCATCGCCATCGTGGCGATGAGCTGCCGGTACCCCGGAGGCGTGAAGACCCCGGAAGAGCTGTGGCAGCTCGTCGCCGAGGGCGGCGACGGCATCACCGAGTTCCCGCCCGACCGGGGCTGGGACGTCGACGGCTTCTTCGACCCCGACTCGGAACGGTCCGGAACCTTCTCCGTCCGCGAGGGCGGATTCCTGGACACCCCCGGCGACTTCGACCCCGGCTTCTTCTCCATGAGCCCGCGGGAAGCACTCGCCACCGACCCACAGCAGCGGCTGCTCCTTGAGACCGCGTGGGAGGCGTTCGAGCGCGCCGGGATCGACCCGGCATCGGTGCGGGGCAGCCAGGGCGGTGTGTTCGTCGGCGCTTCGTCCTCTGGATACGGCGCCGGAGTCAGCGAGATGCCCGAGGGCGTCGAAGGGCTGCTGCTCGCGGGCAACGCCACCTCCGTGGTGTCCGGCCGGGTGGCCTACACCCTGGGCCTGGAAGGGCCCGCGGTGACGGTGGACACGGCGTGTTCGTCGTCCCTGGTCGCCCTGCACATGGCCTGCCAGGCGCTCCGCCAGGAGGAGTGCTCGCTGGCCCTGGCGGGCGGCGTCGCGGTCATGTTCACCCCCAGCATGTTCGTGGAGTTCAGCCGGCAGGGCGGGCTCGCACCCGACGGCCGGTGCAAGGCGTTCGGTGCGGGCGCCGACGGCACCGGCTGGGCCGAGGGCGTGGGCCTGCTCCTCCTGGAGCGGCTCTCGGACGCCCGGCGCAACGGCCACCCCGTACTGGCCGTGGTGCGGGGCAGCGCGGTGAACCAGGACGGTGCGAGCAACGGTCTGACGGCGCCCAACGGCCCCTCGCAGCGCCGCGTGATCCGCCAGGCCCTGAAGAACGCGGGTTTGACACCGGCCGACGTGGACGCGGTGGAGGCGCACGGTACGGGCACCGCGCTGGGTGACCCGATCGAGGCGCAGGCGCTGCTGGCCACCTACGGCCGGGAGCGGGCGGAGGGACGGCCGCTGTGGTTGGGCTCGCTGAAGTCCAACATCGGCCACTCCCAGTCCGCCGCCGGTGTCGGTGGGGTCATCAAGATGGTGATGGCCATGCGCGAGGGTGTACTGCCCAAGACGCTCCACGCGGACGAGCCGTCCACCCAGATCGACTGGTCCGAAGGCGACGTCCGACTGCTCAACGAGTCGATGCCCTGGCCCGAGATCGAGCGGCCCCGACGGGCGGGCGTGTCCTCGTTCGGCATCAGCGGGACGAACGCGCACGCGATCTTGGAGGAGGCGCCGGAGGTTGAGGCGACCGAGGAGTCTGCCGACGGCGCCGTGGCGGGTCCGGTGGCGTGGGTGGTGTCGGGTCGTAGTGCGGCTGGGTTGCGGGCGCAGGCGGGGCGGTTGCGGGAGTTCGTGGCGGAGCGTGCGGAGTTGGGCGCCGCCGATGTGGCGTTCTCGTTGGCGACTTCGCGTTCGGTGTTTGAGCACCGTGGGGTGGTGACGGGTGCCGATCGTGGCGAGCTGTTGGCGCGGTTGGGTGTGTTGGCCGGGGACGAGGTGGCCCCGGGTGTGACGCGCGGTGTGGCGGATGTGCGTGGTCGTTCGGTGTTTGTGTTCCCGGGTCAGGGGGCGCAGTGGGTGGGCATGGCGGTGGGGTTGTTGGACTCCTCGCCGGTGTTCGCGGAGGCGGTGGCTGAGTGTGAGTCGGCGTTGTCGGCTTATGTGGACTGGTCGCTGACGGATGTCCTGCGTGGTGCTGAGGGTGCGCCTGGTTTTGACCGGGTGGATGTGGTGCAGCCGGTGTTGTTCGCGGTGATGGTGTCGTTGGCGAAGTTGTGGCGTTCGGTGGGTGTGGAGCCGGACGCGGTGATGGGTCACAGTCAGGGTGAGATCGCTGCTGCTTGTGTGGCGGGTGCGTTGTCGCTGGAGGACGCCGCGAAGGTGGTGGCCTTGCGGTCGCAGGCGATCGCCGCCGGTTTGGCGGGTCGCGGCGGAATGGTGTCGGTCGGGCTTTCGGTCGACCAGGTGCGCGAGCGCATCGCCGCCTGGGACGGCGCGATATCCGTTGCTGCGGTCAACGGTCCCGGCTCGGTTGTCGTCTCCGGTGATCCGGGTGCGTTGGATGAGATGGTCACCCAGCTTGAGGGTGAGGAGGTGCGGGTTCGCCGGGTGCCGGTGGATTACGCCTCGCACTCCGCGCATGTGGAGTCGATCCGTGAGGAGTTGCTGAAGGTCCTGGCGGACCTGAAGCCGCGTACCGCCGACGTGCCGTTCTACTCGACCGTGTCCGGCGAACTGGTGGACACGGCCGGGCTGGACGCCGAGTACTGGTACCGCAACCTGCGCCAGACCGTCGAGCTTGAGGCCACCACCCGCACCCTGCTCGGGACTGGGCACGGCGTGTTCATCGAGGTCAGTCCGCATCCCGTACTCACCCTGCCGGTGCAGCAGACGGTGGAGGCCGTCGAGGCGCAGGCCGTGGTCATCGGCACCCTGCGGCGGGACGAGGGTGGTCTGGAGCGGTTCCTGACCTCTGCCGCCGAGGTGTTCGTGCGCGGCGGCAAGGTCGACTGGGCCGTCACCCTGGAGGACCGGGGCGGTCGGCGGGTCGAGCTGCCGACGTACGCCTTCCAGCGCGAGCGCTACTGGCTCGATGGATTCGGCCTGCCGCCCGGCGGAGGCGCGGCCGATGGCACCGGCTCCGTCGACGAGCGGTTCTGGGACGTGGTACAGCGCCAGGACCTGGAGTCGCTGGCGGGGACGCTGGCGGTCGACAGCGAGGCGCCGCTGAGCGCCGTGCTGCCCGCCCTGTCCGCGTACCACCGCAACAACCGCGACCGGTCCACGATCGACGGATGGCGCTACCGGGTCTCGTGGAAGCCGCTCTCCGACGCCGCCGACGGCGCACTGTCGGGGACGTGGCTCGTGGTGGTTCCGGCGTCCCACGCCGAGGACGAACTGGTCTCGGGCGTCGTCGCCGGGCTCGAACGGCACGGCGCGAGTGTCGTCCCGGTCGTCGTGGACGAGCGGGAGCTCGACGCGGACGTGCTGGCGGAGCGGCTGCGCGTGGTGGCCGCCGAGGTGCCCGAGCTGGGCGGCGTGCTGTCGCTGCTCGCCCTGGACGAGCGGCCCTGTCCCGGCCATCCGGCGCTGACCGGCGGCTATGCGCTGACCCTGGTGCTGGTGCGGGCCCTGGTCGAGGCCGAACTTCCGGCCCGGCTGTGGTGCGGTACGCGCGGCGCCGTCTCGGTGGGCCGTTCCGACCGGCTCACCAGCCCGGCGCAGGCGATGGTCTGGGCGCTGGGTCGGGTGGCCGGTCTGGAACTGCCGCCCCTGTGGGGCGGTCTGGTGGACCTGCCCGAGACGCTGGACCGGCGCGGTGCGCAGCGGCTGGCCGGTGTGCTGTCCGTCGAGGACGGCGAGGACCAGGTCGCGGTGCGCGGCTCCGGTGTCTTCGTACGCCGTCTGGCGCGCTCGGCTGCGGCCGTCGGCGAGGAGACTTCGTGGCGGGCGCGCGGCACCGTGCTGGTGACCGGTGGCACGGGCGGGCTCGGCGGGCAGGTGGCCCGCTGGCTGGTCCGTAGCGGTGCCGAGCACCTGGTGCTGACCAGCCGCCGCGGTCTCGACGCCGAAGGCGCCGCCGAGTTGAAGGCGGAGCTGGAGGGCATGGGCGCCGAGGTGACGGTGGCCGCGTGCGACGCGGCCGACCGGGACGCGCTCGCCGCCGTCCTGGACGCCGTACCGGAGCACCTGCCGCTCACCGCGGTGGTGCACGCGGCAGGTGTCACGCTCGCGGCCTCTCTGCTGGAGACGGAGCTCGCCGACGCGGCGACGGTCGTGTCCGGCAAGGTGGCGGGCGCCGTCAACCTGGATGAGCTGCTCGGTGACCGTGAGCTCGACGCGTTCGTGGTCTTCTCCTCCATCTCCGGTGTGTGGGGCGGCGGCAGCCAGGGCGTCTACGGCTCCGCAAACGCCTTCCTGGACGCGCTCGTCGAGCGGCGCCGCGCCCGGGGCCTCGCGGGCACCGCCGTCTCCTGGGGCCCCTGGGCCGAGGACGGCATGGCCACCCGGGGCGACGCGGGGGAGCAGTTGGCGCGGCGCGGACTGCCCGCGATGGCACCGCAGTTGGCGATCGCCGCCCTGGAACGCGCGGTGACCGGTGACGACGGTGTGGTCACGGTCGTCGACGTGGACTGGGAGCGGTTCGCGCCCTCGTTCACCGCGGTCCGGCCCAGCCCGTTCCTGAGCGATCTCGACGAGGTTCTGGCCCTTGAGACGAAGGGCGGGGACGGCGAGAGCGCCGACGCCGCCGGGGCCCAGTTGCGGGAACGGCTGAAGCCGCTCACCGAGGGCGAGCGGGACCGGGCGCTGCTCGATCTGGTGCGCAGGCACGCCGCCTCCGTACTCGGCTACTCCACCGCCGAGATGGTCGAGCCGAACCGGGCCTTCCGCGACCTGGGCTTCGACTCGCTGACCGCGGTCGACCTGCGCAACCGGCTGGCCGCCGAGACCGGTCTCACCCTCCCCGCCACGCTGGTCTTCGACTACCCCAGCGCCGGCGTGCTCGCGGCGCACCTGCGCACCGAGGTACTGGGCACCACGTCCTCGGCGCCGGCCACCGGCCCCGGGGGCTCCGCGGGCCCCGGCGCGGACGACGAGCCCATCGCGATCGTCTCCATGAGCTGCCGCCTGCCCGGTGGGGTGCGGAGCCCGGAGGACCTGTGGCAGTTGATCGACGGCGGCGGTGACGCCATCTCGGCGTTCCCCTCGGACCGTGGCTGGGACCTGTCGGGCATGTACGACCCCGACCCGGACCGGCCGGGCACGTTCTACGCCCGGGAAGGCGGATTCCTCTACGACGCGGGCGAGTTCGACCCCGGCTTCTTCGGGATCTCGCCCCGCGAGGCGCTGGCGACCGACCCGCAGCAGCGGCTGCTCCTGGAGACCTCCTGGGAGGCGTTCGAGCGGGCGGGCATCAACCCCGCATCGGTGCGGGGCAGCCAGACCGGTGTGTTCGTCGGCTTCTCGGGCTCCGGGTACGGCACCAACCTGGAGACGGTGCCCGAGGACGTCGAAGGCCATCTGCTGACCGGCAACGCCGGCAGCGTCGTCTCCGGCCGCCTCGCCTACACCTACGGCCTGGAGGGCCCCGCCATCACGGTGGACACCGCCTGCTCCTCCTCGCTGGTGGCCCTGCACCTGGCCTGCCAGTCGCTGCGGCAGGGCGAATGCGACATGGCGCTGGTCGGCGGTGTGGCGGTGCTCGCCACCCCGATGGCGTTCGTCGAGTTCAGCCGACAGGGCGGGCTCGCACCCGACGGCCGCTGCAAGCCGTTCGCGGACGCGGCGGACGGTACGGGCTGGAGCGAGGGCGTCGACGTGCTGCTCGTCGAGCGGCTGTCGGACGCGCGGCGCAACGGTCACCAGGTGCTGGGCGTCGTACGTGGCAGCGCGGTCAACCAGGACGGTGCGTCCAACGGTCTGACGGCGCCGAACGGTCCGTCGCAACAGCGGGTGATCCGGCAGGCGCTGGCCAGCGCCGACCTCGCCGCCCACCAGGTGCAGGCGGTCGAGGCACACGGCACCGGCACCCGACTGGGTGACCCGATCGAGGCGCAGGCACTGCTGGCCACCTACGGCCAGGGACGGCCCGAGGGCCAGCCGCTGTGGCTGGGCTCGATCAAGTCGAACATCGGCCACACGCAGGCCGCGGCCGGTGTCGCGGGCATCATCAAGATGGTGATGGCCATGCGGGCGGGCGTGCTGCCGAAGACGCTGCACGCGGAGGTGCCCTCGCCGCACATCGACTGGACCAGTGGCGCGGTGTCGCTGCTCAACGAGGCGACCGCGTGGCCGGAGAACGGCGAACCGCGCCGGGCGGGCATCTCCTCGTTCGGCATCAGCGGCACCAACGCCCACACCATCATCGAGCAGGCCCCGGAGCCCGAGGAGACGCAGGCGGCGGTGGCGCGGGTCGGCACGGACGGTTCGCGGACGCTCCCCTGGACGGTCACCGGCAAGGGCGCCGATGCGCTGCGCGCCCAGGCACGCAACCTGCGTGACCACCTGGTGGACCACCCCGAGCTCGACCTGGACGACGTGGGCTACTCGCTCGCGGTCTCCCGGTCGGTCTTCGACCACCGCGCCGTCCTCCTGAACGGCGACCGGGACGCGCTGCTGAGCGGTCTCGACGCCATCGCCTCGGGCACCACGGCCCCCGGAGTCGTCCAGGGATCGGTGGGCACGGCCGGCAAGACGGCCTTCCTGTTCTCGGGCCAGGGCGCGCAACGCCCGGGCATGGGACGGGAGTTGTACGAGGCGTTCCCGGTGTTCGCCCAGGCGCTGGACGAGGTGTGCGCGTACCTCGACGTACTGCTCGACCGTCCGCTGCGGGACGTGATGTTCGCCGACGAGAACAGTGCCGACGCCGAGCTGCTGGACCGGACGGCGTTCACGCAGCCCGCGCTGTTCGCCGTCGAGG
>NZ_JBLIWA010000078.1:0-12393 GCF_047525675.1 Streptomyces sp. 796.1 | reverse complement strand
GTGTTGCGCAGGGGTATGTGGGTCGGTTTGGTTTGACCGCGGAGCGGTTTGTTGCGGATCCGTTTGGTCCGGCGGGTGAGCGGATGTATCGCACGGGTGATGTGGTGCGCTGGAACACGGCTGGTGAGTTGGAGTTCGTCGGGCGGGCTGACGACCAAGTCAAGGTGCGTGGTTTCCGGATCGAACTCGGTGAGGTTGAGGCGGCGTTGGTGGATCAACCGGCAGTGGGTCGTGCGGTGGTGATGGTTCGTGAGGATGTCCCGGGCGACCAGCGACTGACTGCCTACGTGATTCCGGCTGCGGGTGCGGGCGAGGCCGAAGCGGTGCGGGCCAGCCTGGTGGTTGACGTACGGGATGCGTTGGCGGACCGGTTGCCTTCGTACATGGTGCCGTCGGCGATCGTCGTGCTGGATGAGTTCCCGTTGACGGCGAACGGCAAGGTCAACCGGCGTGCCCTGCCCGTGCCTGCGTACGAGGGTGGGGCGGCGGAGCGCGGTCGTGCTCCCAGGTCCCCGCGCGAGGAACTGTTGTGTGGGGTGTTCGCCGAGGTGCTGGGGTTGGAGTCTGTCTCGATCGATGACGACTTCTTCGCCCTGGGTGGGCATTCGCTGCTGGCGACGAAGCTGGTCAGCCGGGTGCGTTCGGTGTTGAACGTTGAGGTGGCGGTGCGGCGGATCTTCGAGGCGCCCACCGTTGCCGAGTTCGTGGGTGTGTTGGACGGCGCGCGGGCCGGTCGGATTCCGTTGCGTGCGGTGCGGGAGCGGCCGGTGCGGGTGCCGTTGTCGTTGGCGCAGCGGCGGTTGTGGTTCTTGCATGGTTTTGAGGGGCCGAGTGCGGCGTACAACATTCCGGTGGCTCTGCGGTTGAGTGGGGCTTTGGATCGGGCTGCGTTGCGGTTGGCGTTGGGGGATGTGGCGGCGCGGCACGAGAGCTTGCGGACCGTCTTCGCTGAGGACGCTGACGGCCCTCACCAGGTGATCCTGCCGGCTGCGCCCATCGACGTCACCGTCGTACCCACCCGTGAGGATGACCTGCGGGACGAGCTGCGGCAGGCCGCCCAGCACGCCTTCGACCTGGCCAGCGAGGTGCCGTGGCGGGTGTGGTTGTTTGAGTTGGGTGGGGATGAGTGTGTGTTGTTGGTGGTGGTGCATCACATTGCGGGTGATGCGTGGTCGATGGGGCCGTTGGCGCGTGATGTGACGGCTGCGTATGAGGCGCGGGTGTCGTCGGGGGCAGCTCCGGGTTGGGCGCCGTTGCCGGTGCAGTACGCGGACTACAGCCTGTGGCAGCGGACCGTGCTCGGCGACGAGTCG
Source organism: Streptomyces sp. 796.1 (assembly GCF_047525675.1). Lineage (NCBI taxonomy): Bacteria > Bacillati > Actinomycetota > Actinomycetes > Kitasatosporales > Streptomycetaceae > Streptomyces > Streptomyces sp. 796.1. The sequence goes on along the minus strand of NZ_JBLIWA010000078.1, from coordinate 11,080 downwards.
GACCCGGAGAGCCTGGTGGCCGACCAGCTCGCCCACTGGACCCGCGCCCTGGCAGATCTGCCGGAAGAGCTGGTACTGCCCTTCGACCGGCCGCGGCCGGCGGTGTCATCGTACGAGGGGGACAGGATCTCCTTCGAGCTCCCCGCGGAGCTGTCCGAGCAGGTGGCTCGGGTGGCGCGGGAGCACAGGGCCAGCCCCTTCATGGTGCTCCAGAGCGCCCTCGCCGTGCTGCTGACCCGCCTCGGCGCCGGGACCGACATCCCCGTCGGCACGCCGATCGCCGGTCGTACCGACGATGCGGTGGAGAACCTGGTGGGGTTCTTCGTGAACACGTTGGTGCTGCGTACGGACACGTCGGGGAATCCGACGTTCGCTGAGTTGTTGGAGCGGGTGCGGGCGTGGGACCTGGAGGCGTACGCGCACCAGGATCTGCCCTTCGAGCGCCTGGTCGAGGTGGTGAACCCGGAGCGCTCGCTGTCTCGGCACCCGCTCTTCCAGACCATGCTGACCATGGACAACACGGAGCAGGCGGCCGAATCCACCATCGCAACCCTGCCCGGCCTCACCGTCACCGGCGAACAGACCGGCGCAGCAGCAGCCAAGTTCGACCTGTCGTTCCGCTTCGTCGAGCGTCGCACGGCTGAGGGTGTGGTGTTGGACGGTGCGTTGGACTTCAGTACGGATCTTTTCGAGCGCGGCTCGGCCGAGGTGCTGGTGGAGCGGTTCGTCCGGGTCCTCGGCGGCTTGGTCGGGGACGTGAACGCTCGCGTCAGTGATGTTGAGGTGTTGGGTGTGGGTGAGTTGGAGGGGTTGTTGGTGGGGTGGGGTGGTGGTGAGGTGCGGGGTGTTTCGGGTCGTTCGGTGGTGGAGTTGTTTGGTGATCAGGTGGTGCGGGATCGGGATGGTGTGGCGTTGGTGTGTGGTGGTCGGGTGTTGTCGTATGGGGAGTTGGATGAGTGGTCGAATCGGGTGGGTCGTTGGTTGTTGTCGTGTGGGGTGGGGCGGGAGTCGTTGGTGGTGGTGGTGTTGCCGTGGTCGGTGGAGTTGGTGGTGTTGTTGTTGGGTGTGTTGAAGGTGGGTGCGGGTTATGTGCCGGTGGATGTGGGGGTGCCGGTGGGTCGGGTGGGGGAGATTGTGGAGGATTCGGGTGCGGTGTTGGTGGTGGATGATGTGGGGTTGGTTCGTAGTGTTGGTGGGTTTGATGGTGGGTCGTTGACTGATGTGGTGGGTCGTGTTGGTGGTTCGGGTGTGGCGTATGTGATTTATACGTCGGGGTCGACGGGTCGGCCGAAGGGTGTGGTGGTGTCGCATGGTTCGTTGGGTGCGTACTTGGAGCGGGCGGGGGTGGTGTATGGGGGGTTTGCTGGGGTGTCGTTGGTGCATTCGTCGGTGGCGTTTGATTTGACGGTGACGGCGTTGTATACGCCGTTGGTGTCGGGTGGGTGTGTGGTGTTGGGTGGTTTGGATGAGGGTGCGGTGGGTGTGGGTGCGTCGTTGATGAAGGTGACGCCGTCGCATGTGGGGTTGTTGGAGGCGTTGCCGGGTGAGGTGTCGCCGTCACAGATGCTGGTGGTGGGTGGTGAAGCGCTGGTCGGCGAGGCGTTGTCTTCCTGGCGCCAGGCCCACCCTGATGTCGTGGTGGTTAACGCCTATGGTCCGACTGAGGCGACGGTCAACTGCACTGATTATTGGATCGAGCCGGGTGCGGAGTTGGGTGAGGGTCCGGTTCCGATTGGTCGGCCGTTCTGGAACACCCGGATGTATGTCCTGGACGAGTATCTGCGGCCTGTCCCTCCGGGTGTGGTGGGTGAAATGTATGTGGCGGGTGTGGTGTTGGCCCGTGGGTATCTGGGTCGGTTTGATTTGACGGCCGAGCGCTTCGTCGCTGATCCGTTTGGCCCGGCGGGTGGGCGGATGTATCGCACGGGTGATGTGGGGCGCTGGAACGCGGATGGCCAGTTGGTGTTCGTTGGCCGAGTAGATGATCAGGTCAAGATCCGTGGCTTCCGTATCGAACTGGGTGAGGTGGAGGCGACCCTCACTAGTCATCCTGGTGTGACTCGTGCTGTCGTGTTGGCGCGCGAGGATCGTCCTGGAGACCGTCGGCTGGTTGCGTACGTCTCCCCGGAAACCGGCTGCGACGTTCCGGTGGATGGGCTCCGTGGTTGGGTATCCGAGCGGTTGCCGGACTACATGGTTCCCTCGGCCTTCGTCGTGGTGGACGAGTTCCCGCTCACGGTCAACGGCAAGGTGAACCGCCGCGCGCTCCCGGCCCCGGAGTACAGCGGTGAGGGTGAGCAGGGCCGCGGCCCGCGTTCCCCGCTCGAAGAAGTGCTCTGTGGGATCTTCGCCGAGGTACTCGGGGTGGAGGCTGTCTCCATCGATGACGACTTCTTCCGGCTGGGCGGGCACTCCCTGCTTGCCACCCGCCTGGTGTCTCGACTCCGCGTCGTGCTCGGGGTTGAGGTGCCGTTGCGGCAGGTGTTTGAGACGCCGACGGTGGTTGCGGTGTCGGCCGCGTTGGAGGGGAAGGTGTTTGGTGGGAGTCGGCGTCCGCAGCTCGTTGCGGGGCCGCGGCCCGAGCGCATTCCCGTCTCGTACGCCCAACAACGGCTGCGCTTCCTCGACCTGCTTGACGACGGCAGCACCGCGTACAACGCCCCCGGCGCCCTGCGGCTGACCGGGCCCCTGGACCGCGAGGCGCTGCGGCTGGCGCTCGCCGACGTCGTCGCCCGGCACGAGAGCCTGCGCACCGTCTTCACCCAGGACGACGAGGGGTTCGCCCAGGTCGTCCTCGCACCCCGGGAAGACCTCGTCCACCTCGACGTACGACCCGTGGACGAGACGGAGCTCGCTGCCGGACTCGCCGCAGCCGCACGGCACGCCTTCGATCTGGCGACCGAACCCCCGCTGCGGGCCACCCTGTTCGCGCTCGGTGCCGAGGAACACGTACTCCTGCTCCTCCTGCACCACATTGCCGGCGACGGCTGGTCGATGCGCCCGCTGGCCCGTGACGTGGCCACCGCGTACACCGCGCGCGTCACCTCCCGCAGTGCGCCGCGCTGGCAGCCGCTGCCCGTCCAGTACGCGGACTACAGCCTGTGGCAGCGCCAGGTGCTGGGCTCTGAGGACGACCCGGACAGCGAGGTGTCGCGCCAACTCGCCTACTGGACGGGGGCATTGGAAGGTCTGCCGCTGGAGATCGCGCTTCCGGTCGACCGGCGGCGCGTGGAGCAGATGACGCAGCGCGGCGGCGTCCACACCTTCCACCTGCCGCCCGCCCTGCACCGCGCGCTGACCGCGCTGGCCCGCGCCACCGGCTCCAGCGTCTTCCTCGTCCTCCAGGCCGGTCTGGCCGCCCTGCTCACCCGGCTCGGCGCGGGCACCGACATCCCCGTCGGCAGCCCCATCGCAGGGCGTACCGACACCGCGGTCGAAGAGCTCGTCGGGTTCTTCGCCAACACCCTGGTGTTCCGCACCGACACCTCGGGCGATCCGACGCCCGCGCAGCTCATCGAGCGGGTACGGGAACGGGGCCTGGCCGCCTACGCCCACCAGGACCTGCCCTTCGAACGGCTGGTGGAGGTCATCAACCCCGAGCGCTCGCTCTCCCGCCACCCGCTCTTCCAGGTCTCCCTGACCCTGCACCACACCGACCCCGCAGCGGTGGTCGCCGAGGTCACCACCTTGCCGGGGATCGCCACCGAACTGGAGCGGCTGCCCATCGAGGACAGCAAGTTCGACCTCAACTTCGAGCTCACCGAGGAGTTCGACGCCCGCGGCACACCCGCCGGCATCCACGCGGACCTGGAGTTCAGCGCCGACCTGTTCGACCTGGAGACCGTACGCGCCATCGGTGACGCCTTCCACCGGCTGCTCACCACCATGACCGCCGCGCCGGACCGCGCCCTGTCGGCTGCCGGCCTCGCCGACGACGCCGAACTCGACCGGCTGCTCACCGAGTGGAGCGACGCCAGCAGGCCCGCCGTCGCCGCCGCACTGGCCGCGGCCGGCCTGCCCGAAGCGGCGCCCGGCAGCCTCGTGCACATCCTGGACGAGGCCGGCCACCCGGTGCCCCCCGGCCTGCCTGGCCGGCTCCACCTGACCGGCCCTGACCAGGGCGAACGGCCCGCCGCCACGGCCCGGCCCGCCGGGCCCGACGCCACCCGACTGCCCGGCGGGGGCGGCGGCGCGCAGCGCACCGAACACCGGGCCCGCTGGACCCACGACGGCGCACTACGGCTGCTCGACACACCCACCGGCCGCACCCCCGGGGCCGACCAGGCCCAGCGGCCCACCCGGCTCCGCGGCCCGCGCAACCCGCGCGAACAGGTCCTGTGCACCCTCTTCGCCGAACTCCTCGACGTGCCCACCATCGGCATCGACGACGACTTCTTCGGCCGCGGCGGCCACTCCCTGTCCGCCGTGCGCCTGCTCAGCAGGGTGCGTTCGGTGCTCGGCGTCGAAGTCTCCATCCGCCGGCTCTTCGAGCAACCCACCGTCGCCGGCCTCGCCGAGGCCATCGAGCAGGCATCCGGCGCCCGGCGCGCCATCCAACCCGTGACACGCCCGGCCCGCATCCCCCTCTCCTACGCCCAACAGCGGCTGTGGTTCCTGCACAACCTGGAGGGCCCGAGCGCCACCTACAACATCCCCGTCATGCTGTGGCTGACCGGCTCGCTCGACCGGCCAGCCCTGCGCCAGGCCCTCGCCGACGTCGTCGCCAGGCACGAGAGCCTGCGCACCCTGTTCGCCGACGGGACCGACGGGGCGCGCCAGGTCATACTGCCCGCCGCCCAGGCACGGCCGGAGCTCATCGAACGCGAGGTGAGCCAACAGGAGCTGACCGAAGCCATCCACCAGGCCGCCTCCCACCCCTTCGACCTCACCGCCGAACTCCCCGTACGCGCCTGGCTGTTCACCGCCCCCGAGCAGCGCAACGCCCTCGTCCTGGTGCTGCACCACATCGCAGGCGACGGATGGTCCCTCGGCCCGATGGCCCGTGACCTCTCCCTCGCCTACACGGCCCGCGTCGCCGGCCGCACCCCGAACTGGCAGCCGCTGCCGGTCCAGTACGCCGACTACACCCTGTGGCAGCGCGCCGTCCTGGGCTCCGAGGACGACCCGGACAGCGAGATCTCCCGGCAACTCGGCTACTGGCGCACGGCCCTCGCCGACCTGCCCGAAGAGCTGGAGCTGCCCACCGACAGGCCGCGGCCCCCGCAGCAGTCGCACCGCGGCGGCCGGGTGCACGTCACCATCCCCGCAGCGCTCCACGAAGACCTCGCCGACCTGGCCCGCGAGACCCGATCCAGCCTGTTCATGGTCGCCCAGGCGGCCCTGGCCACCCTGCTCGGCCGGCTCGGCGCCGGCACCGACATCCCCATCGGCAGCCCCATCGCAGGCCGTACCGACGTCGCCGTCGAAGAGCTCGTCGGCTTCTTCGTCAACACCCTGGTGCTGCGCACCGACACCGCGGGCAACCCCACCTTCAGCGAACTCATCGCCCGGGTCAGGGAAACCAACCTGGGTGCCTACGCCCACCAGGACCTGCCCTTCGAACGCCTGGTGGAGGTCCTCAGCCCGGTCCGCTCGCTCGCCCGGCACCCGCTCTTCCAGGTCCTGCTCGGCTTCGACAACAACCAAGAAGCCCTCGACGTGATGCGGCTGCCCGGCCTGACCGCCGACGTCCAGGCACCGGAGACCGGCCGGGCCAAGTTCGACCTCGCCTTCTTCTTCGACGAGACCTACGGCCCCGGCGGCGAGGCGGCCGGCATGCACGTCGCCGTCGAGTACAACGCGGACCTCTTCGACCGGCCCACCGTCGCCGGATTCGCCGACCGGCTGCTGCGCCTGCTGACCGACGCCGTCACCGACCCCGAGCGCCCCATCGGCCAACTCGACGTCATGCTCCCCGACGAGCGGCACCGCATCCTGCACGAGTGGAACGCCCCCGCCCACCCGGTGCCCGCCCACCCCGTGCCCAGCCAGTTCGAACGCCAGGCGGCGGACAACCCCACCGCAATCGCCGTCCTCACAGACGAAGTCGCCCTCAGTTACGCGGAGTTGGAGGCCCGCGCCAACCGGCTGGCCCACACCCTGGCCGCCGAAGGGATCGGTGGCGACGACATCGTGGCCATCGCCCTGCCCCGCACCCCCGAACTCGTCGTCGCCCTGCTGGCAGTCCTCAAGACCGGCGCCGCCTACCTCACCCTGGACACCGCCGCCCCCGAACAGCGGCTGCGCGCCATCATCGCCGACTGCGCACCCCGCGCCGTACTCAGCAACCAGGCCACCCGCCCGCTGCTCGGCGACACCCCCACCCACCCGCTGTCCGGCGACACCCCCGCCCCGCTGCTCGACACACCCACCAGGCACCTGGTCATCGACGCCCCGGCCGACGCCGCGCAGATCGCCGCCGCGGCCGAGACCGCCCTCACCGACGCCGACCGCGTCCGACCCCTTGACCCGCGCCACCCCGCGTACGTCGTCTACACCTCGGGGTCGACCGGCACCCCCAAGGGCGTCGTCATGCCGATGTCCTCGCTGGTCAACCTGCTCGCCTGGCACACCAGCAGCTACAACGGCGGCGTCGGCACCCGCACCGCACAGTTCCTCGCCCTGTCCTTCGACTTCGCCGTACAAGAGATCCTCCAGGCCCTGGTCACCGGCAAGACCCTGGTCATCCCCACGGAAGACACCCGGCGCGACGCGTACGAACTGGCCGCCTGGATCAACCGGCACCAGATCAACGAACTCTTCGCCCCCACCCTGGTGATCGACGCCCTGCTGGCCGCGGCGGCCGACCGCGGCCAGCCGCTCGACTCGCTCACCGACCTCTTCCAGGGCGGCGAACAGTTCCGCCTCAGCGACGAACTGCGCGCCTTCTGCGCCGGCGGCTGGCCCAGGATGGCCCACAACATCTACGGGCCCGCCGAAACCCACGCCGCCACCTCCACCACCCTCCCCGCCGACACCGACGAGTGGCCCTCGTCGGCCCCCATCGGCCAACCGCTGTGGAACGCCCGCGCCTACGTCCTGGACGCCGCCCTACAACCCGTACCGACCGGCGTCCGCGGCGAGCTCTACATCAGCGGCGCCCAACTCGCCCGCGGCTACGTCGGCCGGCCCGACCGCACCGCGGAACGCTTCGTCGCCTCACCCTTCGACGGCCCCGGCACCCGGATGTACCGCACCGGCGACGTCGTCCGCTGGAACCGCACCGGCAAGCTCGAATTCCTCGGCCGCGTCGACCACCAGGTCAAGATCGGCGGCTTCCGTGTCGAGCCCGGCGAGGTCGAAGCCGTGCTCGCCGGTCACCCCGCCGTCGACACCGCGGTCGTCGTCACCCACCAGGAGGCAGGCGGCCCCACCCGACTCATCGCCTACGTCGTACCGCGGCCCGGGACCAACGCTCCCGACCTCGGCCGCACCCTCCGCGCCCACCTCGACGAGAACCTGCCGCACTACATGGTGCCGTCCGTGGTCACCCCCATCGACGCACTGCCGCTCACCGCCAACGGCAAACTCGACCGCGCAGCCCTGCCCGACCCCACCACCCACCACGAACCCGCAGGCCAGGCACCCCGCACCGACCGGGAACGCACCCTGTGCGCGCTGTACGCCGACATCCTCGGCCTGGACGAGGTCGGCATCGACGACGGCTTCTTCGACCTCGGCGGCGACAGCATCCTCTCCATCCAACTCGTCGGCCGCGCCCGCCGCGCCGGCCTGGAGATCTCCGTACGCGACGTCTTCGAGCACCGCACCGTCGCCGCACTCGCCGAGGTGGCCACCGAAGCCGTCGGCGCGGCCGTCGAGGAACCCGGCGCCGGCATCGGCGACGTGCCACTGACCCCGATCATGCACTGGCTGCTCGCCCGCGGCGACGACCTGGACGCCTTCAACATGTCGCTCGTGCTCCAGGCCCCCACCGGGCTCGACGTCGACACCCTCAGCCACGCCGTACAGGCCGTCATCGACCACCACGACGCACTCCGCGCCCGCCTCACCCGCAGCCCCCAACCACGCCTTGAGGTCCGCGCCCCCGGCACCGTCGACGCCACCCACCTCGTCCACCGGATCGACGCCACCGGCGCCACCGAAGCGGCCGTGGACGAACTCCTGCACCGTGCCGGCGAGGCCGCCCGCGACCGGCTCGACCTCGCCGACGGCACCCTCCTCCAGGTCGTCTGGCTCGACCGCGGCCCCCACACCCACGGACTGCTCCTGCTGCTCCTGCACCACCTGGTCGTCGACGGCGTCTCCTGGCGCATCCTCGTACCCGACCTCGCCGAGGCGTACCAGGCCGTCGCGGCAGGCAAGCAACCCACCCTGCAAGCCGTCGGCACCTCGCTGCGCCGCTGGTCGCAGCGGCTCACCGAACAGGCAGCCACCCCGGCCCGGGTCGCCGACGCCACCTGGTGGCAGCAGGTCCTCAGCGCCCCGGACCCGCGCCTGGGCCGCCGCGCCCTGGACCCCGCACGAGACACCCAGGCCACCGCTGGCCGCATCGACGTCACCCTGCCGACCGAGGTCACCGAAGCCGTCCTGACCAGGCTGCCCGCCGCCTACCACGCCGAGGTCAACGACGTCCTGCTGACCGCCTTCACCATGGCATGGACCCGCTGGCGCGACGGCGCCCCGCTCCTGCTCGACCTGGAGGGCCACGGCCGCGAGGAACAGGTGGCCGAAGGCAGCGACCTGTCCCGCACCGTCGGCTGGTTCACCAACCTGTACCCGGTACGTCTCGACGGCGGCCAACCCGACCTCACCGATGCGTTCGCCGGCGGCCCGACCGCAGGCGCCGTACTCAAACGCATCAAGGAACAACTGCGCTCCGTACCCGACAAGGGCATGGGTTACGGCCTGGTCCGCCACCTGAACCCCAGCACCGCCGCCGGCTTCGCCGACCTGCCCGAACCCCAGGTCGCCTTCAACTACCTCGGTCGCTTCACCGCGGCGGACGGTCCGGACGCCGCGGACTGGACCCCGCTCGCCGGCCGCACGGCCGTTGCCGGCGACCCCCCGCACCTGCCCCTCGCGCACCCGCTGGAACTCACCGCCCGCACCCACGACGCCCCGGGCGGCTCCCAGCTCGTGGCCACCTGGAGCTGGGCCACCGGAGTCATCGACGAGACACAGGTACGCGCCCTGGCCGAACTCTGGTTCCAGGCACTGGGCGGCCTCGTCACCCACGCCGAGAACCCCGAAGCGGGCGGGTTGACCCCGTCCGACGTTTCCCTGGGCTCGATCACCCAGGACGAGATCGAAGCATTCGAGGACGAACTCGGCGACCTCTTCGCCGACGACGAGTTCCCCGCCCTCGACGACGACGTACACGCTGCTGACGAAGAAGAGGCCCAGAAGTGAGTCGGAACCCGCGCAAGATCGAGGACATCCTGCCCCTGGCCCCGCTCCAGGAGGGCCTGCTCTTCCACAGCGTGTACGACGAGGGCGAACTCGACCCGTACGTCGTCCAAGCCTCCTTCGACATCGACGGCCAACTCGACAAGACGGCCCTGCGCGCCGCGGCGACGGCCCTGCTCGCTCGCCACTCCGCGCTGCGCGTCGCCTTCCGCCAGCGCAAGAACGGCGACTGGGCGCAGATCGTCCTCCAGGAAGTCCCGCTGCCCTGGACCGAGACCGACTTCACCGACCTGCCCGAAGCGGACCGTGCCCAAGCCGCCGACGCCGCCATGGTCGCCGACCGCACCGCCAGGTTCGACGTCACCCGTCCGCCGCTGCTGCGCTTCACCCTGCTCCGCCTCGGCCCCGACCTGCACCGCCTCGTCCTCACCAACCACCACCTGGTCCTGGACGGTTGGTCGCTGCCCATCTTGATGGGCGAACTCTTCACCCTGTACGAGAACGGCGGCGACACCAACAGCCTGCCTCGCGCCCGGCCCTACCGCGAGTACATCAACTGGCTGGCGGCCCAGGACCGGGAGGCCGCCCGCGACGCCTGGCGCACGGCCTACGCCGACCTGACCGAACCCACCCCGATCGCCCCGGAAGCCGGCCGCACCACCGTCACCAGCGCGGCCGTCCAAGCCACCCTGAGCAGCGCGGACACCCGCCGGCTCAGCGAACTCGCGCGCAGCAGCGGCGTCACCCTGAACACCGTCGTCCAGACGGCCTGGGGCGTCGTGCTCGCCAAGCACACCGGCCGTGACGACATCGTCTTCGGCACCACCGTCTCCGGGCGCCCCCCGGAGATCGAGGGCGTTGAGCGCATGGTCGGCCTGTTCATCAACACCGTACCCACCCGGGTCAGGCTGCGCCCCGCCGAGACGCTCGGCGACCTCCTCACCCGAGTGCAGGACGAGCACACCCGCCTCGCGCCGCACCAGCACCTGGAGCTGGCCGAGATCCAGCGCGCGATCGGTCAGGGCGAACTCTTCGACACCTCGATGGTCTTCCAGAACTACCCCGTCGAGCGCGCCGACGTCGCGGGCGACGGCCTCGGCGCGGGCGTACGTCTCACCCCGGGCAAGGACCGCGAGGCCACCCACTACCCGCTGATGCTGGTGGGTTCGGCCCGCGACACCATGCACTTCCGGCTCGACTACCGCCCCGACGTCTACGACGAGACGACCGCCCAGCAGATCCTGGACCGCTTCGTCCACATCATGCACACCCTGGTCGCCGATGCGGCCCTGCCGCTCGGCCGGCTCGACGTCCTGACGGAGCCGGAGTTGGAGCGGATCCTCGGCGAGTGGAACGAGACGTCGGAGGGTGTGTTGGGTGGTTCGATGTTGGGGTTGTTTGGTGAGCAGGTGTTGTTGCGGGGTGGGGCGGTTGCGGTGCGGGATGGTGTGGGTGGGGTGTTGACGTATGGGGAGTTGGATGTGCGGTCGGATGTGGTGGCGGGGTTGTTGGTGGGGCGTGGTGTGGGTGTGGGGGATGTGGTGGGTGTGGGGTTGCCGCGGTCGGTTGATTTGTTGGTGGTGTTGTTGGGTGTGTGGAAGGCGGGTGCGGGGTTTGTGCCGTTGGATGTGGAGTTTCCGGTGGAGCGGTTGGGGTTTGTGGTGGGGGATTGTGGGTTGGGTTTGTTGGTGACGGTGGGGGATTTGGTGGG
>NZ_JBLIWA010000077.1:7106-45861 GCF_047525675.1 Streptomyces sp. 796.1 | reverse complement strand
CCTTACCAGATCCTTTTCCCTACCGTTTCCGGTCGGAATTTCGTTTCCGGTGGCCATTGGAAGGCCTTTTGCCTTTCGGCGTGATTCCGACTTTAGCAGATTCTGCCGGGTCGAATTCCCACCCTCACTTTTGGTTCTTCCGCGACACGAAGACCGCGGGTTCCCCGTTCAGGTGAGCCGTAAACGTACTGGACGGCCGCGCCCCGAGGCAAATCGAGCTCGGGTGCGGCCGTCCGGGTACGGCAGGGGCGTCAGACCTCGACGACCACGGGGAGGATCATCGGGCGTCTGCGGTAGCTCTCGGAGACCCACTTGCCGATCGCACGGCGCACCAACTGCTGGAGCTGATGGGGCTCGCCCACGCCATCGGCCGCGGCCTTGGCCAGGGATTCCTCGATCTTCGGCGCCACGGCGCTGAAGGCCGAGTCGTCGATGCCGGTGCCCCGGCCCTGGATGTGCGGGCCGCCGACGATCTTGCCAGTGGTGCTGTCCACCACCACGAAGACGGAAATGATGCCCTCGTCCCCGAGGATCCGGCGGTCCTTGAGCGAGGACTCGGTGACGTCGCCGACCGAGAGGCCGTCCACGTACACGTATCCCGCCTGCACCTTGCCGACGATCTTGGCGATGCCGTTGACCAGGTCGACCACCACACCGTCCTCGGCGATGACCACCCGGTCCTTGGGCACTCCGGTGAGCGCACCGAGTTCGGCGTTGGCCCGGAGGTGCCGCCATTCGCCGTGCACCGGCATGAGGTTGCGCGGCTTGCAGATGTTGTAGAAGTACAGCAGCTCGCCCGCCGAGGCGTGGCCCGAGACGTGCACCTTGGCGTTGCCCTTGTGGACGACGTTGGCGCCCCACCGAGTGAGGCCGTTGATCACCCGGTACACCGCGTTCTCGTTGCCCGGGATGAGCGAGGACGCCAGGATGACCGTGTCGCCCTGGACGATGCGGATCTGGTGGTCCCGGTTGGCCATCCGGGAGAGCGCGGCCATCGGCTCGCCCTGCGAGCCCGTACACACCAGCACGATCTCGTCGTCCGGCAGGTCGTCCAGCGCCCGTACGTCCACCACGAGCCCCGGCGGAACCCGCAGGTAGCCCAGGTCGCGGGCGATGCCCATGTTGCGGACCATCGAGCGGCCGACGAAGGCGACGCGCCTGCCGTACTCGTGTGCCGCGTCCAGGATCTGCTGGATGCGGTGCACGTGGCTGGCGAAGCTCGCCACGATGATGCGCCGCTCGGCGCTCGCGAACACCTGGCGCAGCACGCCCGAGATGTCGCGCTCGGGGGCGACGAATCCGGGCACCTCGGCGTTGGTGGAGTCCGAGAGCAGCAGGTCGATGCCCTCCTCGCCGAGCTTGGCGAAGGTGGGCAGGTCGGTGAGGCGACCGTCCAGCGGCAACTGGTCCATCTTGAAGTCGCCGGTGTGCACGACCATGCCCGCCGGGGTGCGGATGGCGACCGCGAGCGCGTCCGGGATGGAGTGGTTGACCGCGACGAACTCGCAGTCGAAGGGGCCGATGCGCTCCCGGTGCCCCTCGGTCACCTCCAGCGTGTACGGCCGGATGCGGTGTTCCTGGAGCTTCGCCTCGATCAGCGCCAGCGTCAGCTTGGAGCCGATCAGCGGGATGTCGGGCTTCTCGCGGAGCAGATACGGCACCCCGCCGATGTGGTCCTCGTGCCCGTGCGTGAGGACGATGCCGTCGATGTCGCCGAGGCGGTCACGGATGGACGTGAAGTCCGGCAGGATCAGGTCAACTCCGGGCTGCTCCTCCTCGGGGAAGAGCACTCCGCAGTCGACGATCAGCAGCCGTCCGCCGTACTCGAAGACGGTCATGTTGCGGCCGATCTCGCCGAGACCGCCGAGCGGGGTCACGCGCAGGCCGCCCTTGGGGAGCCTCGGGGGCGGGCCGAGTTCTGGATGCGGATGACTCAAAAGACTCTCCTTACCACGCGCGCCACATGTCCTCTGCTCCACTGGGGCGCAGAGAGGCACGTGGCGCGGGTGTCATTCGTGCACTTGCAAAGGGCCGATATTCGGTTGTGAAGTCTGTGGTTAGAGCTGTACCCCACCGGCGGCGAGATCTCGCTTGAGCTGCTCGGTTTCCTCCGCGGACAGCTCGACGAGCGGCAGCCTGAGCGGGCCGGCGGGCAGCCCCTGGAGGGTGAGCGCGGCCTTGGTGGTGATGACGCCCTGGGTGCGGAACATGCCGGTGAAGACCGGGAGCAACTGCTGGTGGATCTCGGTCGCCTTGGCGACGTCCCCGGTCAGGTGCGCGTCGAGGAGGGCGCGCAGCTCGGGGCTGACCAGGTGGCCGACGACGGAGACGAAGCCGACGGCGCCGACCGAGAGCAGCGGGAGGTTCAGCATGTCGTCGCCCGAGTACCAGGCGAGGCCGGAGCGGGCGATGGCCCAGCTCGCTCGGCCGAGGTCGCCCTTGGCGTCCTTGTTGGCCACGATGCGGGGGTGCTCCGCGAGCCGGACGATGGTCTCGGTGCTGATCGGGACTCCGCTGCGGCCCGGGATGTCGTACAGCATGACGGGCAGCTCGGTCGCGTCGGCGATGGCCGTGAAGTGCCGGAGCAAACCCTCCTGCGGCGGCTTGCTGTAGTACGGGGTGACGGCGAGCAGGCCGTGTGCGCCGGCCGCGGCTGCGGCGCGGGCCAGGCCCACGCTGTGCCGGGTGTCGTTGGTGCTGGCCCCGGCGACGACGTGCGCCCGGTCGCCCACCGCCTCGACGACGGCTCGTACGAGCTCGGCTTTCTCCGCATCGCTGGTCGTGGGTGACTCGCCGGTGGTGCCGTTGATGATGAGGCCGTCGTTGCCCGCGTCCACGAGGTGGGCGGCGAGGCGCTGGGCGCCGTCGAGGTCGAGCGCGCCGTCAGCCGTGAACGGCGTGACCATGGCGGTCAGCACGCGCCCGAAGGGGGTCTGCGATGGGGAAGTCGGAGCCATGGGCACCACGCTACTCGCAGCACACCCTGGCGTGCTCCCTCGGGGGACGGTCGGTGTCGGACAAACCCGAGCGAAATGCAACGCGAGAAGGTCACACTTGCACCGCGACGGGACATCAGAGGGGAGGCACCGGCACTGCCTGCTCGGGGGTTCAGACAGTGCCGGGCCCATTGGTCAGCCTAGATGAATAGGCTCAAAAGTCGCAATCTGGACAGATCGCTAGGGCTGGAACCCCGCCGCGGGGCGCCTGGGGCGGCCTTCGGGCTCAGGGGGCGACCCGGCCGTTGGCGTTGAACGCAGCGTGGGTGAGTGGCATCAGCCGGGCCCACTCGACCTCCATGAGTTCACCCACCATTTCGATCTCGCGCTGCGGGAAGGACGGCACGGCCGCCTGTTCGTGCTGGGTGCGCAGGCCGAGGAAGTGCATGAGGGAGCGCGCGTTGCACGTCGCGTACATCGAGGAGTACAGGCCGACGGGGAGCACCGCACGGGCCACCTCGCGGGCGACGCCGGCGGCCAGCATCTCCTGGTACGCCTCGTACGCGTGCGCGTAGGCGTCCGTCATCACCTTGCCGGTGAGCTCCTGCTGGGCCTGGGTGCCTTCGACGAACCGGTACTTGCCGGGGCGGCCCTCCTGCACCAGCTTGCGGGACTCGTCGGGGACGTAGAAGACCGGCTGGAGCTCCCGGTAGCGGCCCGATTCCTCGTTGTACGACCACCCGACGCGGTGCCGCATGAACTCGCGGAAGACGAAGATCGGGGCGCTGATGAAGAAGGTCATCGAGTTGTGCTCGAAGGGGCTGCCGTGCCGGTCCCGCATCAGGTAGTTGATCAGGCCCTTGGAGCGCTCGGGGTCCTTGGTGAGCTCGTCGAGGGACTGCTCGCCCGCCGTGGAGACCCGGGCGGCCCACAGCACATCGGAGTCGGCGGCGCTGTGCTTGACCAGCTCGACGGTCATGTCACTGCGGAAACTCGCCGTAGCGCGCTTCGCGGCGGTGTCGGTCACTGCGGGTCCCTCTTCCAGTTGCTTCGCTCGGGCGGCGCCCAGCTTACGGGGCAGCACTGACAGTCCAGGCGCATACGCCCCGTACAACGCTTGCACGACAAAACGGACCCTGATGGTCGAGGGCGGTGCGACGGTTGATATTTTCGTGTAAGCGGCCGAAACGGGCACGTATCGGGTCGCTCAAGCGTTTCCCGGACAACGACATCGGCCCCGGCCCGGCTGGACACCGCCGCACACGGCCCGAAATTGAGGAGAGCAGCCACGATGTTCCGACGGCGAGAGTCCGTGCCCTTCGCCTTCGTCGCCGAGGCCGACCGGTTCCGTGACGACGTGGCGCCGCCGCCCAAGGAGCCCTCCACGCCGGGCCAGATAGCGGGGCGGACGCTGATCGGGCTGACCATAGCGGCGGGCTTCGTGGGCGCGCTGCTGTTCGGGCTGCCGTCGCTGGACACGCAGTCACACCCGACGCAGCAGGTACCCCGCTCCGAGGCGGCCGACGGGCGCTGAAGGTAGCCTCACCCCCGCACAGCCGAGTGTGCTGGTGAGTGAGGACGAGCCCGTGCCTTTGACCTTTCTGACGGCCGACCGCGAGTTCGACGAGGCGGCGGCCGGGCCACTGCCCCTGCCGTACGAGGACCGCGAACAGTGGCGCCGCCCGTACCGGCCGGGCCCGTGGCGCGTGGGAGTGGCAGCCGTACTGTTGCTGCTCGCCTCGTTCGTGCTGCTGTCCGCCACGGTCATCGCCCTGGCCGGGTCGCTGCCGGGGGCCGGCGTCTGCGTGGCCATCGCGGCGGTCACCATCCTCAGCGCGGTGCGCTCCCTGCGGGTCGGCGTGTGGGTGAGCCGGCACGGGCTGCGGCACACCGGCTTCCTGTCCACCACGACGCTGGCCTGGACCCAGGTGGGTGGCGTACGGACCCGGCAGCAGCCGGTGAAGCTGCTCGGCCTGCCGCGTACCGTCCAGGGACAGGCGCTGGTGATCACGACGGCGGGCGGGGACGTGTTGCGCACCCTGGTGACGGACCACAACAGCGATTTCCTCGGCCGCGGCCCCGCCTTCGAGCGCGCGGCCGACGCCGTCGAGGCCTGGGCGGCCGAGCACGCGTAGGGGGAACGGCCCCACGGGGCCGCGCGCCACGGAGCGTGCGGTGGGGAGCCCGCTCGCGGACCCGGCACACGATTCGGGGGGCGGCGTGCGAGATGGGGCGTGCGAGACGGTCTTACGAAACGGTCTTACGAAACGGGTGGGACGCGCCGGTGGGGGCGCTGCGGAGCGCGCGGCGCTGGGCGCCACGGAGCGCATGGGGCAGCTCGTAGAAGTGGCTCGCGCCTGTGACCGAGTGGGGCGCCTGGGATTTGCCTGCCCGGTGCAGCGGTGATGCGGGGCAATCGTGTGGCGGGGCGGGGTCTCGCGACGGGCGTCGCGGTACGCCCCGGAGCGCAGCGCGCGGCGGGTGGTCTCCGGGGCGGTGCATGGTGCTGAGCAGCGCGGTCTGGGACGCTACGGAGCGTACGGCGCAGCGCGCGCAGGCCGTCGCCCGCCGCCGACCCGTGCACCTCGCGCCCCCGTACTCGGCTGGACCCCACGCTCCGCGTCCTGCTCCTCAGCACCCTCATGCCACACGCTCGCTCCCGCCCCCACCAGCCCCGTGCCCCGTGCGGGGCCGTACGCCCCGCGCCCCGTGCCCCGTGCCCCGTCACCGGTGCCGGTGGGTGGGACGGAGGAGGCGGGACAGGGGCCGGGGACGGGGCGGAGTGGACCGGGCCACGTATCGGGGCCGTCGCCGTCATGAGGCGTGCGGGGCGGGGCTCCGTACGGAGGCGTCAGCCGCGTACCGGCTGGCCGTCGTGCAGGTTGATGGCGCGCTGCATCGCTTTGCGGGCCCGCGGGGTGTCCCGGGCGTCGTAGTACGCGATCGCCAGCCGGAACCAGGTGCGCCAGTCGTCCGGGGCCGCCTCCGTCTCGGCGCGGCGTTCGGCGAAGACCGCGTCCGCCGCTTCGCGGTCGATCCGGCCGCCGGGGGTACGGGCCAGGTCGTCGACCGGTAGCGCCCCTTCGGCCTCAAGTTCCTTGGCCAGCCGGCCGGCGGAGCGGGCGAACTTCGTGCTCTGCCACAGGAACCAGGCGCCGATGGCGGGCAGCACCAGCACGCCCACGCCGAACGAGACGGTCAGGAGCGTGCCCTGTTGGATCAGGAGCACGCCGCGGCTGCCGACGAGCACGAAGTAGACGATCAGGACCGCCGCGAGGGCGAAGTAGGTGATCTTTGCGCGCACAGTTCTCAGTCCAGGTCCAGGAAGTGTTCCAGCCCGAAGGTCAGGCCCGGGGTCGTCACCACGCGCCGCACGCCGAGCAGGATGCCGGGCATGAAGGAGCTGTGGTGCAGGGAGTCGTGCCGGATGGTCAGCGTCTCGCCGGTGCCACCGAGCAGGACTTCCTGGTGGGCGAGGAGCCCGCGCAACCGTACGGAATGCACCGGCACGCCGTCCACGTCGGCCCCCCGCGCCCCCTCCAGTGCGGTGCTCGTGGCGTCCGGCTGCGGCGGGCTGCCCGCCTCCCGTCGGGCCGCCGCGATGAGCTGCGCGGTGCGGGTCGCGGTGCCGGACGGGGCGTCCGCCTTGTTGGGGTGATGCAGTTCGATGACCTCGACCGACTCGAAGAACCTGGCTGCCTGCTGCGCGAAGCGCATGGTGAGGACGGCGCCGATGGAGAAGTTCGGGGCGATGAGCACGCCGGTCTCCGGGGAAGCCGCCAGCCACTCCCCCAGCCCGGCCAGCCGCTCGTCGGTCCAGCCGGTGGTGCCGACGACGCCGTGGATGCCGTTGCGTACGCAGAACTCCAGGTTGTCCATGACCGCGTCCGGGTTCGTCAGCTCGACCGCCACCTGGGCACCGGCCTCGGTCAGCGTCTCCAGCCGGTCGCCGCGCCGCAGCGTGGCGACGAGTTCCAGGTCGTCGGCCGCCTCGACCGCTCGTACGGCCTCCGAGCCAATGCGGCCTCCGGCTCCGATCACGGCTACGCGCAGCTTGCTCATCTGTGTGGCTTTCCTTCGCTCTGGCGAGTGGGTGGGGCCGCGGGCCTACCGGCTGGCACCGGACGGGGCGGCGATGTGGGGGGCGAGGACGGATAGACCGGTGGGTGCCCCGGTGGGGGCTCCGTCCGCGGAGGACGGAGCACGGAGCGCCGGAGCGGAACCACGCGGCACGACCAAGTCCCACCCCCGCAGGATACGGAGCACAGAGCGCGCCCCCTTCCCCTCCCCACGGAGCCACAGGTGCGGAGCCACGGAGGACGGAGCCGCGGGGCCACAGAGCGCGCTGGGCCCGCCCCGTAGCGGCTCCGTGTCGGGCCCGCACTGCCCACTCCTGCCCCACACCTGCCCGTACCGCCCCGTACGGACCATGACCAGAGTCACAGGCCGTACGGGGCGGTGGGTCAGGCCACCACCTCGTCGAGCCGGCTGGCCTGCTTGTCCTTCAGGGGGCCGATCACCGACAGGGAGGGCCGCTGGCCCAGGATCGTACGGGCGATCTCGCGCACGTCGTCCGCGGTGACCGAGGCGATCTGCTGGAGCATGTCGTCGACCGACATCTGGTCGCCCCAGCACAGTTCGCTCTTGCCGATGCGGTTCATCAGTGCGCCGGTGTCTTCGAGGCCCAGCACCGTGGAGCCGGAGAGCTGGCCGATGGCCCGGCGCAGCTCCTCGTCGGTGAGCCCCTTCTCGGCGACCTGGTCGAGTTCGTCGCGGCAGATCCGCAACACGTCGTGCACCTGGCTCGGGCGGCAGCCCGCGTACACGCCGAACAGGCCGCAGTCGGCGAAGCCGGAGGTGTAGGAGTACACGCTGTAGGCCAGGCCGCGCTTCTCCCGCACCTCCTGGAACAGGCGCGAGCTCATGCCGCCGCCGAGCGCCGTGTTGAGCACGCCGAGCGCCCAGCGCCGGTCATCGGTGCGGGCGATGCCGGGCATGCCGAGGACGATGTGCGCCTGCTCCGTCTTGCGGGCGACCAGGTCGACCCGGCCCGCGGTGCGGATCGCCCGGCTGCCACCGCGCGGCGCCATCGGCGTGACGTCCTCCCGCTCCAGCGCCCCGGCCCGGTCGAAGGCAGCCCTGACCTGGCGTACGACCCGCGCGTGGTCGACGTTGCCGGCGGCGGCGACGACCAGGTGGGTGGGGTCGTAGTGCTTGCGGTAGAAGCGGCGGATGCGGTCGGCGCTGAGCGCGTTGACGGTGTCGACGGTGCCGAGGACGGGGCGGCCCAGCGGGGTGTCACCGAACATGGTCTGCGCGAACAGGTCGTGCACGCAGTCGCCCGGGTCGTCCTCGGTCATCGCGATCTCTTCGAGGATGACGCCGCGTTCGGCGTCCACGTCCGCGGGTTCGATCAGCGAACTGGTCAGCATGTCGCAGACGACGTCGATGGCCAGCGGCAGGTCCGAGTCGAGCACCCGCGCGTAGTAGCAGGTGTACTCCTTGGCCGTGAACGCGTTCATCTCGCCGCCGACCGCGTCGATGGCGGCCGAGATGTCCAGTGCGCTGCGCCGCTCCGTGCCCTTGAAGAGCAGGTGCTCCAGGTAGTGCGTGGCGCCGCCGAGCGCCGGCGTCTCGTCCCGCGAGCCGACGTGCGCCCAGATGCCGAAGGTGGCCGACCGCACGGAGGGCAGCGTCTCGGTCACCACGCGCAGCCCCCCGGGGAGGGTGGTGCGACGCACCGTACCGATGCCGTTCTCGCCCTTGAGGAGGGTCTTGGTGGTGGACCGGGTACGGGCGACGGCCCGCCCCTCGGTGGAGGGGCGGGCCGTCGCACGGTGCGATCCGCCCGAAGGGGAAAGCTGCATCACTGGGCGGCTTCGTCCTTCTTGTCGTCGCCGTCCTCGCCCTCGATCACGGGGATCAGGGAGAGCTTGCCGCGCTGGTCGATCTCGGCGATCTCGACCTGCACCTTGGCACCGACGGCGAGCACGTCCTCGACGTTCTCCACGCGCTTGCCACCGGCGAGCTTGCGGATCTGCGAGATGTGCAGCAGGCCGTCCTTGCCCGGCAGCAGCGACACGAACGCGCCGAAGGTGGTGGTCTTGACGACCGTACCCAGGTAGCGCTCGCCGACCTCCGGCATGGTCGGGTTGGCGATGCCGTTGATCGTGGCGCGGGCGGCCTCGGCGGCCGGGCCGTCGGCGGCACCGATGTAGATGGTGCCGTCGTCCTCGATCGTGATGTCGGCGCCGGTGTCCTCCTGGATCTGGTTGATCATCTTGCCCTTGGGGCCGATGACCTCGCCGATCTTGTCCACCGGGATCTTGACGGTGATGATGCGGGGCGCGTTCGGGGACATCTCGTCCGGGACGTCGATGGCCTCGTTCATCACGTCGAGGATGTGCAGGCGCGCGTCCCGGGCCTGCTTGAGCGCGGCGGCCAGCACCGACGCCGGGATGCCGTCGAGCTTGGTGTCGAGCTGGAGCGCGGTGACGAAGGTCTTGGTGCCCGCGACCTTGAAGTCCATGTCACCGAAGGCGTCCTCGGCACCGAGGATGTCGGTGAGGGTGACGTAGTGCGTCTCGCCGTCGATCTCCTGCGAGATCAGACCCATGGCGATGCCGGCGACCGGGGCCTTGAGCGGCACACCGGCGTTCAGCAGCGACATGGTGGAGGCGCAGACCGAACCCATCGAGGTCGAACCGTTGGAGCCGAGCGCCTCGGAGACCTGGCGGATGGCGTACGGGAACTCCTCGCGCGTCGGCAGCACCGGCACGAGCGCCCGCTCGGCGAGCGCGCCGTGGCCGATCTCGCGGCGCTTGGGCGAGCCCACGCGGCCGGTCTCACCGGTGGAGTACGGCGGGAAGTTGTAGTTGTGCATGTAGCGCTTGCGCGTCACCGGCGACAGCGTGTCGAGCTGCTGCTCCATGCGGAGCATGTTCAGCGTGGTGACGCCCAGGATCTGGGTCTCGCCGCGCTCGAACAGCGCCGAGCCGTGCACCCGCGGGATCGCCTCGACCTCGGCGGCGAGCGTACGGATGTCCGTCACGCCACGGCCGTCGATGCGCTTCTTCTCCTTGATCACGCGCTCGCGGACCAGGCTCTTGGTGAGCGAGCGGTACGCGGCGGAGATCTCCTTCTCGCGCCCCTCGAACTGCGGCAGCAGCTTCTCGGCGGCGACGGCCTTGACGCGGTCGAGCTCGCCCTCGCGCTCCTGCTTGCCGGCGATGGTCAGCGCCTGGGCCAGCTCGCTGCGGACGGCGGCGGACAGCGCCTCCAGGACGTCGTCCTGGTAGTCGAGGAAGACCGGGAACTCGCCGGTCGGCTTCGCGGCCTTGGCGGCGAGGTCGGACTGCGCCTGGCAGAGCGCCTTGATGAACGGCTTGGCTGCCTCAAGACCGGCGGCCACGACCTCCTCGGTGGGGGCCTCGGCGCCGTCCTTGACGAGCTGGATGGTCTTCTCGGTGGCCTCGGCCTCGACCATCATGATCGCGACGTCGCCGTCGTCCAGGACCCGGCCGGCCACGACCATGTCGAAGACGGCGTTCTCCAGCTCGGTGTGGGTCGGGAAGGCCACCCACTGGCCGTTGATCAGCGCGACCCGGGTGCCGCCGATGGGGCCGGAGAAGGGCAGGCCGGCGAGCTGCGTGGAGCAGGAGGCGGCGTTGATCGCGACCACGTCGTAGAGGTGGTCGGGGTTGAGCGCCATGATCGTCTCGACGATCTGGATCTCGTTGCGCAGGCCCTTCTTGAAGGACGGGCGCAGCGGGCGGTCGATCAGGCGGCAGGTGAGGATCGCGTCCTCGGAGGGGCGGCCCTCACGACGGAAGAAGGAGCCGGGGATCTTGCCGGCTGCGTACATCCGCTCCTCGACGTCCACCGTCAGGGGGAAGAAGTCGAGCTGGTCCTTCGGGTGCTTGGAAGCCGTGGTGGCCGACAGCACCATGGTGTCGTCGTCCAGGTAGGCCACCGCGGAACCGGCGGCCTGACGGGCCAGACGGCCCGTCTCGAAGCGGATGGTGCGGGTGCCGAAGCTGCCGTTGTCGATGACGGCTTCGGCGTAGTGGGTCTCGTTCTCCACCAGGGAAATCTCCTCGTCTGCGTCCCTCGTCCGGGTGACGGGGGACGGGGGTGGAGGAGCGCTCGTGCCGCTAGGTTCCGGCGGCCGGGCCGGTCTTCGATCGAAGCCACCGGAATTGCCAGTTCCGGGAGCCACTACCGAGGACCGGCGCCTGCGGCCTCGTTTCGGCGGAAAGAGGGCGCTCCCCCTCGTTCGTTATGGCGTTATGGGACCAGACTACAAACCTTCAGCCGTCGCCACGACGGCTGAGACGTCCGTCCGGGAGACCGCCGCCGCGACGTGGTGCCGCGTTTCGGTGGCCTCGGGTCCCCGCTGCGTCGGGCGTACCGCTCGCGGGGAGCGCGCCCGCCGGGGCGGGGTACGGGCCGCGGTGCGGCTCCGTACGTCTAGGTGGGGGTCCCGATGGGGACCCTATGGGGTTCTCGTCAGCGCCACGGACGTGGCAACTCGTGGCGCCGTCCCGCGGGGCGTGTGGCCCGCGGTGGGCCCGGTGATCGGGTCGGGCCCGGGCGGCCGGGCGATCGTCGTCACGGGGCGCGGCGCGGGCCCTGCTGATTCTGGCCGCCGACCGGCCCGTTGTCTGCTGGTTTTCCGCAGGTCCCCACTCGTTGCCGCTGGCCACGGCGCCTGATGCAGGGGGACCGGTGATGTGTGCCCCACCGCACCGGCCGGGTGAGCGGCCGATGGCGCGCCCTGTGCCGTACTGCGGTACGGCGGGAGACGGCGTACCTGCCGTACGGGACCAGCCTCGGGTACGCGCTGTGTCGCGCGGGCGTCGGCCCGGTTCGGCCAGGAACGGCCCGCGCCCGCATCGTCGCCGTACCGGGCCGCTGCCGGTCGCACCAGGTGCGGGCGGCCGGCGCACGGCCTGGTGCCGGCCTGACGGTGACACAGCGCCGGTGCCTCGACGAGCCAGGGCCGCGTGACGGCCGTCCAGCCCCGTGGGGCGCACCGTGGTCAGCCGGTGGAACAGAACCCCGGCGCCGTACGGAAGACCCGTTACGGTCACCCTTCCGGGTGAGCGCCCCGTGCCCGTACGGCGAAGGAGCGGCCCCCAGTCGCGGGAACCGCTCCCTCCACGGCGAACTACTTGGCGCCGGCCGCACCACGGCGGATGCCGAGGCGCTCGACGAGCGCACGGAAGCGCGTGATGTCCTTCTTGGCCAGGTACTGCAGCAGGCGGCGACGCTGACCGACCAGGAGCAGCAGGCCACGACGCGAGTGGTGGTCGTGCTTGTGCGTCTTGAGGTGCTCGGTCAGGTCCGAGATACGGCGCGACAGCAGGGCCACCTGCACCTCGGGGGAGCCGGTGTCACCCTCCTTGGTGGCGAACTCGGACATGATCTGCTTCTTCGTTGCGGCGTCGAGCGACACGCGTACTCCTTCAGGAATCTCGATTTGGCCACCGAGTGCCCCCGGTCTCAATCGCGGGGGATCTTCCATGACTCGGAAGGCGGGGTCCGCTGAGCGCTGATTCCAGATCCTCCGGAAACGCGTACACACACGGCCGTCACACAGCGTACCAGCCACTTCGGAGGGCCCGGACCGCGGCTGGGCGGGGGCTGGGGTGGGGGCGCGAGGTGGAGCTGGGGCTGGGAGCCGGCGTGGGCTGGTGGTGGGCGGGCGCGATGGTGCCGGCTGAGTCCGCACCGGTTGTGCCGGCACGGAGCGGACGGGGCTACGGGGCGCCGCGGCGTCGTGCGGGGCACGGGGCACGGGGCACGGGGCACGGGGCACGGGGCACGGGGCACGGGGCACGGGAGAGCCTCGCGCGCGGGGGTTGGCGATGGGGACGGGGCTGCGGACCACGCGCGCGAAGAGCGCGAGGAGGAAGAGCAGCGCTGCGAGGCCCCGCACACGGGGCACAGCACGGTGAAGCCTCGCGCGCGAGGAGCGGGCAACGGTTCGGCTCGGGGCGACGAGGAGGAGTGCGGTAGGGCGCCCCGCTCCGGGGCCGCGCGGCGAAGCCCCGTGACGGGGCGTCCGCGCATCCGCGTAGGCGCCGCTTGGGCGCGTATGGGGCCGCGACCCGCAAGCCCCATGCCCCACGCGGCCCCACAACAGGCGGGCGCCGCTGCGGGGCTGCGCGTGCGGTCGTGCGGGGCCGCGTGGTGGGCTCCGTGATGGCGCTGCGGCCTGCGCTAGCCGCTCGTCATGCTCCGCGCCTCGTTGTAGACGTCGAGTACGGCCAGGCACAGCGGTACCAGCGACAGCAGCAGCGCGCCCTCCAGCAGGTCCGAGACGCGGCCCCAGAAGGGGGTCAGCCCCTTCGCTGGGATGATCAGTCCGAGTGCCACGATCAGCGCCGTCCCGGCGGCGATGGCGCCGGCGATCCAGACGGTGCGGACGTCCAGGCCCGTCCGGTCGCCGCTCAGCAGTTCCTGCCTCAGGTGCTCGGGAGTGTGCAGGGCCAGCCCGAGGAGCAGGACGCCGATGGCGGCGATGCCGGCCACGAGGACGCAGGCGACCTGGGCGGTGTACCGGAAGAGGCGGGCGCGCAGCAGCATGGCCGCGCCCGCGGCCAGCGCCAGCACCTGTGCCCACCGCGCGTCGGAGAAGCCCAGCACCGCCGCAGCCCCGATGACGACCACGCTGCACCCGCCGACCAGGCCGAGCAGCAGCTCGTGCCCGCGTCGCGCCTGGGCGGCGATGCGTTCGGCGTCGACCGGGTCAGGTGAGGGCGGGTCGTCGGGGTCGGCGTCGAAGTCGATGCTGGCCGCGCTGTACGGCGACGCGTAACCGATCGGCAGCCGCGCGACGCGGGTGGAGAGCCCCGGCAGGAAGGCCAGCGCGCCGATCGCGACCGGGGCGCACACCGCGGCGGCGTCCGTGGCGGAGGCGTCGGCGAGGATGGCGCAGAACACCGCGAGGACCCCCACCGTCGCGGCGAACGCCGTGGCGACGAACGGCGCGTCCCCGTCCGGCGTCAGCGCGACGAGCAGCACCGAAGCCACCAGCACGCAGGTGCAGCCGAGGAGGAACTGGAGCCGTCCCGGCCCCTCACCCGGGTCCGCCGCGATCACCCCGGAGCCCGCGATCAGCAGGTGGGGCATGGCGCCGAGACCGAGCGCGACGGCCGACGCGCGATCGTCGTACACCCGCGCCCGCACCCCGGCCAGCGCCGTCAGCAGCACCGCGGTCACACCGGCGACGATGCCCGGCAGGCCGTGCATGGAGTGCCGTTCGGGGTCCGCGTACCAGAGCACGAAGCCCATCATGACGAGCAGCAGCACCCCGCCCGCCAGCCCCGCGGTGCGCAGCATGTCCTCGCGCCACAGCAGCCGGTCGCGCGTGACGGCGGTCGCCACTGCGTCGGACACGTCGTCGAAGACGGCGGGCGGCAGGGAGTCGGCGAACGGGCGCAGGCTGAGCAGTTCGCCGTCCAGTACGCGTTGTGCGGCCAGGGTGCGGGCCCCGTCGAGGACGGTGCCGTCACGGCGCAGCAGGTGGTAGCCGGTGGGCGTGCCCGGGGGTTGGGTCTGGCCGGACAGCCGGAGGATTTCGGGGTAGACGTCGGCCACCGCGATGTCGTCGGGCAGGGCGACGTCGATGCGGCTGTCGGGAGCAACGACGGTGACGCGGCAGTAGCCGGTCGTTGCGGTCGAACTCACCAAGGGACCCTTCTGTTTGACCTGTGCCGGACAGATGCGCGCCGGGTCACCCTACCGAGCTTGATGTCAGAGCGTGTCAGTAGGATCACTCATACGAAACGAGAGTCCGGCGCCGCGGGACCATGCGTCCTCATTTGTCTTAATGTGCCGGCGTTCTACGGGGGTTGGTGGACCGGTGAGTCAGATCGTCGTCAAGCGCCCGCCTCGGGCGCTGCCCTCCGACGTGCCGTCGGAGGAGCTGCGGCTCGAACCGCCGCCCGAGTTACCCCGCGGCCAGCAGGAGGGCGTGCTGATGCAGCTCCTGCCGATGCTCGGCATGGGCTCGTCGGTGGTGTTCTTCTTCATGCCGGGCACGCCGCCGTTCATGCGCGTGATGGGCGCGCTGATGCTGGTCTCCACGGTGGGCATGGTGGTCGCCCAGTTCGTGCGCTACCGCCGGGGCACCCAGGGGCAGTTGGCCGACGTACGGCGGGACTACCTGAAGTACCTGGCGCAGACCCGGCGCCAGATCCGGCGCACCGCACGCGCGCAGCGCGACGCCCAGTTCTACCTGCACCCGGCGCCGGACCAACTGTGGGCGCTGGTCGCGGAGGCGGGCGCGCGCTCGTCGGGCGACGCGCCGAGCCGGGTGTGGGAGCGGCGGATCAGCGACCCGGACTTCGGGCAGGTGCGGGTCGGCCTCGGCGCACAGCAGCTCGCCACGCCCCTGGTCACCCCCGACACCGCGCCGGTCGACGAGTTGGAGCCGCTGTCGGCCGGTGCCATGCAGCGGTTCGTGGCCGTGCACGGGGCCCTGGACGGCCTGCCGATGGCGATCTCGCTGCGCCGGTTCTACCACCTGACCCTTTCGGGTGAGCCCCGCGCCGCGCACGGCCTGGCGCGGGCGCTGGTGGCCCAGTTGG
The DNA here is from genome assembly GCF_047525675.1 of Streptomyces sp. 796.1. Taxonomy (NCBI): domain Bacteria; kingdom Bacillati; phylum Actinomycetota; class Actinomycetes; order Kitasatosporales; family Streptomycetaceae; genus Streptomyces; species Streptomyces sp. 796.1. Next base: position 30,329 of record NZ_JBLIWA010000077.1, on the reverse strand, counting down.
CGGCGCTGCACTCGCCGGATGACCTGCTGGTCGCGGTGGTGGCGGCGCCGGGCGCGGTGCAGCGCTGGGACTGGACGAAGTGGCTGCCGCACACGCAGTTGTCCGGCTCCGTGGACGGGGCCGGCACGAAGCGGCTGTTCGGCGACGACCTGGGTGAGCTGGAGGAGTTGCTCGCCGGGCGGCTGGACGGGCGCCCCCGGTTCAACCGCGACGGCCAGCCGCTGTTGGACCAGCCGCACCTGGTGATCGTGCTGGACGGCGGCATGGTCCCGCCGGACTCGGTGTTCGCGGCGCCCGAGGGGTTGCAGGGCGTCACCGTCGTCGAGGTGGTCGCCGGCGAGTTGGACGAACTGCGCGGCGGTCTCTCGGTGGAGGTGCAACCGGGGCGGCTGCGCCTGGACTCGGGTGCCGGCGTGCGGTACGAGGGGGTTCCCGACGCCCTGTCCCCGGAGGCGGCGGAGGCGCTGGCGCGCCAGTTGGCGCCGCTGCGCATGGGCAGCGGCGACGATGACGAGCCGCTGCTGGCCAACTTGGACTTCACGGACCTGCTGGGACTCGGCGACGCGGCTTCGGTGGACGTCACGCGCACGTGGCGCCCGCGTACCCAGTCCGAGCGGCTGCGCGTGCCGATCGGCGTGGGCGAGGACGGCCAGCCCGTGATGCTCGACCTCAAGGAGGCGGCGCAGGAGGGCATGGGACCGCACGGCCTGTGCGTCGGCGCGACCGGTTCGGGCAAGTCGGAGCTGCTGCGGACGCTGGTCCTCGGGCTCGCGGTGACGCACTCGTCCGAGACGCTCAACTTCGTGCTCGCCGACTTCAAGGGTGGTGCCACCTTCACCGGCATGTCCCGCATGCCGCACGTCTCGGCGGTCATCACCAACCTGGCCGACGACCTGACCCTGGTCGACCGGATGGGCGACTCCATCCGCGGTGAGCTACAGCGCCGCCAGGAACTGCTCCGCGCCGCCGGCAACTTCGCCAACATCCACGACTACGAGAAGGCGCGCGCCGCGGGCGCCCCGCTGGAGCCGCTGGCCTCGCTGGTCCTGGTGATCGACGAGTTCAGCGAACTGCTGTCCGCCAAGCCGGACTTCATCGACATGTTCATCCAGATCGGCCGCATCGGCCGCTCCCTGGGCGTGCACCTGCTGCTGGCCTCGCAGCGGCTGGAGGAGGGGCGGTTGCGCGGCCTGGACACCTACCTGTCGTACCGGATCGGCCTGCGCACGTTCTCGGCGGCCGAGTCCCGTACGGCGCTGGGCGTGCCGGACGCCTACCACCTGCCGTCCGTCCCCGGTTCCGGGTACCTGAAGTTCGGCACGGAGCAGATGACCCGGTTCAAGGCGGCGTACGTCTCCGGCGCGTACCGCACGGCCGTGACCGCGTCCCCGGACGGGCCGCTGCCCATCGAGCGGCGCCCGGTGCCGTTCACGGCCGCCCCGGTGCCGATCAGCTACGGCCCGCCGGACCCGCAGACCTCGCCCGCGGGGCCACGTACGGGCGAGGACCCGCTGGTGGACACGGTGCTCGACGTGATCGTGCGCCGGCTGGAGGGGCAGGGGCAGCCGGCCCACCAGGTGTGGCTGCCGCCGCTGGACGAGGCGCCGCCGCTGGACCAGTTGTTGCCGCCGCTGGCCACCGCGCCGGAACGGGGCCTGCACGCGGGCGGGTACCAGCGCGCGGGGGGCCTCACCGTCCCGCTCGGCCTCATCGACAAGCCCTTCGAGCAGCGCCGGGAGGTGCTGTACCGCGACTTCTCCGGCGCCGCCGGCCACCTGCTGGTGGTGGGCGGCCCGCAGTCCGGCAAGTCCACGCTGCTGCGCACGCTGATCGCCTCGTTCGCGCTCACCCACACCCCGCAGGAGGTGCAGTTCTACGGGCTCGACTTCGGTGGCAACGGCATGACGGCCGTCGCGGACCTGCCGCATGTGGGCGGGGTCGCCTCGCGGCTGGACCCGGAGCGGGTGCGGCGCACCGTCGCCGAGGTCGCGGGCGTGCTCGCGCGCCGCGAGGAGTACTTCCGCGCCCAGGGCATCGACGGCATCGCCTCCTACCGCCGGCAGCGCGCCGCGGGGCACCTCCCGGACCAGCCGTGGGGCGATGTGTTCCTGCTGGTCGACGGCTGGGGGGCGTTCAAGCAGGAGTACGACATGCTGGAGGGCGTCGTCACCGACATCGCGGCCCGCGGCCTGGGGTACGGCATCCACGTCGTGATCACCGCGTCGCGGTACATGGAGCTCCGGGCCAACCTCAAGGACCAGCTCCTCAGCCGGCTCGAACTGCGCCTCGGTGACGCGCTGGACTCCGAGTTCGACCGCAAGGTCGCCGTCAACGTTCCGGCCGGCGTCCCCGGCCGCGGCCAGGTGCCCGAGAAGCTGCACTTCATCGCGGCGCAGCCGCGCGTGGACGCGATCAGCGATCCGGTCGGCCTCGCCGACGCCACAGCGGCGCTGGTGCGCGGCGTCACCACGCACTGGTCGGGCCCGCACGCGCCCGCGGTCCGGCTCCTCCCCCGCCGGCTCCCCTCCGACCGGCTCCCCAAGGGCTTCGAGTTCCCCCAGCAGGGCATCGCGATCGGCATCGACGAGACCAACCTGGAGCCGGTGTACGTCAACTTCGAGACCGATCCGTTCTTCCTCGTCTTCGGTGAGAGCGAATCGGGCAAGACGGCGCTGCTGCGTCTGCTCGCGAAGCAGATCACGGAGCGGTACGGGCCGGACGAAGCGATGATCGTCGTCGGCGACTACCGCCGCTCGCTGCTCGACGCGGTCCCCGCGGAGCGCCTGCTGGAGTACGCGCCGGTCGCCACCGCCCTGCAAACCCACATGGACGCCATCGCGACCGTGATGGAACGGCGCGCACCGACCTCCGACGTCACCCCGCAGCAGCTACGGGACCGCAGTTGGTGGACGGGGCCGCAACTGTTCGTCGTGATCGACGACTACGAGCTCGTCTCCACCAGCAGCGGGAACCCACTGGGCGGGCTCACCGAGCATCTGCCGTTCGCGCGCGACGTCGGCATCCGCTTCATCATCGCGCGCAACTCGGCGGGGGCCTCCCGCTCGTCCTTCGAGCCCTTCATGCAGCGCATCAAGGAGCTCGGTGCCCAGGGCGTCGTCCTCTCGGGCGACCGGGCCGAGGGGGAGGTCCTGGGCAGCGTGCGCCCGCGGGCCCTGCCTCCCGGCCGGGGCGTCTTCGTCTCGCGCCGCCGAGGTACCCCACTGGTCCAGTTGGGCTGGCTGCCGGAGAACTGAGCCACGGCCGGACGGGCCTGCGCGGCAGCCAGACGCCGGGGAGGCTCGCACATGACGGTGGGGGGGGGGGGGGGGGGGGGGGGTGGGGGCCGGATGTCCGGCCCCCACCCCGCACGGTCTTCTCCTGCGGCCTTCTCCTACGGCTCCGGGCTCCGCCCGCGTACGCCACACACGTACGCCACGCGCCCAGGCCCCACGCCCCATCGGACCCGCCGGGCCAGCGGCCGTACCGTGCGGGCCCTTCGGCGCTCCAGGGTCACGCCCGCACGGGTCTCACATGCGGAACTGGGCCGCGGCTGCCTTGTCCGTGGCGCGGTACCCCTCGGTGGCGTCGTCGAGCGCCCGCGCGATCTGGTGCAGCGTGCTCGTCAGCTCGTTGACGGAGGTGTTCCACTGCGTCTGGGTCTCGTGGAAGGCGACCTGCGCGTCACCCTCCCAGGTGGCGACGACCCGCTCCACGCGCCGGTGCAGTTCGTCGAGCTCGGTCTTCAGGGTGTTCGCCGTCGTACGGACGTCGTTGGCGGCGGTGGTCACGGTTTCGTACGTGACGAGAAGCGACATCTTCTCTCCTTGGTTTCGGTTCTACGGTTTACGGCTTCTCGCCGGTCAGGCCATGTCGAGAATGCGGCTCTGGCCGCCGCCCTCGCCGCCCTGCATGTTCTTGAACTTCTGCAACTGGTCCAGTTCCTGCTGCGAGAACCCGTCGCGGCTCATCTTCATTGCCTGCTCGATGAGAACCAGCAGCTCCCGAATCTTCCGGGCGTGCAGGTTCACACCGCTCTGCAACTGGTTGTACGCGCCGGCAGCCGAGCCCTTCCACCCCGACTCGATCCGGTCCACCACGCCGTTCAACGACCGGATCTTGGTCTCCAGCGAGCTCTCCATCAAATCCAAGTCAGTGATCAGTTGCGTGAGCTCGGCCTCGGTTACCTTCAGGTTTCCAGCCATTACGCATTCCCCTCCGTTGGACGTGCTCTTACTGTGCGTTTCTGCTTTTCGTTCGCGCTGTACGACCGTACGACTGGCATCCGCGAGCTAGGCACTCGACTGAGGGCGGCGCCGTACGAAAAAGACGACCGCGCCCAGCACCACCACACCGCCCCCCATGCCCAACGCCGGCCACAAAAACCCGGAGCCCCCGTCCCCACTTCCCGAGGAAGCAAGCCCGTCGACAGCACGGTGGGCATCTTCGGATTCAGCTCTCCGAGTGGCCTCCCCACTCGGCGCCGTCGCGACGGGAGTTGGCCGCTCCGCCGGCTTCTCCTCCTTCCCCTTTTCCGCCTCCCGCGGCATCAGCGGATTGACATCGGGCTCCCCCGGGTCTCCCTTGCCATCGATCAGCACCTGACCGGGACGAATAATCCCGTACCCGATGTACTGGCTCGGCACCTTGCCCTTCGGCTTACTCGCCGTCTGCATCATCACGCGGAGGACCTGGTTATTAGTCCACGTCGGGTGCTTGGACCAGATGAGAGCGGCAGAGGCGGAGGCCAGGGCGGTGGCGGCGCTGGTGCCCTCCGACCTACAGAGGCCCTGGCCGTTGTCGCACCTGGCCGGGATGTCCACTCCAGGGGCTGCGAGTTTGACTTGAGGCCCAAAATTCGAAAATCTGGCGACTTTCCCCGCGCGATCGACGGCAGCGACACCCACCACCCCAGGGCTACTCGCTGGGTAGCCTGCGACGTTACCTTCCTTAGCGCTGTTGCCCGTTGCCGCGAAGATCAGCAAACCCTTACTAAGGGCATAAGCTACCGCCTCGTGCAAGCTCTGCTGCTCACTGCTCGACAGGTCCGAAACCCCTTGCGAGAAGTTAATAATCCGCGCCCCGTGGTCCGCAGCATACTTAATGGAACGGATCCAGGTTTTCACCGAGAAATCGAACACTGAATGATTCCGATAGCCGGTTTGCAAGGAAATAATGCTCGCCCCGGGGGCCAAACCCTGCACACCACCCGAAGCCCCCGTACCCGAAATGAGTGAGGCCATGAGCGTTCCATGGCCGTTCCCATCACCACCGTCTGGCGGCGGTTCACCGGCAAAGTTCTTACTGCCGACGACCCGTCCACGTAGTTCAGTCACCGGGTCGACTCCGGAGTCAACGACGGCGACAGTAACTCCCTTACCGGTAGCTACCGTCCAGAGCTCCCTGGCCGACATTGCGTCAAGATGCCATTGCCGCTGCTGAAAGTCGTCCGCCACGGCTGGCGGAATCCCTAAAGCCACCCCAATCCCTACGAGCAGAATCAGATGGGTCGCACATCGCCACCAACGGGTCAGCAGAAGTAACATCTAAGCCTATTCTCCTGGTCGTGACGGAGGGCCACTCTATTCAACGGTTGGTGGAACGGTGTCACGCCCTAGGGGCCATTCAGGACCTTCGCCCTTCCGCTCTTCTCGCGACCTCCGACGACCACCCCGAGATGCTGACGTCGTGCCCGATCCTCGAATCAACCCCGCTCCCCCAGGCGTGAATTCGGCATCACGTGCTGAGCCATTTCGGTGCGTAGCTGCCGTACCTCCCGGCTCCATGGCCAGGCCTGGCCCTCGTCTGCTACCCCCGCGCTCTCCCGTGCTTCCCGGGCCACCGACCGGCATGCCGCCAGCTACACCGGAAAGCGGCCCACGGACGGGACCACTCCGCTCCTCACCAGCAACCCCACGCAGCGAGTTCGCCGCCGCAGGCGGCGCCCCTACACGAGGCGCCTGCGGCCTACTGTGGCCACCACCATGCGGCCCTCCACCACTAACCGCCGGCGGCACGCTCCCCACCGACGGCACTCCGCCCCTCGCAACACCCCGCCCCGTAGCCACCGACTCCTCCCCCACAACCAACCCGCGCGACGACCGCCCCACATCCGACACACCACCCGCCCCCTGCCGACGCCCACCTGAAATGCCCGGCAGATCAGTCAAGTTACGGCGATCCACCCCCGCAGCCGACCGCACCTGCCTGACAGGGCCCTCGGAAGACCTCGAAGGCAGCACCGGAGGACGCTGCTCATCAACCTCAGGCACCCCTGGGAGGCTCGGCCGCCGATACGCAGGCGGAGCCTCCACACGGCTGGGCAGCAGGGGAAGCCCCTGCTCTGAAGACCGCGCCGCCTCCCCAGGAGGTACAACCACCGAGGTCGCATCACGACCGACCGAAGGCGCCCCCTCCAAAGCATCAAGCCCCATGCCTACACGCGAGGTGGTCGCACTCCCAACCCCAACCCGCCCACTACCCGAATCCCCAACACCCCGATCCGCTCCAGGCCCCGAAACCTGTGCGAGCGGGGTACTTCCCGCTGGAGATGGCTGCACGCCAGAGGCCGAGTCAGACCTGTAGGGCGTCCCAATTTCAGCCTCCCGTCCATCACCCCGCAGTAGCTTAAATTCAGGCTCGGGGGTTGCCTCAATATCCTCCTTCGCCGCCCGGTAATACGAGGACAGCCGCTCCATCTGATGAATCGCCTGCTCCAGCTTGACCGTGCCATCAGCAATGAGCGCCTTATCGGCGTCGGGATCACCATGCGCCTTCTTCGCATCAACAGGCTTCGGCACCGCCGCCTTAGCCTCCGCCAACGCCTGCCCCGCATTCACCATATGGCTACCGACCGCGCTGGCATAATGCCCTAATCGAGTCACTTCCAACGCGAAGTCATGTGTCCACTCGCGAAAAACCTCAGCCGCTTCCCCACGCCACTCCACACGCGAAGCGTGCCCCCTGAGATACCTACCAACCTCCATAATCTTCGGCCCTGCATCACTCAGCGCATTCCCCGCCCCAGCTAACTTCGCGGGATCAGCACCAGCCAACATCGCATGCAAACCTTCGAGAGTCTGCCCATCGAACTCCCCGCTCCCCATCCCCATCTCCTTTCTGATTACCGCGGCGAAGCCACCCACAACGGCAGCCTCTCCAATCCTTACTACCCATATTCACTGACTACAGAGCCGACTGCGACCTACGGGCTCGCGCGAAAAAGAATGCCGTTGCGGCGACTGCCGCAATGCCTCCACCACCCAGCAGAACCCACAAGAACCCAGAATCCCCGCCACCATCTCCATCAGACGCAGTCCCCTTCACCGCACGCCGAACACCCTCCGGGTGAGCCCCGCCCTCAACGCTCCTACTCGGCGGCACGGACTGAGCTGACGACGAGCCACTCCCAGAACCTGCCTCCCTTTCGCCCTCCTGCGGCAACAACGGATTGACATCGGGATCGCCCGGATCACCCTTCCCGTCGATCAGCACCTGTCCGGGCCGAATAATCCCGTACCCGATATACGGACTAGGCACCTTCCCCTTCGGCTTACTCGCCGTCTGCATCATCACGCGAAGGACCTGGTTACCCGTCCAGGTCGGATGTTTGGACCAAATCAGAGCTGCCGAGGCGGAGGCAAGTGCTGTGGAGGCGCTGGTGCCAGAGTTTTGGCACATCTCCTGAACATTCACACACCTGCTAGGAATATCCACGCCAGGAGCAGCGAATTTCACCTGCGGCCCGTAAGTGGAGAAGCGAGCCACCTTGCCCGACTGGTCAACTGCCCCGACTCCTACGACTCCGGGGAAGGCGGAGGGGTACTTAGGAGCATTACCCTTATCGCCATCATTTCCTGTCGCTGCAAAAATCACCAAGCCCTTCTTGGTAGCATATTCGACAGCGTCTTCTATCTGCTGCTTGTGCCGGTCAAGCGTTCCCGTTGCAGTCTGCGACAAGTTGATAATGCGTGCTCCGTGATCTGCGGCGTATCGAATAGCCGAGCCCCAGTTCTCACCGCCACCAAATGCTATGGCCCTGTACCTTGTTTGCAGCGACATGATCTTCACGCCCGGGGCCAACCCCTGTACACCACCCGAACTTCCTGACCCAGCAATCAAAGACGCCATCGACGTACCATGACTATTGCCATCTCCACCATCCGAAGGCGGAGATTCCACGAAGCTCTTCCGAGTCGTCACTCTCCCCCGTAGCTCAGGAACCGGGTCCACTCCCGAGTCGATCACAGCAACGGTCACACCTTTGCCCGTACTCACAGGCCACAACTCTTCTGCACTCATTGCATCGAGATGCCACTGACGACCGCGTGAATCGTCAGCAGCCACCGACTGAGACCCCAACCCCACACAGATTCCCAGGGCAGAAGCCAGCACCGTGTGCCGCCAACGGCCCAACCGAAAGGACATCACACGCATTCTCCAAAAGTCAGCAGCGAGTAGGCTATTCGACTACCGGCGGAACCGTATCCCGCCCCAAAGGCCAATCGCTTCTATTGCCCCGCTCATTATCATCGCGGTCGGATTGCCGGGGTATGTGCCCTGATCCCTGGGTAGAATTCGCCCCTCGAATCAGTCCACTCCCACCTGGTGTAAAACAACTCCCGCCCGCCAGTTCTCCCCGCCGCGCAGCCGTCCCACCCGGTTCGAAAGCCAACCCCGGCCCCCGCCGGCCACGAGCGGCCCCTCGCTCTCCACGCATGCCGCCCGCAGGTGCACCACCACCAGTGCCCGAGAACGGCGCCCGAACCTGACTTCCTCGCCCCTCTTCGCCAGCAACCGCACCTCGCGGCGAGGGGCCCGCGGCTACAGCCGGGGGACCTGGCGAATACGGGCCGGCTTGACCGTAAGCGCGACGGCCCGTTGCACCGTTCTCTCCCCCGGGAGAAGTACCTCCAGGCACGTTTCCTTTCCCCATGGGCGCGCGTTCTTCTCCGACGACAGATCCACGCGATGGTCGAGAACTTGAAGGTGAGTCGCCGATGTCACGAGGTCGACCACCTGAGATTCCCGGCGACCGAGGTAATGATGGGGCCGACGCGGGGAGAATTGGCCGTATCATCGTCTCCAATTCATCGGAAGGCACACGCGGCGTGTGGGCATGCTCGTCTGCGCTGAATTTCGGAATCTGGATCTTCGGAGCAGGGGTCACACGAGATGGAAGCACAGACACCGATTGCTCGACACTGTCTGTTGGCGCGGCCTGAGGGGGCATGAACGACTGCAAACCGCGGTCTTCCGAGTGCGGCGACTTTGCCATTCCATCAAGGCCCAATCCCACATGCCCGTCCGGCATCACTTCAGGACTCACGCCAAAGGATGCCGGGCCCGCAGCCCGTTGATTCGCGCCCTCCACCAGAGCAGCCTGAGGAAAAACCGCCCCCAACCCCGAGGGTGCCTGACCTCCACTATTCGAAGCGCTGCCAGGATGTGCATCAGGAGTGTATGCCGGGTTGTCGATGGGAAATGGCTTGAACTCCGGCTCCCGCTCCGCCCCCATATCCTCCCGGGCCGCCCGATAGTAGGAAGAAAGCCGCTCCATCTGATGAATGGCCTGCTGAAGCCTCGTCGTACCGTCAGCAATGAGCGCCTTATCGACGTCGGGATCCCCGTGCGCCTTCTCCGCATCGACGGGCTTCGGCACCGCGGCCTTCGCTTCCGTCAACGCCTGGCCCGCGTTCACCATGTGCCCACCCACAGCACTGGCGAAATGGCCCAACCGTGATACCTCTAACGCAAAATCATGCACCCACTCGCGAAAAGCGTCGGCACCCTCTCCACGCCATTCGACTCGGCCTGCCTGGCCCCTGAGGTACCTCCCGACCTCCATGATCTTCGGACCCGCATCACTCAGCGCATTCCCCGCCCCAGCCAACTTGGCCGGATCGGAACCCTGCAACATCGCATGCAAACCTTCGAGGGTCTGCCCCTCGAACTCCCCGTTGCTCACGCCTCCTCGTCTCCTACCTGAAGTCCGAGCCGGAGCCACCGGTGCCGCCGGTCGGCACGTCCGTGGGGCTCGACCCGGGCTCGACGGCCTGGTCCTGCTTCGTCGTCGAGTGGTCGGTACGCGCGCGGGCCTGGATCTCCTTCAGCCGGGCCGCCTGTCGCGCGTCGATGCTGTCGTAGCCGCGGTCCGCGATCTGCACGGCGATGCCCAGCGCTTCCAGTTGCTCGCCCAGCGTCTGGGAGAACTTCTCCAACCGGCTGTGCACCTTGTCGTACATGCTCGCGAGGTCGTCCGCCGCGCTGAAACCCGTTCCGTAGGCCGCGCGCGTGATCGACTGTTCGCTGATCTTGCCCTTCGCTGCCGGCGACGCCTCCAGGTCGCGGAGGATCTCATCGATCCTGCCCTTGAAGTGGCTCAACGTCTCGGCCTCGCGGGCGAGGTCCGGCCCGCCCTGCCTGCCGCCTAAGTGACGGCCGCCGTCCTGCTGGTTCTCACTCATCTCTCTCCGCCTCCCCGTACGGCGTAGATGACTTCGCGTATCACTCTAGCCACTCCGAGCGACACTCCGTGCCGCAATTGGTGACCGCGCCACCGATTACTGGCCGCCGGGGGCGGCGGCACTGGATGCGGTATTCGTGAACACCTCCTCCTAATTTTCCCCAAACGCCCCTATCTCCCCTAAAGGGCAACTCGGGTGGGGCAAACTTCATAGAACGTGGATCTTCCACCCATCGGCGGCGGGAATGGCCGCCCTGCGCGCGCAAGGCCGCGGCGCTACGGCGGCACCGGCGTGAAACAGCACGGAGGGGGTGGACGTCGTTTGACGCCCACCCCCTCCGCCAGAGTCGAGAAGCCCCGGGCTCCTCAGCCCGCTCAGGGGCCGAAGGCCACGATCAGCTTCTCTCCCGACTCGTCACCGGTCAGCCGTTCCGAGGCGATGTAGAAGCGCCCCTTGTCGTCATAGACGCGGCGGCTGCGGTAGAAGCTCTTTTCCGCTTCCCGGGTGGCTGCGGGGAGTTGCAGTTCCACCTTCTTCGGAGCGCCTCCGTTCGGGGAAATGCTGACGACCGCGCCCGCCTTGTCGTAGGTCGCCTCCTGGTAGGCGATGAGGTTCTTGCCGTCCATCCGCAACGGGGACATCATGCGGCCGTCGACCTTCGACTCCCACTTCTTCTTTCCCGTGTTCAGGTCGAAGGCGTGGATCTCCGTGGTGAGCCCGGAGGTGCCGCCCCGCTGGAACGTGGTGGGCATGTAGAACGTGTCGTCCGAGGCGACGACGCCCTGGCAACCACCCATATTGGAACCGAAGAGGCCCAGTCCACAGTCCGGTTGGTACGTCTGCTTTCCGGGGTCGAGGACGGAGCGCTCCTTTCCGCCCTCCTTGATGGCGAGCACGCCGCCGGACTTCCGCTTGTCATCGGCGAGGTGAACGACCACCGGGCTGGTGGAGTAGATCCTGGAGACCTCGTACCCCTTCCGCACCGGATACGTCCACTTGACCTTTCCGGTGGCCGGGTCCAACTTCTGTAGCTTGGCCGTACCGTCATTGCACGAGTACGTGCGCAGCAACGCCTTGCCGCCCGCCCAACCCTTGACGGAACAGGCGGCGGTCAGGGCAGGGGCGGGGATTTCGTTGCCGTTCTTCACGGTGACCATGGCGGCGCCGCCGAACCAGGAAAGCCCCACCGCGTCACCGCTCTGCGCAATGCCCAGGCTGGTGTGGCCCCCGCCGAACATGCCGCCCTCGGGAGCCGGCTTGTCCCACCCCTTCTTTCCGGCCTTCAGGTCGATCAGGGCGAGTTGGCTGCACTCGTCCTTCTTGCGACCCTCATAGGCAATGACGACCTTGCCGTCGTCATTGGCGTTGGCCGGGGCCGCGCACACCGCCTTGGGCAGGGGAATGTTCCACTTCTCGGCGCCGCTGTTGTCGTACGCGATGACCTTCGTCTCGACGACCTTGACCACGTAGTCGTCCATGACCCAGAACCCGGGAACATTGACGCCGCTGCGCGGAACCTTCGGGGCCGGCGCCTGGAAGAGGACCTTCGCCTCACCGTCCTGGCGGATCTCGTTGGGGTCGAGTTCCTCCTGCGTCGGCGTGGGCGTCTCCTCCGGGGTCTTCGGCTCCTCCGTCTTCTCCGGCTTCTGGGGCTCCGTGCTGCCCTTGGTCTGCGGCTCCTTGTCACCGTCCCCGCTGCCCACGATGGCCCAGACGCCGCCACCCGCCGCGAGCACGACCGCCGCCGTCGCGCCGACGATGATCGCCGTGCGCTTGCTCCGTCGGCCGCCGGGACCGCCGCTGGGGGCCCCGGGCGCGCCGGGGCCGCCCGTGCCCGGCGCACCGTAGTGCGGCTGGCCCGCGGGCGGGTACCCGTACTGCGGCTGCTGGGCGTAGGGGTTCGCCGGTGCCGGCTGCTGCGCGTATCCGCCGGTCCCGCCCCACGGCGGCGGCGTCGGTGCGACGGGCGGGACCGGGGGCGGCGTCGGCGGGCCGGGCGGCACGGGCGGCGGAACGTGGGGCTGCTGCGGTGCGCCAAAGCCGCCCTGTGACGGTTCTTGCGGCGCTCCGAAGCCGCCGGGTGGCTGGTTTGGGGGCTGTGGCGGCTGCGACATGGGCGCCTACCTCTTTACGCGGGCTCGCCAACCGATCGGCCTCCCCCCGCAATTCGGCAGATGTGCATCCCGAAAAGGAGCGAATCGGTCACGCAGCCCGCCATGCAATGACTAACGAGCGGGAGTTCTTTCTACCATTTACGTGCTGGGATTCCCGCGGTGAGGCAGAAGAGCGAAGATCATTTCCGATTACGGTTCGATGCCGCGCAGTTGCGCGCTTCCTCTTCACCACTCCCTCTCATGGCCACCACGTCGTCACGTACGGATGCGGCCCCACCGCACGGGGCACGGGGCACGGGGCACGGGGCACGGGGCACGGGGCACGGGGCACGGAGCGGGGCGGCCTCGCGCGCGAGGCGCGGAGTTGCGGGCGTACAGATAGCCCGCCCCGTGCCCCGTACGCCCTGTCGGCACTGGCTGGCGAACCGGCGCCGTGTCCGCGCGCGTGGGCGCGCGAGGCGTGCTGGACGGCGAAGTGCCGCCGGGCCTGGCATCGGCACGTACGGTCCCGCTCGCTCGGGAGTGCACGCACGGAGCGCCGCACGGGGCGGTGGGCCGCCGGGTAGGCGGCACCGGCGTCAGCTATCGGGGGCGGTTCGGCGACGGCGGTCTCGGAGGACGGTAGCCGTGCCGATGATGACGGCGACCACCACGGCGGTGGCGCCCAGCGCGTACGTGGCCAGCCGTTCGCGTCGCTCCTGCGCCGTCTCGCCGAGGGTGAGCTGCGCTGGTTCCGGGGCGCTCAGCCGGCTCGGGGCTCGGTCGGGGGTGGGGCGTGAGATCGGCCTGGCGTTGCCACTGAGGGCTCGCACAGGGTCTACGACGCCCCAACCGACGTTGTCGTCGCGGCCGTTGATGGAACGGTTCGCGGTCTGTTCGATCCAGGCGACGACCTCGTTTTCCCTCCAGCTCGGGTACTTGGCGCGCAGTAGGGCGACGACGCCTGCCACGTACGGGGCGGAGAAACTGGTGCCGTTGTCGACGCACTGACCGTTTCCGGGCACCGTGGAGACGATGTCGACGCCGGGGGCCGCCACGCCGACGAAGCGGCCCCGTTGGGAGAACGGGGCCCGTTCGTTGTTGCGGTCGGACGAGGCAACGGCCAATACGCCTGGATAGGCCGCCGGGTAGGTTTCCTTCACCTTGTTGTCCAGGCCGTCATTGCCGGCCGATGCCACCACCACGATGTCGTGTTGCCGGGCCCTTTCCACGGCTGCCGCCAATTCGGAATGCGGCGAGAGCGGCTTGGCCGTGTCCTGCGAAATATTGATCACGTCAACGTCCTCGGCAATGGCGTGATCGATCGCCACCACCATCGTCTTCGTCGTGCCCGTGCCCGTCTCGTCGTTCTGCCGGATGGGGACGATGGTCGCCTCGGGGGCGAGGCCGACGAAGCCCGTGCCGCGCCTCGGACGGGCGGCGATGATGCCGGCCACCTTCGTGCCGTGGCCGGCGGCATCGGCCGTCGGGTCGTTGTGCTTGCCCTTGGTCATCAGGTCGAGCCCGCTCTTCTCAGCCACGGCCGGTGCCAACTGTGGGTTGGCGTCGTCCACCCCGGTGTCGATGACCGCGACCTTGACGCCCCTGCCCTTGGTCTCCTGCCAGAGTTCGTCGAGAACAACACGTTGCAGGGCCCACGGGCGGGCGGCGAACTGCTTCTTCATCGGGTACGTGCACTCGCCACCGCCGTCCAGCGCCAAGCGGATGTCACGCGTAGGCGGGCCGGCGACGTTCGCCCCGACCGCCGCTCGTGCCTGCCCGTCGTGCGCCGGTGTTTCCGTGGCTGGGGTCGCCCCGCCAGCCGACGCCGCCCCCAGCCCCGTCAGCAGCACGGCTACCGAAAACGCCCCCGCTCGCGTTGCCTGATGCGTGGTCCACATCGTCCTCTGTCCGCCCCTCTCCGGTGTCTTCACGCCTCCGCCACCAACGCCCCAAGCCCACGCCACGCTCGCCTGGTTGGGCGACGGACCCGCCCTCTCCGCCCCCCTGCACACGGAGCTCCGTGCTCCGTGCTCCGTGCTCCGTGCTCCGTGCTCCGTGCTCCGTGCTCCGTGCTCCGTGCTCCGTCCAAAGCGTTACGCCCCGTACGCGACGGCCGCGCTCCGTACTCCCTAACCTCGCGCGCGAGGCCGCGCCGCCCGCTCCGTGCCCCGTGCCCCGTGCCCCGTGCCCCGTGCCCCGTGCCCCGTGCCCCGTGCCCCGTGCCCCGTGCCCCCGGGGATGGTGCGCTGTCCCGCGGTCACGCTCCTTGTGGCTGGCGGGCCGCGGTGGTGTCCAGGCGTGGGCCCTTCGCCAGGAAGGACGACCACTCGATGGGTACGCGTACCGGCTTGACGTCCTGGTAGCCGAGGCGGATACGGGCCTGGTCGACCTCGCGCTGGCCCTCCTCGCCCGGCTTCTTCGGCTTGCCGTCGGTGCCGATGGCGCTCTCCTCGGAGCTGCTGTCGTTGTTCGTCTGCACCGCGTACCGCAGCCCCGTGTCAGTGACCAGGAAGAGCGAGCCGGAGGCGGCCTGGCGTCCACGTGCCTCCCGGTAGAGGAGCCCGGTGCCCGGTGTGACGTAGGTGGTGCTGCCGCCTTCCGCGATCGTGGCGGGGAAGCCCGTGCCCGCCCAGATGCTCAGCTTCGTGGCCCCGTCGCCCTTCACCTCGCGCAGGACGTTGCACACCGTGTCGCGGGCGGATTCGCCGCCGAGTGAGTTGACCTGTACCGACTTCGCCTGTGGCCAGGAGCGGTCGCCGTAGAAGGCGGCTTCGGGGCCTTCCGGCGAGAACGCCTGGGCGTCGACCTCCTTCGCCTTCCCCGCCTGGTTGAGAAGGTCGGTTTCGGGCGCGCTCAGCAGGAGTTCGGCGGTGAAGTCCGAAACGGGGAGCACCTTGCCGGCGAGTACGACGTAATGCTGAGGGCCGGTTCCGGTCTGTGCCCTGAGCACCGTGCCCACTCGGCCCTCGGCCTCGCTCAGGCCCTCGATACCGGCGTCCGCGGCGACCGTGCCGGGAAGGTGCGGGAAGGTGATCGGCGTGCCGTCGCGCAGCGTCCGCAGCCAGTCGTCGGTGACGCTCTGCGGATGCGCGGAGCGGTTGCCGACCAGGGTACGGAGCAACAGCTTGTCGTACGGGGCGCTGTAGTCGGATGAGCGCTGGCGCCAGTCGTCCCCGCCGATGAGGTACTTGGTGCCCGTGGCGTCGACCAGGTAGCGGGCCCCGTTCTGGGCCCGTACGTAGAGCACCTGGCCGTCGTGGAGCCGCTGTTCCCCCTCCACCTTCGCCGCCTCGCGGTCGGCGAGGACGAAGGTGGCCTTCTGCACCGTGCTGCCGCGCCCGCCGGGCTGTTCGCACACCGCCCAGCGCTTGGCCTTCGCCACCTCGTCCGCGCCGGGCAGCCGGTCGGGGGCGTACGGGATGCCGATGGTGGGCCCGTGCGGGATCTTGCCGCTGTCCAGCACCTTCTCGTCCACCTTGATGACCTTGCCCTTGCTGGGGTTCAGCAGCAGCCGGGCGGAGGAGAGGTTGAGGACGGGGTGGAGTTGGGCCTTGCCGTTGGTCTCCAGGATCACGTAGCGGGTGGTGGAGTCGCTGCCGATGATGACGTTGGCCTTCGGTTCGTCCCAGCCCTTCGGGGCCTTGGGTTTGAACATCCCCCACGCTCCGAAGCCGGCGAGGATCAGGGCCCCGACGATGGCCCCGGGCAGCACGGCACGGAGCGGGCGGGGCGCGCCCTCCTCGGTGCCGGCGGGCGTTGGCTGAAGGAACGCGGCGACCACGCGTTTCTTGGCGAAGGTGTACGCGTTGAGCTCATCCCGCCGTGATGCCATGACTTGGCTCCTCCCCCGTGCTGGAACGACGCTGGTCGCGCGGCCGGGCCCGGTCCGCGGACCGCCGCTGTCAGACCGGCCCCCTACTATGCCGGTACGCGTTCGGTGCGTGACGCTCGGGTCACTCCACGCAAGGTTGGGGGGGCTCGGCTTGGGCGGTGGGGAGCCACAGGCTACGGTCGGTGCGCACACGACAGCGGGGAGTACGAAGCGTGGGGGCGGCGGCCGAGTGCGGACTTCGGCGGCGCGACGTGAGGGGGCGGACGATATGACTCGCATGGCCCGGGTGGGCTTATCCGTGCACCGTGAGCACGGCCCGTACGCGCGGGGTGCCCGCGGGGCGGAGGGGCGGCCTGGGGCGGCGCCCACCGGTTCGGTGTCGAATCGGGCCTGCTGCCACGCCGCCGAGCGAGGCGGACACGACGCCTCCCCGCGCGCGGAGTTGGGCCGACAGCGGGGTGGCGTGCGATGACGGGGGCGGCGCTCACCGGTGGGGCATCTCGGGTCGGAGGCGCCCCCGTGGGGGGACACGGACCGGGCGCGGGTGGCCGGCCGCGCGCAGGGACGACGGCGGCGCCGCGGAGGGCCGCCAGATCCGGTGGCTTTGGCGCCTTCCCGGTGCGCCAGCTCGTGCTCATCGAAGTGGCCGCCGCCGTGTTGGTGGTCGCCTGGGTCGTCGATCGGCTGCTACTCGCTCCGGCTGCGGGCGTGGCGGCGCTGTTGGTGCTGGTCGCGCTGGTGCGCCGGCGCCGGCGTTCGCTGCCGGAGTGGTTGGGGACCGTCCTCGCGCTGCGGCGGCGCCTGCGACGTGCCGCCGACACGCGCGTGCCCGCGGGTACCGACCCCGGGTTGGCCCCGGTCCTTGAGTGCGAACCGGCCCTGCGCACGTACTCCTTCGCCGGCCGTTCACGGCGTGACGTCGGCATGATCGGCGACGGCACGTTCCTGACCGCCGTGCTGCGGGTCGAGGCTGCGGACCACGGGCCGCGCCCGCTCGGTGGCGAGCGTTCACTGCCCCTGGCCCTGGTCGGCGCGGGGCTGGAGGTGGACGACATACGGCTGGAGTCCGCCCAGGTGGTGCAGCACACGCAGCCCGCCCCAGCGCCACATCTGCCGCAGCAGTCGGCGGCGGCTCGGAACTACGGCCCGTTGCTGGCCCCGTTGGGCGCGCCCGCGCTGCGCATGACGTGGGTGGCGCTGAAGCTCGACCCGGAACTCTGCCCGGAGGCGGTGGCGGCCAGGGGCGGCGGTGTGGCCGGCGCCCAGCGCTGTCTGCTGCGCGCCGCCGACCAACTGGCCAGCCGGCTGACGGGGGCCGGCTTCCGGGCGACCGTGCTCTCCGAGGCGGAGCTGGTCGCGGCCGTGGCCACCGCTGCCTGTGCCAATCCGATCGCCGCCGGGGCCGGCGGTGGGACGGGCGGGCCCGCCCGGCGCACCGTGGAGACCTCGCGCACGTGGCGTTGTGATGACCGCCGGCACACCACGTACTGGGTGGGCCGCTGGCCCCAGTTGGGGGCGAGCGCAACGCCGTTGCCCCGTCTGGTGACACGACTGACGGCCGTGCCGGTGCTGGCGACGACGTTCAGCCTGACGCTCGCCCGCGACGGGGGCCGGGATGTGGCTCTGAGCGGCCACGTGCGGATCACGGGGCGCAGCGACGACGAACTGGTCGGCGCCCGACGGATGTTGGAACGTACGGCGCGGGAGGCCGAGGCCGGTCTCGTACGACTCGACCGTGAACAGGTGCCCGGTGTCCTGGCCACCTTGCCGCTTGGGGGGACCCGCTGATGAGTACGTCGCCGTTGGGCCCCGCGGGCGCCCCGCAGGGGTTCTCCGGCCACCCGGCGGGAGCGGCCGGGTCAGGTGCCGGCGCCCCCAACACCACGCGCATGAACGGCACTTCGGACGGCGCACCGACACCGCCCGCTACGCGCGCGTCAGGCGCGGGGGGCGCTCCGGGCAGAACCGGTGGCCGGGGCGTGGTGGGGCGCGGCCGGGGTGCCCACCGGCAGGGGGCGCCGACGTCGCCGGCTCCCGATGCGGCGGACGGCTCGCCGGGCGACGGGGCGACGGCGGGGCCACAGCGCGGGGCGCGGGCCGTGTTCGGCTTCGGGCTGATCGGCCCGCGGCGGGGCCGGCACACGGTGCGCAGCGCGGAGTTGGCCGCGCTGTCGCTGCCGATCGGCGATGACGGTGTGGTGATCGGGGCCGACCAACAGCAGCGTCCCGTCACGCTCGGCCTCAGCCGGCCGGCCCCGTACGACGTCGTTCTCATCGGCGGCCTGTGGACCGCGCAGGTCCTCGCGCTGCGCGCGGCGGGGGCTGGCCTGCGGGTGGCCGCGGAGACCGGGCGCGCGCCGGCCTGGGCACCACTGGTGCAGGCGGCTGGCGGCGGCCATCCCTGCATGGTGACGCACGAGGTGGGTCGGGTGGCTCCGCAGGGTCCGTCGGTCCGCGGCCCGGTGCTGGTGGTGCGCGACTGCGGCATGCGTCCGCCGCGCGGCCGGGTGGCGTCGGCTCCCTGGCAGTCGGTCCTGACGCTGCTGCCGTACGTCAGCCAGGTCGCACCGCGCCTCCTGGAGCATGCCGATCTGGTGGGTATTCAACGGGTTTCGCCTGATGAGGCGGCCACGGTGGGACGGGTGTTGGCGCTGCCCGGTGCGGACGTGGAGGCGCTGTCCTCGCTGCCCGACGACGTAACCCTGTGGTGTACGCGAGGTTTACGGCAGTACGTCTCGATACGGGCCACCGATATCGAGACGGCCCTACTGGGTGCCCCGCGCCGCGTGGACTGACGCGCGCGGGGACAGACAGGACAGCGTGCGGGCCCGGCCAACGCGCCGGTGCGCAAGGGCGGCTCGTCGCAGTGTGCCCCCGCTTTCGCCGGGAAGACGGAGGTCAGGGGGCGGGCCTGACGTTGTTGCGGGCATGGTGATTAGTCTTGGTGTGGAGTGCGGAGAACCCGATCGTGGTGGCTCCGCGTCACCATGGGGGAAGCCGAGCGACCGCACGACGGGAACGGTCGGGAACGGTCGGCCCGCCGGATGAGCACATGAGCGCTCGACCACACCAGCAGGAGGCATTGTGAGCAGCGAGCGGGACGAGATCCGCACGGGCGGAACCAACCCGGGCGACGATCAGTCCGACGCGGATACCGAGCACACGGGCGAATTCACGATCGACTACACCCCGCCCGCCTGGTACACGCAGAACGCTGCGTCATCCTCACCCTCGTCCTCTTCGTCACCTTCCTCCGCCTTCGCCTCGTCCACCCCGCCGCCGCCCGCGCCGACGGGTTCGGCGTCCTCCGCACCGTGGCCCGCCGTCCCGCCGGCGCCCGCGACGCCGCCGGCGGGCAGTGGGTACGACGGCGCGGCGGGTGCAGCCGTGACACCTCCCCCGCCGACCGGCAGCCCCGTCGCGGTGCCCGGGCTGCCCGCGCCGGACGCCTACCAGTCCTCGTGGGCGCCGCCCGCGGTGGCCCCCACACACGACGCGTCCGCACCGTCGGCGAACCCGGCCGGCTCGCCGGCGGGGGGCGGAGATGTGAACTCCGGTTCTGATTCCGCTTCGCATGCCGGTACGGCGCGCTCCGATGCGGGCGGCGGCGCACCGGCCAGCACTCCGGACGGCGCACCTGGCAGGGCGGCGGACGGTTCCGCAGCGAAGAAGCCAGAAGGCTCGGACGGGGCGCCAGCGAGCGGCTCAGGTACGGCTGCGGAGGACCCCGGTTCGGATGGCCCCGACGCCGGCGCACCTCCACGCGGAGCTGACCCTGTTGGCGCCGCAGGCGACTCCCCGTACGGGCCTTCCGCTTCTGGTTCCGTAACGGCTCGCTCTGCGGACTCGGCCAGTGGTATCGGCGCGGTGGGCGACGCAGCCGTACCGGGGTCCGACGACGCCGCTCCAGCGGACGACGTGGCGCGGCCTGCTGCTGGTGGGCCCGCTGGTTCGGATGCCGCGCAGTCGGCCACCGCCGCGGCCGGCGCCGGAGACGGCGAAGGGGCCGTACGGAGCCCCTCCACGGTGCGGTTCTCCACCGCGTCGCTGCATCAGGACATGGCGGAGCTGGCCGCGCGGGACGGTGCCGACCAGCCGGGTAGCGGCCCGGCCGGAGTGCCGGGCAGTGGAGCCGAACCCGCGGCGGCGTCCAGCGCACCGGCGACCGCCACCGCGGAGGACGGGACGCCGGCCTCGGGGGCCGCCGGTGCCCCGGCCGCCGCCCAGCAGGGCGCTGCGCCGGCCGCGCCACCGTACGCGTCGGCCGACCAGCCCGCAGCCGCGTGGCCACCGCCGGCGGCGCCGCAGGCCGGTCTGCCTCCGCTGCCGCCCAGCTTCGAACTCGCCGCGCCGGCGCCCGCGGCTCCTGGCCCCGTGCCTGGAGCGCCGGACGCCACTGCTGCCCCGTCGCCCGCTGCTCCGCCCTGGGGCGCGCAGCAGACCGGAGCGGCACAGCCGGCGTACGGGGCCACGGCGCAGGGGGCGAACGCGCCGGACGGGGCGAACCCAGGAGCGCCGGCGCCCAACAACGCGCCCGCGGCCGAACAGGGCGAGGCATGGGCCCTGCCCGCGCCGCAGGCGCCGGCCCAGCAGGGCCCCGCGGCTACTCCGGGACTTCAGCACCAGACGCCCCAGCCCGGCGTGCAGCACGGCAGTTACGGCTATCCGCAGCAGGGGGCGTCCGGCACGGCGGCCCCGGCGCCCGGCGCCGCCCCGGACGGGGCGCAGCCCGGTGCCGGACCGACGGCGGGCGCGCACCAGGCGCCGGCCCAGGACGCCGGTACGGCCGGCCAGCCCGGTAGCTACGGGTTCCCGCAGCCCGGCGGCACGCCCGCAGCCGCGCCCAACGTCGCGCCCGCGGCGCACCAGCAGCCGGCGGCAGCGGCCCCGCAAGGAGCGCCAGCGGGCTACGGCTACCCCTTGCCGGCCCCGGGCGTGACGGCCGGCGCGAGCGGGGCTGAACCACCGCAGTCGACTCCGGGCAGCCCGCAGCCTCCCGCGGCCGGCCAGCCGGGGCCGACGGGGCAGCCGGCCGACGGGTACGGGTTCCCCCAGCCGAGTGCGGCCGGCGCGGCGGCGCCCGGGGTTCCGGGCACGAATCCCCAGGGCGGCTACGGTTTTCCGCAGGCAGGTGCGCCGCAGGCCGCCCCCCAAGGCCAGCAGGACGCGGCCTGGCACCCCGGTCAGCAACCGCAGTACGGCACACCCGGCTCGCACCCGGCCCAGGGCGCCGTACCGGGGCAGGGCGGCGTACCGGAGCAAGGGGCCGTACCCGCACAGGGAGCCGCCGGCGCGCAGCCGCAGGGCGCCGCACCCGTAGACCCGCGCTCCGGGGAGTGGCCCACGGCGCACGCCGATCCGCGCGCGCGGGCGGGGCACGGGGCCGGCGCACCGCTGGGTTACACCGCCGCGGTCGAGCTCTCCTCCGACCGGCTGTTGCGCACCAAGCAGAAGCCGAAGAAGCAGGGCGGCGCGGCTTCGCGGTTCAAGCTGGGCGGCAAGAAGGAAGAGGCCGAGCGGCAGCGGAAGTTGGAGCTGATCCGTACGCCCGTGCTGTCCTGCTACCGGATCGCGGTGATCAGCCTCAAGGGCGGCGTGGGCAAGACCACGACGACCACGGCGCTCGGGGCGACGCTCGCCACGGAGCGGCAGGACAAGGTCATCGCCATCGACGCCAACCCGGATGCCGGAACGCTCGGCCGCCGGGTCCGGCGCGAGACCGGTGCGACCATCCGCGACCTGGTCACAGCGATCCCGTACCTCAACAGCTACATGGACATCAGGCGGTTCACCTCGCAGGCGCCTTCCGGCCTGGAGATCCTCGCCAACGACGTGGACCCGGCCGTCTCGACGACCTTCAACGACGAGGACTACCGGCGCGTCATCGACGTGCTCGGCAAGCAGTACCCGATCATCCTCACCGACTCCGGCACCGGCCTGCTCTACAGCGCCATGCGCGGCGTGCTCGACCTCGCGCACCAGCTCATCATCATCTCCACGCCGTCGGTGGACGGGGCGAGCAGCGCGAGCACCACGCTGGACTGGCTCTCGGCGCACGGTTACGCCGATCTCGTCTCGCGCAGCATCACCGTCATCTCCGGGGTCCGCGAGACCGGAAAGATGATCAAGGTCGAGGACATCGTGTCGCACTTCGAGACGCGCTGCCGCGGCGTGGTCGTGGTGCCCTTCGACGAACACCTGGCAGCGGGCGCCGAGGTCGACCTCACGATGATGCGGCCCAAGACCCGCGAGGCGTACTTCCACCTGTCCGCGCTGGTCGCCGAGGACTTCGCCCGCGCCCAGCAGGAACAGGGCCTGTGGACGACGGACGGCAGCGCCGCCCAGCCGCCGCACCTGGCGCCCCCCATGCCGGGCCACCAGGGCGCGGGATACCCGGGCCAGCAACAGGCACCGGCGCAGCCCCAGGCGCCGGGATACCCGCACCCCGCTGCTCCGTACGACGCCGCCGGGCAGCAACCGGGCCAGGGGCAGGGAGCGGTGCCACCGGCGTACCAGGGCCATGCGCCGCAGCCGGGGCAGGGCTGGCAGCAGCCGGCTCCCCAACAGGGCCAGCCGGGGGCGTACGGGGCACAGCCGGGCCACCCGCAGGCGGCGGTCGATCCGCAACAGGCCGCAACGCCACAGGCACCACCGGCCCCACAGGGTTACGGCTATCCGCAGGGCGGCCAGCCCGGTCCGTACCAGCAGGCCAACCAGGAACAGCAGCAGAACGCGCAACAGGCCGGGTGGCCGCAGCCTCCCGTGCCGCCACAGCAGTAACCCGACCGACGATCGAAGGGGCGGGGTTCGCTCCGTGGGTTATGCCACGGAG
>NZ_JBLIWA010000077.1:0-7096 GCF_047525675.1 Streptomyces sp. 796.1 | reverse complement strand
CCCCCCCCCCCCCCCCCCCCCCCCCCCCCCCCCCCCCCCCCCCCCCCCTCGTCCGTTGGTACCTCGGCAGCAGCCCACCCGCGGTGCAGCACGCCTCGGCGGCAGCCGGCGCGCCGTCCGCGCGCCACGGAGCGCACGCCGTCCCGTGTCCCCGGCGGCCCGGGGCCCCGTTGCCGCCGGCTCCCCCATCCACATCGACCGTCGCCCGCCGTGCGGCGCCCCGGCTGCCGGCATCCGCTACCGGAGCAGGCACCGTGCACGGGGCGGCTTGGCAGAGTCCGCAGAGAGCTCCGGCGGCACCGTGAACGACACAGGAGCAGAGCGGGGCCAGAGGGTCGCAGAACAGGCCGGCTGCGGCGTACGAGGCCAGTGGGCGACCGACGTACGGGGCAGCCGGCCGGGAGCGTGCGCCCGGTGGACGGAGCGGCGGGCCAGACGTGCGGGCCGGGGCGCCGGACGGCTACGGCTGCTGGCCGCCGTCGTGTGCTTCCACCAGTTCCCGCGCCCGCTTCACGTCGATGGCCATGCGCTCAAGCAGCGCCTCGACGGAGTCGAACTTCTCCTGCCCGCGCAGGAACGCCAGGAAGTCGACCGCGACGTGCAGCCCGTACAGGTCCAGCCCCACCCGGTCGATGGCGTATGCCTCCACCGTCCGCTCGGTGCCGTCGAACTGAGGGTTCGTACCCACCGAGATGGCCGCGGGCATGACTTCGCCGTCTGCCGTGAGCCAGCCCGCGTAGACGCCGTCGGAGGGGATCGCGGTGTGCGGGAGGGTCTCCAGGTTCGCGGTGGGGTAACCGAGTTCGCGCCCGCGCTGGGCGCCCCGTACGACGATGCCCTCCACCCGGTGGGGGCGGCCCAGGACCTCCATCGCACCCGCGACGTCGCCGTCGGCCACCAGCTTGCGGGTCAGGGTCGAGGAGAACGGCTCACCACCGCCCGCCGCGCCCCGTTCGTAGAGGTCGACGATCTCGACCTCGTAGTCGTACGTCCGCCCGAGCTCGCCGAGGGTCTCCACGTTGCCGGCGGCCTTGTGCCCGAAGCGGAAGTTGGGCCCTTCGACGACCACCTGGGCGCGCAACTTGTCGACGAGCACCTTCACCACGAACTCGCTCGGTGGCAACTGCGAGAACTCCTTCGTGAACGGCAGGATCAGCACCGCGTCCACGCCCAGTTCCGCCATCAGTTCGGCGCGCCGGTGGTGCGGGGCCAGCAGCGGCGGGTGGCTGCCGGGGCGCACCACCTCGCTCGGATGCGGGTCGAAGGTCACCACGACCGCGGGGACACCCAGCTCACGCGCCCGCCGCACGGCCCTGCCGATGATCAACTGGTGCCCGCGGTGCACACCG
Source organism: Streptomyces sp. 796.1 (assembly GCF_047525675.1). Classification (NCBI taxonomy): domain Bacteria; kingdom Bacillati; phylum Actinomycetota; class Actinomycetes; order Kitasatosporales; family Streptomycetaceae; genus Streptomyces; species Streptomyces sp. 796.1. The sequence continues at coordinate 5,747 of NZ_JBLIWA010000077.1, read as the reverse complement.
TCGTACGAGCCGATGGTCACGACGCTGCGTCCCCCAGGCCCGAAAAATGCAGCCTCGGGGATGTCCTCCAAGCCACGCCAGCGTTGCACTGTGCCCGCTCCTCGCCCGAACTCTTGTCTGTCAAATGACGCAGGTCTAAGACTGCCATGCCCACGGCCCGGGCCCGGCATCACCCACCCACGCCCCGACCAACCCCGCGCCCCGTACAGCAACGGAAGCCCCTGCTCCATGCCCCGTCCCGAGGGACGGATCACGGCGCCCCGTATTCCGCACCTCGCGCGCGAGGCTGAGCCGCCCGCTCCGTGCTCCGTGCTCCGTGCTCCGTGCTCCGTGCTCCGTGCTCCGTGCTCCGTGCTCCAGCGGGAGTTTGCCGCAGCCCCGCGGCCGGGCTCCGTCCCGCCCCGGTGGGGCCTCGCCCTCGTACCCCGTTCAGCACCGCACACGGCCCGTACGAAGCCTACGGACGCTGCCGCAGCGGTCCCCCGTGCCCAGGCCAAGGCTCCTTACCGTCCGCACCCCGTGTCGCGCCGGGAGCCGCGAGCCTGCCCCGTCCCTGCGCCCGTACAGCAACGGGAGCCCCGGCTCCCATACCCACCTCACGGGTCGGCGCCTTCGCCCACGCTCCGCGCCGCAGATACAGACCACGGCGCCGCACCCCGCAACCCCGCGCGCGAGGCTACGCCGCCCGCTCCGTGCCCCGTGCCCCGTGCCCCGTGCCCCGTGCCCCGTGCCCCGTGCCCCGTGCCCCAGCAGGAGCATCCCGGAGGCCGCGTCGTCACGGTGCCCCAAGCACCCCGCCCCGTGCCTCAGCATCGAACCGTCCCCGCGCACACAGCCGCACTCCACCGCCGGCCCCTCCCACAGCCGCCCCGTGCCACCCGCAGGCGCCACCACCGGCCACCCCGGCACCCCGGGCCCCAGCACCCCACCGACGCCAACGACGCCACCGGCCCTGGCCTGCCCCCAGCCACCCCCGCACCCTCGGCACCCCGCACCCCGGGCGCACAACGCACCCCACCCCACCCCCGCCCCACCTCAGAAACAGCGCAACCGCCGCCCCGTACGGTGTGACGGGGCGGCGGTTGTCGATGCCGAATGGGCCACGGCGAGGGGCCGGGGCGGGTTAGACGAAGACGGCGAGGCTCTTGGTCTTGCCGTTGTGTTCCTCCACCAGGGCCAGGAAGCGGCCGGTGGGGTCGAAGACGGCGATGGGGCCGTCCGCGGCGAGCCCCGGGGCCGTCAGACGGGCCCCGTTGCCGAGGAGCCGGGCCTGTTCGTCGGTCACGTCCCAGCGCGGGAAGGCGGCTGCCGCGGCGTCGGCGATGGGCAGCACCGTCAGCGTGGCCTCCAGTTCCGCCAGGGTGTGCGCCCCGTCCAGGCCGTAGGGGCCGACCCGGGTGCGCCGCAGCGCGGTGAGGTGGCCCCCCGTTCCCAGGTCGGCTCCGAGGTCGCGGGCGAGCGCCCGGATGTACGTACCGGAGGAGCAGACGACGGTCACGTCGAGGTCCAGGACGTCCGTACCGTCATCGGCGACGGCCTGTCGGACCTCGTGCACGGCGAACGTGGAGACCGTGACGGGGCGGGCCGGGATGTCGAACTCCTCGCCCTCCCGGACCCGCGAGTACGACCGCTTGCCGTCGATCTTGATGGCGCTGACCTTCGACGGGACCTGCTGGATGTCGCCGGTCAGCTTGGCCACGCCGGTGTCGACGGCCGCCCGCTGCACGCCGGCGGCGCCGGCGGACGCGGTGATCTCGCCCTCCGCGTCGTCGGTCACGGTGCTCTGGCCGAGCCGGATCGTCGCCGCGTACTCCTTCTCGGTCAGCGCCAGGTACCCGAGCAGCCGGGTCGCCTTCTCCACCCCGATGACCAGCACGCCGGTCGCCATGGGGTCGAGCGTGCCGGCGTGGCCGACGCGACGGGTCCCCGCGAAGCGGCGCAGCTTGGCCACCACGTCGTGCGAGGTGTAGCCGGCCGGCTTGTCCACGATCACCAGTCCGCTGGGACCGGTCCCCTTGCCCTTCATGCCTTCGGGGTGCCCTCGCTGCCCTGACCCTCGTCCGGGGCCCCACCGTCCTCGTCGTCTTCCTCCGGCCTGCGGTACGGGTCGGCGTCGCCCGCGTACGTGGCGCCCTCGGACGCCTCGCGCACCTGGGCGTCCGATGCCTTGGCCTTGGCCAGCAGGTCGTCGATGGTGCGGGCGTTGTCCGGGAGGGCGTCGGGGACGAACGTCAGCGTGGGGGTGAACCGCACGCCGGTCTGGCGGCCCACCTCCGAGCGCAGCACGCCCTTGGCGCTCTCCAGCGCCGCGGCGGACGCGGTGCGCTCCTCCTCGTCGCCGAAGACCGTGTAGAAGACGGTCGCCTCCCGTAGGTCACCGGTAACCCGGGTGTCCGTGATCGTCACGTAGCCCAGCCGCGGGTCCTTGATGCGGCGCTGAAGGGTCTCCGCGACGACCACCCGGATGCGGTCAGCCAGCTTGCGTGCCCGCGCGGTGTCGGTCATGCGTCTTCTTCTCTCTTCTTCGGTTCACGTATCACGTCACCGGATGCGGCTTCCCGCATCCGGCGCCCCGTGGGTCGGGCCCGCCGGGGCCGTTGCAGCGGCCCCGGCGGCCCCGGCGGTGACGATCAGTCGTCGCCGCCGTGGTACCGGCGCCGTACCGACAGCAGTTCCACCTCGGGGCGGCCTGCTACCAGGCGTTCACACTGGTCGAGTACGTCGGTGAGGTGCCCCGCGTCCCCGGAGACGGCCGCGAGGCCGATCTCGGCCCTGCGGTGGAGGTCCTGGTTGCCGACCTCCGCTGCGCTCACCGCGTACTTGCGGTACAGCTCGGCGACGATCGGGCGGACAATGGAGCGTTTCTCCTTCAACGACCGTACGTCGCCGAGGAGCAGATCGAAGGACAGGGTCCCTACATACATGTGTGTCCGGTTGACCCGCCGGTCCGGGGTAGCCCCCCGCCACTGCTTGGCAGGGACACCAGAACCGTACACGCAACGGCCGGGGCCGATCGACGGGAATTTCCCTCCGCCGCCGTCACCGGCGGCGGAGGGGCCCCGGCCGACCGGCCCCGGACCGTTACGAGGTCAGAACGAGATCAGCCGCGCGGCTTCTCCCGCATCTCGTACGTCGCGATGACGTCGTCGACCTTGATGTCGTTGAAGTTGCCGAGGTTGATACCGCCCTCGAAGCCTTCGCGGATCTCGGTGACGTCGTCCTTGAAGCGACGCAGGCCCTCGATGGTGAGGTTCTCCGCGACGACCTTGCCGTCGCGCAGCAGGCGCGCCTTGGTGTTGCGCTTGACCTCGCCGGAGCGGATGAGGACACCCGCGATGTTGCCGAGCTTGGAGGAGCGGAAGACCTCGCGGATCTCCGCCGTACCGAGCTCGACCTCTTCGTACTCCGGCTTGAGCATGCCCTTGAGGGCCGCCTCGATCTCCTCGATCACCTGGTAGATGACCGAGTAGTAGCGCACGTCCACGCCCTCGCGCTCGGCCGCCGACGTGGCGCGGCCCTCGGCCCGCACGTTGAAGCCGATGACGATGGCGTCGGAGCCCGCCGCCAGGTCGATGTCGGTCTCGGTGACCGCACCGACGCCGCGGTGCAGGATGCGCAGGTCGACCTCTTCGCCGACGTCGAGCTGGAGCAGCGAGGACTCCAGGGCCTCGACCGAACCGGACGCGTCGCCCTTGATGATGAGGTTGAGCTGCTGCACCTCGCCGGCCTTGAGCACCTTGTCCAGGTCCTCCAGCGACACCCGACGGGTGCGCTTGGCGAACGCGGCGTTGCGCTCACGGGCGGCGCGCTTCTCGGCGATCTGGCGGGCCGTCCGGTCCTCGTCGACGACCAGGAAGTTGTCGCCGGCACCGGGCACGTTGGTGAGACCGAGCACCAGCACCGGGGTGGACGGGCCGGCCTCTTCGAGCTGGGCGCCGGTGTCGTCGAGCATCGCCCGCACGCGACCGTACGCGTCACCGGCCACCATCGTGTCGCCGACGCGGAGCGTGCCGCGCTGGACGAGGACGGTGGCGACGGCGCCACGGCCACGGTCGAGGTGGGCCTCGATCGCGATGCCCTGCGCGTCCTGCTCCGCGTTGGCGCGCAGGTCGAGCGAGGCGTCGGCGGTGAGGATGACCGCCTCAAGGAGCTGGTCGATGTTGAGGCCCTGGCGCGCGGAGATGTCGACGAACATGGTGTCGCCGCCGTACTCCTCCGCCACCAGACCGAACTCGGTGAGCTGACCGCGCACCTTGGTCGGGTCGGCGCCCTCGACGTCGATCTTGTTGACCGCGACCACGATCGGCACGTCGGCCGCCTTGGCGTGGTTCAGCGCCTCGATCGTCTGCGGCATCACACCGTCGTTGGCGGCCACCACGAGGATCGCGATGTCCGTCGACTTCGCACCACGGGCACGCATGGCGGTGAACGCCTCGTGACCCGGGGTGTCGATGAAGGTGATCTTGCGCTCTTCGTCGTTGACCTGGGTGGAGACCTGGTACGCACCGATGTGCTGGGTGATGCCACCGGCCTCGCCCGCGACCACGTTGGTCTTGCGGATCGCGTCGAGCAGGCGGGTCTTACCGTGGTCGACGTGACCCATGACGGTCACCACGGGCGGACGCGCGACGAGCATGTCCTCGCCGCCCTCGTTCTCGCCGAACTCGATGTCGAAGGACTCCAGGAGCTCGCGGTCCTCCTCCTCCGGGCTGACGATCTCGACGTTGTAGTTCATCTCCTCGGCGAGGAGCTGAAGCGTCTCGTCGGAGACCGACTGGGTCGCGGTGACCATCTCGCCCAGGTTGAGCATCACGGCGACGAGCGACGCCGGGTTGGCGTTGATCTTCTCCGCGAAGTCGGTCAGGGAGGCACCACGCGACAGGCGGACGGTCTGCCCGTTGCCGCGCGGCAGCATCACGCCGCCGACCGACGGGGCCTGCATGGCCTCGTACTCCTGGCGCCGCTGCCGCTTCGACTTGCGGCCACGACGGGCCGGCCCACCGGGACGGCCGAACGCACCCTGCGTGCCACCGCGGCCACCCGGGCCACCGGGACGGCCACCGAAACCGGGACGACCGCCGAAGCCGCCGCCACCGCCGCCACCACCGGGACGGCCGGCGAAACCGCCACCGCCGCCACCGGGACGACCGGCGCCGCCACCGCCACCGGGGCGACCGGCGAAACCGCCGCCACCACCGGGACGACCGCCGCCGCCACCGGGGCGACCTGCGCCACCGGGACCGCGACCGCCACCACCGGGACCGGGGCGCGGGCCAGCGGCCGGACGCTGCGGCATCATGCCCGGGTTCGGGCGGTTACCGCCGGGACCACCGGGGCCGCCGCCGGGACGCGGGGCGCCACCGGGGCCACCCTGCGGACGGGGCATCCCACCGGGGCTCGGCCGGGCGCCGCCCGGGCCGGGACGCGGGCCGGCATGGCCACCCTGGCCGCCGCCCTGCGGACGCGGGCCGCCCTGGCTCTGGCCGCCGGGGCCGGGGCGCGGACCACCCGGGCGCGGGGCCTGCGGGCGGGACATGCCGGTGCTGCCACCAGAGGTGAAGGGGTTGTTGCCCGGACGCGGGCCCGAGGGGCGCCCGCCCGGACGGGGCGCGCCGCCCTGACCGCCGGGGCGCGGGGCGCCGGAGCGACCGCCACCCTGGCCCTGACCGCCCTGGCCGGGCGCGGAGGGCCGGCCACCGGGACGCGGGCCCGGCGTCGCGCCGGGCTTGGCGCCACTGGGCTTGGGG
>NZ_JBLIWA010000076.1:0-16240 GCF_047525675.1 Streptomyces sp. 796.1 | reverse complement strand
CGGCCCGCGCGGGCGCCGGAGCAGCCGCCCCGGGCGACCGGTGACCCCGCGCCGGTCGCCGGCCCCGTACCGGCCCACCACCCGGCGGTCCCGGCGTCCGGGCGCGCCATCTCGCCCCTGTACCTCTCCCCGCCCAAGGAGTCCTCCTCGTGAGCCCGTTCGCCCTCACCCGCACCCTGCCCGTCGACGCCACGGCCGCCGCCCTGCGCGCGGACGTCGCCGCCGGGCTGGGTGCGGCGCCCAAGTGGCTGCCGCCCAAGTGGTTCTACGACGCCCGCGGCAGCGAGCTGTTCGAAGAGATCACCCGACTGCCCGAGTACTACCCCACCCGTGCCGAGCGGGAGATCCTGGCCGCCCGGGCCCCGGAGATCGCCGCGGCCAGCGGCGCCCGGACGCTGGTCGAGCTCGGTTCGGGCTCGTCCGAGAAGACCCGGCTGCTCCTTGACGCGCTGCCCGACTTGCGCGCGTACGTCCCGGTCGACGTCAGCTCCAGCGCCCTGGAGCTGGCCGGGCAGGCGCTGCTGGCCGAGCGCCCGGGGCTGACCGTGCACGCGCTGGTGGCCGACTTCCAGCAGGCCCTGGCGCTACCGCGGACGCCGGGGCCGCGTCTGGTGGTCTTCCTCGGGGGCACCATCGGGAACCTGTTGCCGGCCGAGCGGGCGCACTTCCTGGCCGCGGTGCGCACGCTGCTTGAGCCGGACGACGCCCTGTTGCTCGGCACCGACCTGGTCAAGGAGGAGGCGACGCTGTTGGCGGCGTACGACGACGCGGCCGGGGTGACTGCGGCGTTCAACAAAAACGTTTTGTCGGTGCTCAACCGGGAGCTCGGCGCCGATTTCCAACCCGCCGACTTCGACCACGTCGCGCACTGGGACGCGGAGCGGGAGTGGATCGAGATGCGGTTGCGGGCCAGGTCGGCGGTGACCGCCAAGATCCCGGCGCTGGACCTGGCGGTGTCCTTCGCCGCCGGCGAGGAGCTGCGCACCGAGGTGTCGGCGAAGTTCCGGCGGGCGGGCGTCAGCACCGAACTGGCCGCGGCCGGCCTGGCGCTGCGCCAGTGGTGGACGGACGGGGCGGACCGCTTCGCCCTCTCGCTGGCCACGCCGGCGGGGTGACCTGCTGACCGTACGGCCGGGACCGGCGAGCGGCCCCGGCCGTACGGGCGTCGAAACAGGCGTCCGCAGGTGTCAGCCCGCGACGAGCGGCGCCACCGGGCGCAGCAGGTTCTCGCGCAGCCCGCGCCGGCGCCATTCGCGCGGGTAGCCGAGCGAGACCTCCTCGAAGCGCACCCCGTCCTCGGTGGTCACCCGCGGGATGTGCAGGTGCCCGTAGATGACGGCGGCGGCGTTGAACCGCACGTGCCAGTCGGCGGTGAGCTTGGTGCCGCACCACAGTGCGAAGTCCGGGTAGTAGAGCACCTCGGTGGGCAGCCGGGTCAGCGGCCAGTGGTTGATGAGCACCGGCGGCGCCTTGGGGTCGATCTCGGCCAGCCGCCGCTCGGTCTCGGCCACCCGGGCCCGGCACCAGTCCTCCTTGGTGGGGTACGGGTCCGGGTGCAGGAAGTGCTCGTCGGTGCAGACGACACCGCTCTTGTACGCGGCGGCCAGCGCCTCTTCCTGGGTGTGCCGGGGGTTGGCCCGGAACGTGTAGTCGTAGAGCGTGAACACCGGGGCGATGGTGACCGGCCCCGACGCGCCCTCCCAGACCAGGAACGGGTCCTCGGGGGTGGCGACGCCGAGCCCCCGGCACATCTCCACCAGCGCGTCGTACCTGGCGACGCCGCGCAGGTCGACCTCGTCCTTGGGGTGACTCCACAGCTCGTGGTTGCCCGGCACCCAGATGACCTTGGCGAACCGTTCGCTCAGCAGCTTGAGGGTCTGCTCGATGTCCGCGAACACCTCGCCGATGTCGCCCGCCACGATCAGCCAGTCCTCGTCCGAACCCGGGCGCAGCTTCTCGGTGATGGCGCGGTTGTCCTCGTAGCTGACGTGCAGGTCGCTGATGGCGAGGAGCTCGCCTCGCGGTGCGCCGGCGGTCATTGGCGCGGGCCCGGGGTCGCGGCGGTCCGCACCGGCGGGTGCGGCCGGCCGGGCACACCGGCCACCTGCTCTATGTCTACGCCGTCGTCGACGGGCGTACCGCGCATGTGTCTCTCCCGTTCTCGCCACACCGTGCTCTAGCGGGGCCGTTCAGCCGGCCGTTGCCCAAAAGGATCGCATAGTGCGGGAGTTAGCGGCGAACGCCGACGGTCACCTGCTGGGCCGGTGTCAGCCCTGCTCACCGGGGCCGTCACCGGGGGGCGGGGCGGCCGGGCCGGACCTGCGGCGGGCCCGGTACTGGAGGTAGGAGGTGGCGCCGGCGACCACGCCGGAGATGCCGCAGCCGATCGCGATGGCCTGGAGCTCGCCGCGGGCGGCTGCGCTGCCCAGGTAGCCGAGGCCGACCGAGTACCCGGCCCAGATGCACTCGGCGATGCCGGCACCGATCAGGTACCGGCGCAGCGGGTAGCCGATGGCGCCCGCGCCGAGCCCGCCGATCAGCCGGCCGCTGGGCAGGAAGCGCACGGCGACGACGTACGGCACCCCGTGCTGCCGTATCTGCCCGGCCGTCCAGGCGAGCAGGGCCTTGCGGCGGGCGGTGCGCGCCGCCCAGTGGTTGACCCGGTCCTTGAACCGGCTGCCGCACCAGTGCAGCAGTCCGTCGCCGAGGAGCGCGCTGCCGGCGACGACCAGCAGCACCAGCGCCAGGTTCAGGCTGCCGCGGGCGGCCAGCACCCCGCCGGCCACCAGCAGGGCCGCATTGGGCACCAGCGGCGGCAGGGTGGTGATCATCAGCAGCGCGTACGCCCACACCGCGGCCCGTGGCAGCTCCCCCTCCAGGCCGCCGGCCAGGGCAGGCCAAGCGGCGAGCGGGGGTGCGAGCGGTGCGGCGTCCATCCGGCCACCTCTCCTCGGTGCCGCCACCACGGCGGCACGCCCGTACGGCAACGCTGGCAAGGAACGGGTCGCCGGGGCAACCCCGCTCTGCCGCGCGTCCGACCCTGCCAGGACGAGGGCGCCGCGCACCGCACCCCCGGCCGGTAGATTCCCTGCCGCTGGCCTGCTGATTCCCCGCGGCCCCGGTGGCGAGGGCCGCGCACCCGTTCCTCATCTGCCGCTCGTCCGCCGCCCGCCCGCTGCTCGTCTTCCGTTCCCCGTCCGCTCCCCTGGCTCACGGACCGCCGCCGTCGGGCGGGCCCCGGGCCGGCCTCGTGCGCCCGCGCGCGCCCGCCGGGCGGGTGACCCGCCCGGGGCCGCCCGGCCGCTGCCAGCCGGGCGTTCCCCGGCTCCGCTGCACGGCGGCGGTCCGGATCGGGCCGGGCGGCAGCACCGGGAGGGCGCACGGGGGCGGGGGGTGCTGCGGACGGGCCGCGGGCCGCCCGGTCACCGAGCCCGACCTACTGGCGGTTAACCTCGGCTCCGTGGCGGACACGACTCCTGACAAGGCACCTCAAGAATTCGAACGCGGAACGGACGGCCCCAAGGTCATCGTCGCCGGTCTGGACGGTTCCCAGTCCTCGTGGCGGGCGGTGGCCTACGCGGCCGGGCTCGCCAGGCGGCAGAACGCGCTGTTGGCCGTGGTGTACGTGCAACCGGTGCTGCCGGCGAGTGCGGCCTTCGGCGCGCCGGTGGCCGACACCACCGGCGAAGTCGCCGAGGAGCTCATCGGGCAGATGCGGGAGGCCACCGAGCGGCTGCGCGGCGTCTTCGAGGTGCGCTGGGAGTTCCACACCCACGTCGGCGACCCGTACAGCGGGTTGGTCGCGGTGGCCGACCGGCTCAAGGCCGACGCGGTGGTGGTGGGCGTCTCCGAGCAGGCCGGCCACCGGATCGTCGGGTCGGTGGCGATCCGCCTGGTCAAGGCGGGGCGCTGGCCGGTCACCGTGGTCCCCTGACCCGCCGGGCCGCGCGCAGCCGGCCCGGTGCGCGCCGGCGCCCCGGCCGCCGTGGTGGGTGCTCGGCTCGCGCCGGGCGGCCGGGTGGGGCACGGTGGTGTGGACCGAGCAGCACCCCAGTGACCGGGGAGTTTTCGACATGTCCCACCACACGTACCGGGTGACCGAAATCGTCGGCACGTCGCACGAGGGAGTGGACGCCGCGATCCGCAACGGCATCAGCCGCGCCGCGCAGACCGTGCGCCACCTGGACTGGTTCGTGGTCCAGGAGGTGCGCGGACAGATCGAGGACGGTGTGGTGCAGCACTATCAGGTGGGGCTCAAGGTCGGCTTCCGCCTTGAGGAGTCGACCGACTGAGCAGCCCGCCCCACCGGCCCCGGCTCGCTACGGGGCCGACGCCGCGGCGCGCCGGCCGCCGGGCCCGGCGGCCGGGTCAGCCGCGGGGCACCACGGTGGCCAGCACGTCCGGCAGGGCGTACCAGTCGGCGGTGGCGAAGCTCGCGTGCCGGGTGGCCAGCTCGCCGACCCGGGTACGGGCCTGCTCCGGCGTGGGCGAAGTGCCGTCGATCGCCGGCGGCACCTTGTGGGCGTCCGTCATGACCAGCAGGTAGTGGTTGCGGTCGTACCAGGCGGTGTCGATGTTCTGGCGCACGTAGCTGGCCGCGTCGCCGTCGAAGAGGACGAACCAGGGCCGGATCGTGGCGTCCGCGTACCGCTCGCGCGGGTCGCCGGCGCTGGCGCCGTGCACCGCGGGGAAGGCGGTGGCGCGCGGGAGTTCGTCGCGGGCGGCCAGGTCGCGCAGGTGGGTGGCGTACTCGCGGTCGGTCCACAGCTTGTCGAGCGGGTTGTTCTCCTCGACGGTGCCCGGGATCAGCTCGATCAGGAACTTGCCGGCCAGCGCGCTCCTGGTCGGCCAGCCCTGCGCGCGCACCGCCGCGTCCGCCGTGGCATGGTCGCCCGTCAGGTCGGCGGGCCGGTAGAGGGCGTCGCCCAGGGTCCGGTTCAGCAGCGCGTCGAACTCGTCGGGCCCGCGGTCGCGCTTGTCGTAGAAGCCGTCCTTGAGCTCCACCTTGATCAGCAGCGGGCGGTGTCCGGGGTGCGCGTCGTGCCAGGCCCGCAGGTCGGCCAGGCAGCCCGGCAGGTCGCGGTCGGTGCGCTGGCCGGCTGCCGAGGCGGCGCCCGTGCAGTTGTTGTCGTTGCCCAGCGGATTGCTGTGCGAGACCCGCCAGCCCGGCCCGAACGCATTGGTCCACACGTCCAGTTCGAGCAGCGCGGCGCCGGAGTCCAGCGCATCGGTGAGCCGGGGGTAGCTGCTCTTCTCGTACGCGTTGTGCACGCCGACCGACGTGGTGGCCGCGTAGCCGCGGTCATCGGCGTCCGCGCCGGCGCCGGCCGGGGCGGTGCCCCCGACGAGCAGTCCGGCGAGCGCCGCGAGCGTGACCGTACCCCGAACTACCGCTGTGCTCATGCCCGTTCCCCCGTCACATCCCGCTGTCTCCCGAACGCGCGCCAGCGTACGGGAGGGCCGGCGGCTGCCACCAGGGCGGGGCCGGGTGGTGCGGTGGGCCCTGGCGGGCGGCCCGGGTGGGGGGTGGTCGCGTTGACCCCCGCACCGAACTGCAACTAACCTCATTGCAGTTTCACCTGTCCCGGACTCCGGGACTCGACGACCGCCCCGAACGTCGGGACCCCGACGACTTCGCGCAGCGACGCATCGAGGCGCCGATGCCCCGACGTTCGGACACACCGCCCCGCCAGTGTCGGGGCGGCGCGCCGCCCGACTGGCCGCACACCGACCGACGTCCGACCGACAGCGACAGGAGGGGCACGTGAGCCTCAGCAGCAGAAGTGCGGTGGCCATCCACGCGTTGACGCTGCTGGCCCGGCGGGCCGAGTCCTCGCTGGCCCCGCTGCCGTCGGCGGAGGCCGCGGAGAGCCTGGCGAGCAACCCGGTACTGGTGCGGCGCATCCTGGGCAGTCTGCGGGAGGCCGGCCTGGTGACGTCGGTCGAGGGCCGCGGCGGCGGCTGGTCACTGGCCCGCGACGCCCGCGAGATCACGCTCTACGACGCGTTCGCCGCCGTGGAGTCCGGCCCGATCCTGGCCCGGCACCCGCACCCGCCCAGCACCGACTGCGAGGTCGGACGCCACATGCGGGCGCTCCTGGAGACGGAGTTCGAGGCGGCGGAGCAGGCCCTGCGGCAGCGCCTGGGCCGCACCACCATCGCCCATCTGCTGCACCGGGTGCACACGGTCGAGCGGGAACTCTCCACCGCTCCCCCGACCGACGCCCACTGACCCACCCCGCACCACCGACCACACAGGCCGGAGGCAACCCCTCCGCTCTCCACTCAGCACCAAACTGCAACCACTTCGGTTTCAGTTTACGTTGCGGTTCACGAGGATCGCAGTTCACCAGGGAGGACGTACGACATGACGCCGACAACGACCGGACAGCCACGCATCGCGGTGGTGACGGGAGCCGGGCGGGGCATCGGACTCGCGACCGTACGCGCGCTCGTCGACGACGGGTACGCGGTCGTCGCGGGAAGCCGCACCGTCACCGATGCGCTGACGGACCTGACACCGGACGCCCTGGAGGTGGACCTCGGCACCGCGGAGGGCCCCGCACGACTGGTTCAGTACGCGCTAAGCCGCCACGCCGGGATCGATCTGCTGGTCAACAACGTGGCGGGCGTCTCGTCACCGCCCGGCGGCTTCGCCCAACTCGACGACGCGGCCTGGCTCCACACCTTCGACCTGACGCTGATGGCGGCGGTCCGCGCCACCCGGGCGGCGCTGCCGAGCCTGCTGGAGCGGCGCGGCGCGGTGGTCAACATCAGTTCGGTCAACGCCAGGCTGCCGCAGCCCAGGCTGGTCGCCCAGTCGGCGGCCAAGGCGGCGCTGTCCAACCTCGGCAAGGCGCTCGCAGAGGAGTTCGGGCCCAGCGGGTTGCGGGTCAACACCATCTCGCCGGGCCCGGTCCGTACGGACGTGTGGACCTCGCCCGACGGGCCCGGGGCGGCGCTGGCCCGGCGGGTCGGGCTGTCGCCACAGGAGTTGCCGGCCTTCCTCGGCGCGTCGACCGGTCGGTTCACCGAACCGGCGGAGATCGCGGCGCTCGTGGTGTTCCTCGCCTCCGGGCAGGTCGCCAACATGAGTGGCGCGGACCTGGTGGTCGACGGCGGACTGCTCAAGTCCCTCTGAGCGCAGGGCGCCAGCCCCGCTGGGCCGCAAGCCGCCCGCCGGCCCGGCAGCGGTGCGCGCCGGTCGCATCTCCCCGCCCGGCCAGGAGGTTGAGCGGCGGCTGATCTTCGGGTGGCGTACGGGCCACACTGGGGCGGGAGTTCACGAACGTGGAGGAACGCATGAACGTCACCCGCCGGCTGCGGCCGGTCCCGCTCGCAGCCACCGCACTGACCGGGGTCACCGCCCTCTACCTGGCCCTGGTCGTCGTCGGCAACATCACCGACTTCGGCACCAACCGGGAGTTCGTCCGCCACGTCCTGGCGATGGACACCACCTTCAAGGACGAGGACCTGATGTGGCGCGCGATCACCTCGCGCCCACTCCAGGACGCCGCGTACGTCGCGATCATCTGCTGGGAGGCGGTGTCCGCCCTGCTCCTTGGCCTGGCCACGGTGCGGTGGGCGCGCGGGTTACGCGGCGGCCCGGTGGAGTCGGCCCGTACGTGCAGCACGTGGGGGTTGGTGATGGTGCTGGTGCTGTTCGGCGGTGGCTTCATCGGTGTCGGCGGCGAGTGGTTCGCGATGTGGCAGTCCGAGGACTGGAACGGGTTGGACGCGGCCACCCGGAGCGTGGTGCTGGCCGGCGTCGCCCTGCTGGTGGTCCACCTGCCGCTGCGGGACGAGCGGACGCAGGACGGGCCGCGGGGTGGAGAGCAGGGCTGACAACGACGTGGGCGAGCAACGGGCGGGCGGTGGCCTGGTGCGTGTGAGCCGCCTGCGTGGCCGGGCCGGGCGCCGGGCCGGGCCGCCCCTCCTCGCGGCCCCGGTTCGGATGATGCCGGGGGCCGCGCCGTGACCTCGGCGCCGCCCGGGCGGATACGTAGGGCGACGCAGGACCACCGCAGGTCCGACGCACCGCCGAGGCGAGGAGACGCCATCATGTGGAACATGCCGAGGAAGCTGTCAGCGGCGGGGGCGACGCTCCTGGCCTCCGCGCTGCCGGCCGGGATCGCACACGCCGACGAGACGCACAGCAACTCGCACAACGCCCCGCGCATGGCGTTGATCTCCACCGGCCAGATCGACGACCCGATGGAGGACGTACTGGAGCACGCGGCCCTGCTCGGCCGCACCAGCACGGTCGACTGAGCCCGCAGCGGGGCACGGGCGAGCCGTGATCGATCGGGGGCGCCGGCCGGCGTACGGGCCGGCGCCCCTGCTGTGCCAGCGGGTGGACGGGGCGCGGCCGGCCCCGTGGCCCCGGCGTACGCGCACCGTGCGGATCGGCCTCCCGCCCCACGGCTGTGGGGAGTTGCACGGCCGGGCCCGGCATTGTGGACTCCGGGCATGACACGACGCGTCTTGTACCTCATCGCCTGCGCGGCGGGACCCACCCAGTACGTCGATGCGGGCATCCGCACGGCCCAACAGGCCGGTTGGGACACCTGCCTGGTGTTGACCCCGTCGGCCGCCCGCTGGTGGGAGCCGCGGCTGCCGGAGTTGGCCGAGCTGACGGGACATCCGGTCCGCTCCCACTACAAGCTGCCCACCGAGCCGGACGTACTGCCGTCCGCCGACGCCATGCTCATCGCGCCGCTGAGCTGCACCAGCCTCAACAAGTGGGCGGCGGGCATCGCCGACACCCTGGCCATCGGCCTCGTGTCGGAAGGCGTCCACCTGGGCGTGCCCGTCGTGGCCATGCCGTGCTTCAACCAGGCCCAGGCGGCGCAGCCCGCGGTGCCGCGCAGCGTGGAGACGCTGCGGGCGCAGGGCGTCAGGGTGCTGCTCGGGCCCGACGGGTACGAGCCGCGTCCGCCGAAGCAGGGTGACCCCGCGGCGTACCCGTGGGACCGGGCCGTCGCGGCCCTGCCCGCGCTCCCCTAGCGAGCCCCCCGGCCCGCAGGCCGGCCCGGGCGGCGGGGGGTCCTGGCCGGGGCGAAGGGCGCACGAGGGGCCCGGCTGTCAGTGGGTGGTCATAGAGTGGGGCCACGGTTTCGGCCTTGGGGAGGGGCGAACGGTGAGTGTGCACAGGTCCGTTCGGGCGGTGCTGGGCGTGGGGGCTGCGCTGCTGCTGGTGGTGGGGTGTTCCGCGGGAGGCGGCACGCCGGACGGCACGTCGTCGGACAGCCGCCGACCCGGTTCGGAGGCCGCGCCGCCCGGTCAGGACCCGGTGGCCAGGACGAAGCCGAGCCCGCGACCGACCGCCCCTGACTACACGCTGCGCCCCAGCCGGTTCCCCACCGACACCGCGGGCGCGCTGCGGATGGCGCGCCGGATCGCCCTGGAACCAAGCAAGTTCGGCCCCGGCTTCACCCGCGGGGAGCCGTTCGAGGACGACCCGCGCCGCTGGGCGGTACTGGACTCGCGGTGCGTGTGGCAGCGCGCCGCCCTACCGCCCCGGGTACTGACCAGCCTGGCCCAGCACAGCGTGCTGCCGGCGCAGGGCGGCAAGGGCGCGGTCGAGGTGGTCTCGGTCATCTCCGTGCACCGGGACGTGGACAGCGCCGACCAGGAGCTCGCCACCACCCTGGAGGAGGTGCTGCGCTGTCCCAGGCAGCAGTTGAGCGCCGACGAAGAGGTCACCGACCTGATATCGGCCAGCAATCCGTGGGGCAAGCGCGGGCAGCGGACCACCGACGACCAGGTCTGGGAAATGGGCACCTACACCGACCACGGCACGGGTGAATCCACCCCGTACGTCTGGGGCACCAGCCGGCTCGGCACGATCACCACATCGGTGACGATCCTTGGCGGCAAGGGCTTCGCCAGCGGCGTCCTGGAGAAGACGATGGCCGTCTCGTTGTCCGAGTTGGCCACGAACGTCAAGCGCGAACTGGCCTAGTCGGGCGCCCCACGCTGCTGGGCGCCCGCGGCCACCCCGCCACGGGTGAAGGCTTGTGGTGACCGCTTTCGGTGACCTGAGGGCAAGGGACCCGCTCATGCAACCGTTACGTTCCGACGATCCGCCGCGGATCGCCGACCACCGTCTCCTGGGCCGCCTCGGCGCGGGCGGCATGGGCGTGGTCTACCTCGCCCGCTCACCGGGCGGGGCGCTGCTCGCGCTGAAGGTGATCAGGCCGGAGTACGCGGACGACCCGGGCTTCCGCGCCAGGTTCCGACGCGAGGTGGCCGCCGCCCGGCGGGTCAGCAGCCGGTGGGCGGTGCCCCTCGCCGACGCCGACACCGAGTCCGCCGCGCCCTGGCTCGCCTCCGGCTACGTGCCGGGCCCCGCTCTCGGCGAGGTGGTCGGCCGCTACGGCCCGCTGCCGGTCGACGGGGTGCGGGCGCTGGGGCACATGCTGGCCGAGGCGTTGGAGGCGGTACACGGGGCCGGGCTCGTGCACCGGGACGTCAAGCCGGGGAACGTGCTACTCGCCCTGGACGGGCCGCGGCTGATCGACTTCGGCATCGCCCGCGCCCTGGACGACACCGCCATCACCACCACCGACATGGTGATCGGCTCGCCCGGCTTCCTCTCCCCCGAGCAGGCGCAGGCCGCGGGCTCCGCGATCGGGCCGCCCAGCGACGTGTTCTCGCTCGGCGCCGTGCTCGCCTACGCGGCCAGCGGCCGGGCCCCGTTCGGCGCCGGCGAACCGGCGGCGCTGCTCTACCGCACCGTGCACGACCGGCCCGACCTGGCCGGTGTGCCCGAGGGCCTGCTGCCGCTGCTCGGGCGCTGTCTCGACAAGGACCCGCTGCGCCGCCCGACCGCCACCGCGCTGCGCCGCGCCCTGGTCCGCGACCCGCGCCGGGCGGACACCGAGGACTGGCTGCCGGCGCACGTCGTCCACCTGGTCGCCAGCCGCTCCATCGCCCTGCTGGCCCTGCCCGATCAGCAAGGCGATCGGGATGAGCAGGACGCGCAGGAAGTTCAACAGAGGCTGCACGAAGAGGACGGAGCGAAGGCAGGGGGCGAGCTCCGCGGCCGGGCCGGCGAGCTCACCGCGACGGCAGCGGACCAGGTCGAGGACGCCCCGCCCCAGCCGGCGTCCGAAGCGGGCCCGGCCGCGAAGGCCGCACCCACCGCACCCGCGGCGCGCTCGCGGCGCTGGCTGTTCGCCGCGTCGGGAGCCGTGGTGCTGGCCGGTGGGGGCGGTCTGGCCGCCTGGGCGGCCCGGCGCGGGTCGGCCGATGCTGCCGACCACGGGCCGGGCCTTCCCGCGTACACGATCGGTGTGCACAGCGACTTCAGCGGCGCCCAGGCCGCCTGGGGCAAGGCGCAGCGCACCGGGGTGCAGTTGGCGATCGAGGAGTTCAACGCGGGCCGCGGCCGGCGGTTCGCGCTGCGGCTGAAGACGGTCGACGACGGCGGGCGGGCGGACCGGGCCGGCACGGCGGCGGCCGAACTGGTCGACGACCGCTCGGTGCTGGCCGTGATCGGGCCCGGCGTTGACGACGTGGCGGTGTCGGCCGTCGAGGTCTACGACCAGGCGCTGTTGGCCGCGGTGGCCGTCGCGCTGGGCACGGTGCGCCCGAACGGCGCACCCACCAGGTCGCTGCTGCTGGCCCGCCCCGGCGACGCCCTCCACGCGCTGCCCATCGTCCCGTACCTGACGAGCGGCGCCCCGGCCCGGCGAACCGGTCTCATCGATGACCGCAAGGCCGACAACTACAGTTGGGCGACCACCCGGGCGGTGGCCGGTTCGCTGCGGCTGGTGCCGAAGTGCGAGGTGGTGCCCCGGGTGTTGCGGGCCGGTTCCGATGACTACGGGTCGATCGTGCGCTCCCTGCTCGCCCAGCGCGTCGACTCGCTCGTCTTCGGCGGCAAGGCGCTCGGGGCGGCCCGGGTCGCGCGCGCGGCGCAGCAGACCGGGTTCACCGGCCCGCGGATCGCCACCCAGGCCGTGCTGGACCCGCTGTTCCTGAAGGAGGCCGGTTCCGCGGCCGAGGGCTGGGTGCTGACCTCCACGTTCATCGACCCGGCCGACACGCCGGCGGCGGCGCCCTTCGTCGCGGCCTACCGCAAGCGGTTCGCCACCGCGCCGCCCTACCAGGCGGTGGAGGCGTACGACGCGGCCCGGTTGGTGATCCGGGTGCTGTCCAAGCTCCTGGCGGGGGCCGGTGCCCGCCCGCCGACGCGCAAGGCGGTGCTCGACGCGCTGCGTGCCGCCCACTTCGACGGGATCTCCAAGAAGATCGCGTTCGCCGCGGAGGACGGCGACTTCAAAGGTTCGGACGGCACCTTCTTCTACCGGGTCAAGCGCGGCCGGTTCGCCTTCGTCGGCGCCGCGCCCCTCGGGGAGGGCTAGCCGTGGAACCGCTGCGTCCGACCGATCCGTCGCACATCGGCGGCTACCGGCTGCTGCGTCGGCTCGGCGCCGGCGGCATGGGCGTGGTCTACCTCGGCCGCTCGTCCGGGGGCGGCCTGGTGGCGATCAAGGTGATCCTCGCGGATCGGGTCGACGACCCGTCCTTCCGGGTGCGGTTCCGCCGAGAGGTGGCCGCCGCGCGCCGGGTGCGCAGCCCGTGGGTCGCAGCGGTCACCGACGCGGAGACCGAGAGCGACACGCCGTGGCTGGCCACCGCGTACGTCCCGGGCCCGGCGCTCGGCGAGGCGGTGGCCGCCTTCGGGCCGCTGACGGAGCCGTACGCGCGACAGCTCGGGGTGCGGCTCGCGGAGGCGCTGGCGGCCGTGCACGCGGCCGACCTCGTGCACCGGGACGTCAAGCCAGGCAACATCCTGCTGGCGCTCGACGGCCCGCGGCTCATCGACTTCGGCATCGCGCGCTCCGCCCAGGACACGGCGCTGACCGGCCTCAACATGGTGATCGGCTCCCCCGGCTTCCTCTCGCCCGAGCAGGCCCGCGCGCACGGACCCGTGGTGGGGCCGGCCAGCGACGTGTTCTCGCTCGGCTGCGTGCTGGTCTTCGCGACCAGTGGGCGCCGGCCGTTCGGGGCCGGCTCGCCGGCGGCGATGCTCTACCGGACGGTGCACGCCGAGGCCGATCTGCGCGGCGTGCCCGAGGGGCTGCTTCCCCTGCTGGGGGCCTGTCTGGACAAGGACCCGGCGCGCCGCCCGACCGCCGCCGAACTCGGCGAACGGCTGGCCGTCGGACTGCCGGGCGAGGGCGAAGGCGCGCCGTGGCTGCCCGAGCCGGTGATCCGGCTGATCGCCGGCCGCTCGACCGAACTGCTCGCCCTGCCCGCCGTCGAGGCGACCGTGCAGGTTCCCGGCGAGGTGGCGCAGGTCGCGCAGTCGCCCGAGGCCGGTGCCGCCGGCGACGGCCCGGGGACCGCTACCGGTCCCGGTCGCCGGCGGCTGCTGGCGTTCGCATCGGCGGGCGGGGTGCTGGTGGCGGGCGGGCTCGGGACGTGGGCCGCGCTGCGCGGCGACGGCGGGCGCGGCTCCGGCGCCAGGGCCGGCAGCGTGCCGCGCCACACCATCGGGCTGCAAGCCGACCTCTCCGGGCCCGGCGCGACGCTCGGCCGGGCGCTGGAGCGGGGCGCGCAGCTAGCGGTGGCGGACTTCAACGCCCGTGCCGACCGGCCGTTCACCTTGGCGCTGCGGGTGCGCGATGATGCGGGCCGGCTCGATCGGGCCCGCGAGGTAGCAGGTCAACTGGGCGCCGACAAGGGCGTGTTGGCGGTGATCGGGCCGACGAGCGACGCGGTGGCGAGCGCCGTCGCCGGCCCCTACCACACCGCCCGGCTGGCGTTGGTCAGCGTCTCGTTGGGCGCGGACACGGTCTCCCACGTCGAGTACCGCAACTACCTGGCCAGCCGGGCCGGCGACACGAGGCTGATCCTCCCGCTGCTGGCGCAGGTCGGCCGGCGCACCCGGCAGCGCGATCGGGCGCGCGGCACGGTGGTGGGGGTCATCGACGACCGCAATGCCGGCGATCTGAGTTGGCAGGCCGCCCGGGACTTCGCCGCCGCGCTCACCAGCGACAGCTATCCCACGCCGCCGCTCACGGTCACCGTCGCCCGCGGCGCCACGGACGTGCGCGCGCCGGTGGCCGAGCTGTTGGCGTACCGGGTCGACGCGATCGCCTACCTGGGGTTGCTGCCGGGTGCGGTCGCGGTGGCCCGGGAGTTGCGGCGGGTGGGGTTCGACGGGGACCGGATGGCGCTGCAACCGGTGCGGGAGCCGCGTTTCCTGCGGGAGGCCGGGGCGGCGGCGGAGGGCTGGTACCTGAGCTCGGCCTTCGTGGACGCGTCCGCGTACGCACGGACGAAGGCGTTCGCCGCCGGCTACCGCAGCCGGTACGGCACCGCACCGCCGCGCTATGCGGCCGAGGCGTACGACGTGGTGGGGCTGGTGGCGCGCGGGCTGCGGGGCGTGGCGGGTACGGGGGCGGAGCGGGAGGCGCTGATCGGGCGGCTGCCGCGGACGGCGTACCGGGGGATCACCAAGGAATTCAGGTTCGACCCGGACAGCGGAGTGGTCTCGGAGGCTGGGTTGTACCTCTCCCGGGTGGTCGACGGCCGGTTCCGCTTCCTGGGGACGTACGAGGAAGCCACCAAGTCCCGCCGGGGCTGACGGCGCCCGGCCGGGGTCCGGAAGGCGGCGGGCGCCCGGTGGTGCCGCGCCGGGGGCGGGCGGCGGCGCGTGGCGGCGCCGGAATTGGTCCGGAGCGGTGTCTTTCGTCCCTCCCGGTGTTGGGCCATCATGATCCGCCGTCAGCTATCGGCGGAGAGGACACCTCATGGCCAGACTCCGACCTGGGTACGGCGTACTGCGTCGCAAACCCATTGCGCACATCGAAGAGCCCGAGGGCGCCGCGAGCGAGCAGCTCAGCCGGAGCCTGGGCCTGTGGCAACTGACGGCGATCGGCGTCGGCGGCATCATCGGCGCCGGCATCTTCGCCCTGGCGGGCACCGTCGCCAACGGCACGGCAGGCCCCGCGGTCCTGATCTCGTTCCTGATCGCGGGCGTGGCGAGCGCTGCCGCGGCCTTCTCGTACGCGGAGTTCGCCGGGCTCATCCCGAAGGCGGGTTCCGCCTACACCTACGGCTATGCGGTGCTCGGGGAGCTGGTGGGCTGGTTCATCGGCTGGGACCTGCTCCTTGAGTACACGGCGATCATCGCGGTGGTCGCCATCGGCATCTCCGGCTACTTCTCCTTCCTCGTGGAGGAGATGGGGGCGGACCTACCGAACTGGATGCTGGGTGCACCGGGCACCGGCGAGGGCCACAAGGTGGACCTGTTCGCGCTGGTGCTGTGCCTGTTCGTGGCGTACCTGTTGAATCTCGGCATCAAGAGCGCGGCCCGCTTCGAGATGGTCGTCGTGGTGTTGAAGGTGCTGGTGGTGCTGCTGGTGATCGTGGTGGGCTTCTTCCACATCGATTCCGGCAACTACTCGCCGTTCTTCCCGTACGGGGTGGGGGGTGCGTTCACCGGTGCGGCCACGGTGTTCTTCGCCGTGTTCGGCTATGACGCGATGAGTACGGCGGCCGAGGAGTCGAAGGACTCGCAGCGGCACATGCCCAAGGCGATCCTGTACTCGCTGGGCATTTCGATGGTGCTCTACGTGCTGGCCTGCCTGGTCCTGACGGGCATGCAGAACTACACGGAGGTGGACAAGGAGAGCGGGTTCTCCACGGCCTTCAAGTCGGTGGGGCTCAGCGGCATCGCGGACGTGATCGCGGTGGGGGCGATCATCGGCATCCTCACCGTGATGTTCACCTTCATGCTCGGGGTGACGCGGGTGTGGTTCTCGATGAGCCGGGACGGGCTGCTGCCCAAGTGGTTCGCCAAGACGCACCCGACCCGGAAGGTGCCCACCCGGGTGACCTGGATCGTGGGCGTGGCGTCGGCGGGCATCGCCGGGTTCGTCAAGATCGGTGAGGCGGCCGAGCTCACCAACATCGGCATCCTGCTGGCCTTCACCGTCGTGTGCGTCGCGGTGATCTCCCTGCGCTACCGGCGCCCCGACCTGCCGCGCACCTTCCGCTGCCCGGGTATGCCGCTCGTGCCGCTGATCGGGGTGGCCGCCTCCGTCTGGCTGACCACCTATCTCCAGTGGCAGACCTGGGTGCGCTTCGCGGCGTGGTTCGCGCTGGGGCTGATCGTGTACTTCGGCTACTCCTACCGGCATTCCGAGATGGCGCGCTCGGGGCCGCCCCCGGCGGGCGGCGCGGGGCCGGGCGGGCCCGCGGGCGAGGGGCGGGGCGCGCC
>NZ_JBLIWA010000075.1:0-16364 GCF_047525675.1 Streptomyces sp. 796.1 | reverse complement strand
GGCCGCGGGCGATGGCGCGCGGCCGGCGGCGGGCCGGACGATCGGGAGTACAGCGATGATCAGGGCGTACGGGCTCACCAAGCGGTACGGGGAGCGGACCGTCGTACGGGACCTGACGTTCACCGTGCGGCCGGGCACGGTGACCGGGTTCCTCGGCCCCAACGGCGCGGGCAAGTCGACGACGATGCGGATGCTGCTCGGCCTCGACGCCCCCACCAGCGGCCGGGCCACCATCGGCGACCGCGCGTACGTCGCGCACCGGGCGCCGCTGTGCCAGGCCGGCGCGCTCCTTGAGGCGCGCTCGATCCACCCGGGGCGCACGGCCCGCGCGCATCTGACGGCCCTCGCCCACACGCACGGCATCCCGCGCCGCCGGGTCTCCGCCGTGATCGAGCGGGTGGGCCTCGGCGACGCGGCCGACCGGCGGGTCAAGGGGTTCAGCCTCGGCATGGGGCAGCGCCTGGGCATCGCCGCCGCGCTGCTCGCCGACCCGGCCACGGTCATCCTGGACGAGCCGGTCAACGGGCTCGACCCGGAGGGCGTGCTGTGGATCCGCAACCTGCTGAAGGCGCTCGCCGCCGAGGGCCGCACCGTCTTCGTCTCCTCGCACCTGATGAGCGAGATGGCGCTGACCGCCGAGCACCTGATCATCATCGGCCGGGGCCGGCTGCTGGCCGACACCACCGTGCGGCAGTTCGTGCAGGACGCGGGGGTCGGGGAGGTCACGGTGGTCTCGCCGGAGGCGGACCGGCTGCGCGCCCTGCTGGCCGGCCCCGGGGTACGCGTCACCGCCCACGGCCCCGACACGCTGCGGGTCACCGGCGTCGACGGCCGCCACATCGGCGACACCGCCGCAGCCCACGCCCTGCCGATCCACGAACTGACCCCGCGCCGCGCCTCGTTGGAGGAGGCGTTCATGGAGCTCACGCGGGACGAGTCGGAGTACGCGGCGCGACCGGGTGACGGGCCGGGGGACGCCGGAGCGCAGGGGGCCTCCGCATGAGCGCCCCGGCCGGCGGCCCCCTCGCCCCGTCCCGACAGTCGGCCGCCGGCGGCGCGCCGGCCGACTTCCGGGTGACCTGGCCGCGCGTGGTCCGCGCGGAGTGGGCCAAGCTGTGGTCGCTGCGCTCGACCTGGTACGGATTCGGCGCGACCGTGCTGGTCACCGCCGTGCTCGGGGCGGCGGTCGCCGCCAGTTACGAGTCCGGCGGCGGCGACGGGGACGTGGAACCCGTCGAGTTCACCCTGCTCGGCACCCAGTTCGGCCAGCTCACCATCGCCGTGCTCGGGGTGCTGGCGACCGCGGGGGAGTACGCGTCAGGGCTGGTCAGAGCCACCCTCACGGCCGTACCGCGGCGCCGGATGGTGCTGTGGGCCAAGGCGGTCGTCTTCGGCGGCGTCTCGCTCGTCGTCCTGCTCGTGACCGTCTTCCTCACCTTCCCGCTCGCCCAACTCTTCCTGTCGGGGACGGACCGCGCGGCCGGCTTCGGCGACCCGGGCGTGCCCCGCGCACTGTGCGGCGCGGCGCTCGGCATCGCCCTGCACGGCCTGCTGTGCCTGGGCCTCGGCGCCCTGCTGCGCAGCGTCCCGGCGGCGATCGGCGCGTACATCGGCGCGGTGCTGGTGCTGCCCGAGGTGGTGGGCCTGCTGCCGTACGACGGGGTCGACGACGTGGTCGCCTGTCTGCCGAGCCAGGCCGCGCACGCGCTGCTGCTCGTGGACCCGGGCCCGGACCTGCTGTCCCCCGGCCCGGCGCTGCTCGCGCTGTGCTGCTGGGTGGCGGCCACGCTGGTCGCCGCGGCGCTGCTGCTGGGGCGCCGCGACGTGTGAGGGCGGACCGCCGGGGCGGGCCCGGGCGCGGGGGTGGGTGTGGCGTACGCGTACGGGGGTGGCGTACGCCGTGTCGGGGCTGTCGGGGCTGTCGGGGCTGTCGGGGCGGGCCGGCCGCCCGCCCGGCTCAGGTTCCCTCGGTGGGCCGCTGCGCCCGCCGCCCCGGCGCACGCGGGCGGCAGGATGGGGGCGTGCGGAGGGCACGGGGCGCGCCAGGGATAGGGGCGCCCGGGGGAGTCGGGGGCGGTACCGGGGGACGGGAGGGACGCAGGGGATGAGCGTGCTGGGTGGGGCGCAGGAGTGGACGCCGGGCGGCCCGTACCCGATTCGGCTGGTGCACCGGGTCGTGCAGGGGGCGCGCGCCGTGGACACCGCCCGCCCGGCACTGTGGGACGCGCTGCTGACGGCGGTGTTCGGCCTCGGCGCCTGCGTGGACGTGGGCGGCGGCAACTGGCGGCACATCGCGCACTCCGGCACGGTCCCGGTGGCGCTCGTCGCGGCCCTGGCTGCGGGCTTCGTCCTGGCCCTGTGGTGGCACCGCAGGCGCCCGCTGGCCGCGTTCGTCGCCATGGCGGTGCTCGGGCTGGTGGACGCGTGGGCGGGGACCCGGCTCCAGGTCGGCCAGTTGGGGCAGTTGGTGGTGGTCTTCCACGTGGCGCTGCGGCTGCCGGGGCGGGCCCTGGCGGTCGCCGGGGCGCTGGTCGTCGCCCAGTCGGCGGTCGGCGCGACGCGCTGGCCGACCGGTGACTGGGGGCAGGCGTTCTTCCCCACCGTCACCGCCGGCCTGGTGGCGGCGCTGCTCGGCATCGTGGTGCGCAGCCGCCGCGACTACACGGCCGCACTCGTGGAGCGGGCCCGCCAACTCGAAGTGGAGCGCGACCAGCAGGCACAACTGGCCGCCGCGGCCGAACGCACCCGCATAGCGCGCGAGATGCACGACATCATCGGACACCACCTGTCGGTCATCACCGGCCTCGCGGACGGCGGTTCGTACGCGGCCCGCAAACGCCCCGAGCGCGCGGCACAGGCACTGGCGGCGATCGGCGCCACCAGCCGGCAGGCGCTGGACGAACTGCGCAGGCTGCTCGGCGTCCTCCGCGACGACCACGCCGACCAACCGCCGGGCCCGGAACTCGGCCCCCAGCCCACCCTCGCCGACCTCGGCACCCTCATCGACCGGGTACGCGCCGCCGGCCTGCCCGTACACCTCACCGAGCACGGCACGCCGGCGACGGGCCCGCCCGGCCGCGAACTGACGGTCTACCGGGTCGTCCAGGAGGCCCTGACCAACACCCTCAAACACGCCGGCCCGCGCGCCACGGCCACGGTCGAGGTGCGCCACGCGCCGCGCGCGCTGTCCGTGACGGTCACGGACACGGGCCGTACGTCGAGCGGGCAGCCCAGGGGCACGGGCACGCGCGGCGCGGGTACGGACACGGGCCGTACGGACCTGGTTCGTACGCGCACGGGGCCGGGCACGCGCGCGGGCACGGGCAGGGACGCGCAGACGGGCAAGGAGCCGGGCACGGGCACGCGCACGCGCGCGGGCGCCGGTACCGGGCCGGACGCCGTACGGGGCGGCGGCCCACCCGGCCCGTACGACCCGGCGAGCCCGTCCGACTCCGCACCCGCCGTCCCCCACCCGGGCCGCGGCCTGCGGGGCATGCGGGAGCGGGCCGCGCTCTACGACGGCACCCTGACGGCCGGCCCGCGCCCGGCCGGTGGCTGGACCGTACGGCTCGAACTACCCACCCCCGGCACCACCCCACCACCCTCACCAGCCACTCCACTCCGCGAACCAACCCACCCAACCAAGCCACTCCCACCGGGGCCGCCGGGCGGTTCTCGGCGGGGATCGGGGGCCGCGTCATGACCACCGTCCTCATCGTGGACGACCAGCCGCTCCAGCGGCTCGGCTTCCGGATGCTGTTGGAGAGCCAGGACGACGTGGTGGTGCTGGGGGAGGCGGACAACGGCGCGGCGGCCGTCCGCAAGACCGCCGAGCTGCGCCCCGACGTCGTCCTGATGGACGTCCGGATGCCGGGCGTGGACGGCGTGGAGGCCACCCGCCGCATCGTCGCCTCCGGCGACCGCAGCCGGGTGCTGATCCTCACCACGTTCGACCTGGACGAGTACGCGTACGCCGGGCTGCGCGCCGGGGCCAGCGGCTTCCTGGTCAAGGACGCCCAGCCGGAGGAGCTGCTGGCCGGCATCCGGGCGGTGGCCGGCGGCGATGCGGTGGTCGCCCCCGGTCTGACCCGCCGGCTGCTCGACGCGTACGCGGAGCGGCTGCCGGCCCCGGGCGGTGGCGGGCCGGGCACGGACGGCGGGCCCGATCCGCGGCTGGCCGCCCTCACCGAGCGGGAGCGGGAGATCCTGACGGTGGTCGGCAGGGGCTGGTCCAACGCCGAGATCAGCAGCCGGCTACGGCTCGCGGAGTCCACCGTGAAGACCCATATCGGCCGCATCCTGGCCAAGACGGGCGCCCGCGACCGGGTGCAGGCGGTGATCCTGGCGTACGACACGCGCCTGGTCCACCCCGCGCCGTAGGGGCCCCGCCGGGCCGGCCGCTACACCCGCGGGCGCCCCAGCGCGCGGTACGTCCAGCCGGCCTTGCGCCACAGCTCGGGGTCGAGCGCGTTGCGGCCGTCCAGGACGCGGCGCTCGTCCACGACGGCGCCGAGCTCGGCCGGGTCAAGCTCGCGGAACTCGCGCCACTCCGTCAGGTGCAGCACCACGTGCGCCCCGCGCGCCGCCTCCAGGGCGCTCGGCGCGTACCGCAGGGTCGGGAAGAGGGCGCGCGCGTTCTCCATCCCCTTCGGGTCGAAGACCGTGACCTGCGCCCCCTGGAGGTGGATCTGCCCGGCCACGTTGAGCGCGGGCGAGTCCCGTACGTCGTCCGAGTCGGGCTTGAACGCGGCCCCGAGCACCGCGACCCGCTTGCCGAGGAAGGAGCCGCCGACCGCCTCCCTGGCCAGCTCGACCATGTGGCTGCGGCGGCGCATGTTGATCGAGTCGACCTCGCGCAGGAAGGTCAGCGCCTGGTCGGCGCCGAGCTCGCCGGCGCGGGCCATGAAGGCGCGGATGTCCTTCGGCAGACAGCCGCCGCCGAACCCGATGCCGGCCCGCAGGAACTTGCTCCCGATGCGCTCGTCGTGGCCGATCGCCTCGGCCAGCTTCACCACGTCGCCGTCGGCGGCCTCGCAGACCTCGGCCATCGCGTTGATGAAGGAGATCTTGGTGGCGAGGAAGGAGTTGGCGGAGGTCTTGACCAGCTCGGCGGTCGGGAAGTCGGTCACCACGAACGGCGACCCCGCGGCGATCGGCGTCGCGTACACCTCGCGCAGCGCGCGCTCGGCGCGCTCGCTGGTGACGCCGGCGACGATCCGGTCCGGGTGCAGGGTGTCCTCGACGGCGAACCCCTCGCGCAGGAACTCCGGGTTCCAGGCCAGCTCGGCGTCGGCCCCGACCGGCGCCAACTCGCTCAGCAGCACGGCGAGCCGGGCCGCGCTGCCGACCGGCACGGTGGACTTGCCGACCACCAGCGCGGGCCGGCGCAGCAGCGGCGCCAGCGTCTCGAAGGCGCTGTCGACGAAGCGCATGTCGCAGGCGTACTCGCCCTGCTTCTGCGGGGTGTTGACACAGACGAAGTGCACGTCGCCGAAGTCGGCGACCTCCTGGTAGGAGGTGGTGAAGCGGAGCCGCCCCGAGGAGCCGGGCAGCCCGGCGACGTGCTGGCGCAGCAGCTCTTCGAGCCCCGGCTCGTACATCGGCACCCGGCCGCTGGAGAGCAGTTCCACCTTCTGGGGCACGACGTCAAGGCCCAGCACCTGAAACCCGAGCTCGGCCATGGCCGCGGCGTGGGTCGCGCCCAGGTATCCGGTGCCGATCACAGTGATCTTGGGGGCCATGCGGAGCTCCATCGTGCGGTGGCTGGGGGCGGGATGCGGCGCTGCGGTGCCCGAGCATAGTCGGGGGCTTGACCTGGCAATCGGGCTGCTGTCGGCTAAGTCACGTACCCCGACCTGGGCCCCGCCCCTAAGATTGGGTTACTTAACGGTTATTAACGCTCGGGTATGCATACTCAGGGAGTGAGGACGCCGTGGCCTCCGCGGAGAAGAACACTGTCGGATTCGACCTCTACCGCCCGGCCGAGGAGCACGACATGCTCCGCGAGTCGGTGCGTGCCCTCGCCGAGGCGAAGATCGCACCCTTCGCGGCCGAGGTCGACGAGGAGGGCCGCTTCCCGCAGGAGGCGCTGGACGCGCTGGTCGCCAACGACCTGCACGCGGTGCACGTCCCCGAGTCGTACGGCGGGGCCGGGGCCGACGCCCTCGCCACGGTCATCGTCATCGAGGAAGTGGCCCGCGTCTGCGCGTCCTCCTCGCTGATCCCGGCCGTCAACAAGCTCGGCTCGCTCCCGGTCATCCTCTCCGGCTCCGAGGAGCTGAAGAAGAAGTACCTGGCGCCGCTGGCCAAGGGCGACGCGATGTTCTCGTACTGTCTCTCCGAGCCGGACGCCGGCTCGGACGCGGCCGGCATGAAGACCAAGGCGGTGCGCGACGGCGACTTCTACGTCCTGAACGGCGTGAAGCGCTGGATCACCAACGCGGGCGTCTCCGACTACTACACGGTGATGGCCGTCACCGACCCGGAGAAGCGCTCGAAGGGCATCTCGGCGTTCGTCGTCGAGAAGGGCGACGAGGGCGTCTCCTTCGGCGCCCCGGAGAAGAAGCTCGGCATCAAGGGCTCGCCGACCCGCGAGGTCTACTTCGACAACGTCCGCATCCCCGCGGACCGCCTGCTCGGCCCCGAGGGCACCGGCTTCGCCACGGCGATGAAGACCCTCGACCACACCCGCATCACCATCGCCGCCCAGGCCCTCGGCATCGCGCAGGGCGCGCTGGACTACGCCAAGGGGTACGTCAAGGAGCGCAAGCAGTTCGGCAAGCCGATCGGCGACTTCCAGGGCGTGCAGTTCATGCTGGCCGACATGGCGATGAAGCTGGAGGCGGCCCGCCAGCTCACGTACGCGGCGGCGGCCAAGTCCGAGCGCATCGCGGCCGGCGGCCCCGACGAGGACCTGACGTTCTACGGCGCCGCAGCCAAGTGCTACGCCTCCGACGCGGCCATGGAAATCACCACGGACGCGGTCCAACTCCTCGGCGGCTACGGCTACACGCGCGACTACCCGGTGGAGCGGATGATGCGCGACGCCAAGATCACGCAGATTTATGAGGGCACGAACCAGGTGCAGCGGATCGTGATGGCGAGGAACTTGCCGTAGCGGGGTTTTTGCAGGTCAGCGGCCATTTTTGAATGGCAAGCGAGCTGTGATCGGCTTTTGGTCCGTTCGGATCCGTCTTGGGCTGATCATGGGCGCCATGCCACTCGCCAGCACCAACCCCTTCACAGCGCTGCTCTGAGCCTCCAAGGAACCAAAGAACGCCCCTGCCGAGAACGGCAGGGGCGTTCCTTTGCTGTTGGACGACCGACTCAGACGAGGCTGATTCCGGCCTGGGTCTTGATGGTGTCCACGGCCTCCTCGGTGAGCCAGCGGAGCGGGACGACGGTCCACTTGTCGCCCTTGCGCATGACCACGGCGTTGCCGTCCCTGGTGCGTCCGACGTGGATGAAACCGTGATCACGCCGCAGAGAGGCGTACCTTTGCTTGCTCAGCGGTTCAGGTCCCGGTACTCCTCCAGCAGCCGCAGAGCGGGGGCGAATGTGCCCCGCCCTGGGCACCGTCGATCAGTCGGCAGCGCCCACACCTCTCAGCACGACATACAGCGCACCACCTCAGAGCGCTCGGGGTCGTGCTCCGCCCTGGCACCACACAAGGGGCACTGCTGTCTGACGACTCCCTACGCCGTGACGTCGAACTCCCCCAGCTGTCGTGCCCACCCCTTCGTCGTGCGCGTGATCAACTGCTTCGGTGTACGAGGTCACGGCGAAGACGCTAGAGACCGGGCGGTACCTGGTGCGAGAAAGTTGCAGGTAATTGCGGACCGGTTAGCCGAGGGCAGCGATCGCTGTTGTGATCAAGCTGCGTGCGTGCGGCCCGTACACGGCACATCGTTGCAGCTCAGCGAACGTCTTCAGGTACTCGTGGACTTCGCTCGGGGTGGTCACGTTGACCGCGGCGGTCACAAGCTCCATTTGCACGCGGGCTTCGTCGTAGATCCGGAAGGACTCGACCGGCCACAGGGTTCGGCTGACGTTGAGTGGGATCACGCCCAAGCTCACTCGGGGCAACGAGATCACGGAGAGCAGGTGACCGAGTTGACCAGCCATTGCCTCAGCGTCTCCGAGCCGGTATCTCAGCACCGACTCTTCGAGCAAGAACAGGAACCGGTGGGTTCCCCGCCGGATGACGTTGGCCCGTTCCATCTTGGCTTCGATGGCTCGTTCCAGGTCTTCCTCGGAGCGGCCTGCTCCGGCCGACCGGGACATGATTGCTCGCACGTAGGCGGGCGTCTGGAGAACCCCAGGGATCACGTCGGAGGTGTAGAAGCGGAACAGTTCCGTCTGCTCATACAGAGTGGCGTAGGAGTCTTGGAGGCTCCGGAGCCCGGCCGACTTCAACCGCTTCCACTCGACGTACATGGACTCAACGGCACGGGATGCCGCAACCAGGTCGGCCACCTGATCCTCTGCACCACAGGCAGCGCACCAGGTCCTGATGTCCGCCTCTGAGGGCGCAACCTTGGCGTCTTGGATACGGGATGTCTTCGCCGGGTGCCACCCACAACGTGCCGACAGCTCACGGCCGTTGAGCTGAGCATCCCGGCGGAGATTTCGGAGACGCTCAGCGAGCGCCTTGCGGGCAGCCTGGGCACTTGACGACGCAG
This sequence comes from Streptomyces sp. 796.1, assembly GCF_047525675.1. Lineage (NCBI taxonomy): Bacteria > Bacillati > Actinomycetota > Actinomycetes > Kitasatosporales > Streptomycetaceae > Streptomyces > Streptomyces sp. 796.1. Next base: position 7,683 of record NZ_JBLIWA010000075.1, on the reverse strand, counting down.
AGGTTGGCGACATGAGTGGGTGGTCCGGTGGTCGCGCGTGGCGAGGACGGTCAGACAGAGAACTTCTCGTGGGGGATGGCCCGGTCCCACACCGCCTCAAAGGCCGAGGTGCACAGCCTCGCCACCGCAGGCTCAGTCCGCAGCTCCTTGGGTGGCTCAGCCCAATCCCCGCTCCCAGTGAAGTGGTTGAACACTACAGTCTTGCCATCGAACACCCAGAAGTCGTTACCGGGTAGCGCGATGTCAGACGCCTGCCGACGGGGGAGCCATCGGACCAGCTCGCCGGAGGCAATGTTGACGTTCGTGCCTCCATGCTCGTACCGGATGTAGTCGGTCACCGGCTCCGAGACGATTCGGGCACGCCGGATGACCACGCCACGGTCTACTGTGGCCCGGATCATCTGTACCCAGTCACGCCAGTAATCCGAGTTCGGGTCGTTGTCCCGTTCCCCGGTGCGGAGCCAGTGAGCGAAGCCCGACGACTCGCCCCCGACGCCGTAGGCGTCACGCATCTCCAGGTGCACCGCTGAGTGAGTGCTGTGGGCCAGCAGCTCATCAAAGCTCGGAACTACGAGCCGCCCTACGCTCTGCGACATCACACGCCTTCCTGATGATCGGCACCATGCGTGCCGGAACCCGCATGACCCACTCGTGAGCGGGAATTCCCGCCGAGTGATCAGGTGCCCAGCTCTGGCCACCCACCAGAGCAGCCAGTACCGCGTCTGCTTTCTCGCCCTGGAAGATCAGGTCCGCTGTCTCCTCCTCCACCCACACCGTGGGTGAGCCGTCCTTCTCCGTCTCAGGGTCGATCCCGATGAACTCTAGAGCCACGGCTGTCTCTCCTGTCGAGTCAGTTGCGCGATCTTGCGGGATCAGTGCTGACTCATCGTCGCGCCTGCCCGCATCGAGTGTCAGCGGTTCGGCCAACCTGGGCTCCCTGACTGTCCGTGGCCACATGACCAGGAACTAGCCCGCATGATCATGCGGGCTAGTTCCTGGGGAAGATCCCCTGCAAGGGGGTGTTTTTGCAGCTCAGAGCTGTATGGCCGCGCGTCCGGTTGCCCCACGGGGCGATCAGGGGGAGACGGGGCCCGACAAGGGGGCAGGTGTGTACTGCGTACGGGAGGCCGTGGCGCGGAGGATGATCAGGAAGGCGTGTGATGCCGTCGAGCCTAGCTTCGCAACACAAGCCACACGTGCCCGGGCCCTTCCCGGCCGCTCGCAAGGAAGGGTCCGGGCGCTGGGGGGTTAGCGGTCGGAGCCGTCCTGGCGCTTGTCCATCTGGTCGCTGAGCCGCTGCTGGGCCGAGTCGATCTTGTCGCTGTACTTGCCGCCCGTCTTGCGGTCCACGGCGTCGCCGGCCTTGTCGATGCCCTTGCGCGCGGTGTCCTCGTGCCCCTTGAGCATGCTCTTCAGCTTGTCGAGCATGGACATGGCGTCCTCCTTGCCGAACTGGCTCTGCTCTCCCCTCCAGGTTCCTCGCATCGGTCCCACCTCGCATCCGGACCCGTACCGGCCCCGCCGCGACCGATGTCCGCCGCCGGGCCGCAGCGCCGCGAGCCGTGCCCGGAGCACGCACACCACGCCTCCACCCCCGCACAGACATCCCGTCCGCACACGACCGCGGGCCCCGGCGGAACGCATCCGCCGGGGCCCGCAAGTCGTACGGCCGCCGTCATCTCAGGGGCGCCGGGCCCCGCCTACCCGTCTCACTTGCTCGAAACGGTGACCTTCTCGTCGTTCTTGAGCTGCTCGATCAACTGCTTGACCTTCGGCATGTCCCACAGCACGGCCGAGCCCTTGGAGGTCGCGTAGCCGGGGTTGGCGACCGGCATGTTCATCTGCTTGCCGTCGCCGCCGGTGACGCCCTTCATCGCCCAGAACATCGACCGCAGCTTCCACAGGCTCATGTCCTTGTCGACGATGAGCGAGTCGAGGCCGGCGCCCATCGTCGGGTAGAGCCGGAACGGGTTGAGGATGGTGGACGGGGTGGCCGCCTGGGAGGCCAGCGTCGACAGGAACTTCTGCTGGTTCTTGGTGCGCTCCAGGTCGCTGCCGGCCTCGTACCGGTTCCGGACGAAGGCCAGCGCCTCCTTGCCGTCCAGCGTCTGCTTGCCCTTCTTGAAGTCGGCGCCCGACTTCTTGTCCTTGATGTCGCGCGGGATGTCCATCTCGACGCCGCCGACCGCGTCCACGATCTTCGCGAAGCCGCCGAAGCCGATCTCCGCGTAGTGGTCGATCTTCAGGCCGGTGTTGTACTCGATCGTGCGGACCAGCAGCTCGGGGCCCTGGATCGCGAACGACGCGTTCAGCTTGTGCTGCTGTTCGGGGATGCGCTTGCCGGACTCCGAACCGGTGAACGCCGGGATCGTGACCCAGGAGTCGCGCGGCAGGCTGACCATGGTGTTCCCGTTGTCACCGACGTGCAGGATCATCATCGAGTCGGTGCGCTTGCCCTCGGCCGAGCCGGTGTGCAGGTCCTTCTTCTCCTGGTCGGACATGCCCTCGCGGCTGTCGGATCCGACGATCAGGTAGTTGGTGCCCTTGCCGCCGTCCGGCCGGTCCTCCACCGCGCCCAGGTCGACCTCGCGCTTGAGCTTGGAGTCGGCCCAGAAGTAGGTGCCGATGGAGACGATCAGCAAGAAGGCGAAGACGCTGATCACACCGATGGTGATGCGCTTGCGCCAGTTCGGGCGGGCCCGCGGCGGCCCGGGCGGCGTGCCCTGCGGCGGCTGGCCGTCACCGCGCCCCCGGTCGGCGGGGAGCGGGCCGCGGCCCGCGCCGTAGACCTGGCCGGTGTTGTAGCCGTCGTCGTCGCCCTGCGCGTCCTGGTAGCCGTCGCCGGCGTGCGCACCGTAGGGCCCGGGGGGCTGCTGCCGCTGCGGGACCGGCCCGCGCGGCGACATTCCGGGCGGCAGCGGCGGCTCGCCTTGACGGCCGCCGCCGGCCGGGTCCCGGCGGACGTGCGGCATGGAACGCGCGATATCGGGTGCGGGACCGCGACCGGCGCCGCCGTTCCGCTCCCGGTCGCTGTCGCTGGTCCACCCCTCGGGCCAATTGCTCATAGTCGAAGTTTGCCCGGTACCGCCAACTGGCTCACAGCGCGGGGGTCATCTTGGGGCGCGGCTGTTGCAGAGCTGATGCATTACGGGGGCGCATAAGGTAGTGGACATGACCAATCAGGCCCAGGCCACGGAGGCAGCGATACCGGGCAAGCCGACCGCGGCTTCCCGAACCACGCTGTCCCACATCATGACGGCGGCAGACACCAACCTCCTCGGCACCGTGCACGGCGGCGTGATCATGAAACTGGTCGACGACGCGGCCGGTGCCGTCGCCGGCCGGCACTCCGGCGGGCCGGCCGTGACCGCCTCCATGGACGAGATGGCCTTCCTGTCACCGGTCCGCGTCGGTGACCTCGTACACGTCCACGCGCAGGTCAACTGGACGGGCCGGACCTCCATGGAGATCGGCGTCCGGGTGATGGCCGAGCGCTGGAACGAGTCGACGCCCGCGACCCAGGTCGGCAGCGCCTACCTGGTCTTCGCCGCGGTCGACGCGGACGGCAAGCCGCGCGGCGTGCCGCCGGTCCTGCCCGACTCGGAGCGCAACGCCCGCCGCTTCCAGGAGGCCCAGATCCGCCGCACCCACCGCCTCGCCCGCCGCCGCGCCATCCAGGAACTGCGCGCGCAGCGGCCGGACGAGTGACCGGGCGGCCGGCCGGGCGCTCGGTTGGCCGCTAGCCGCAGTTCACCTCGTCGCCGTGGCGGGCCTCGCCGGGCGGGGTGGCCGGGGTCTCGGGGCGGACCCGGCGGACGGCCTGGTGGTCGGTGCCGACGGTGAGGCGCAGGACCCGTCCCTGACCCTTGACGGGGCGCAGGTCAGCGCCGGGTACGGCGGTGGCCAGCGAGCGGGCCGAGTCGTCCCAGCGCGGGTCGTACGCGATGACCGTGCGGGTGGCGGGCCGGTCGGCACCGGGGACGGCGCCCTTGACCTGGGGCGCGCGGGGCGCGTTGCGGGGCGTGCCGGTGGTGGCGAAGCCGGTCGCGCGGAGCGCGCGGTCGGTCCTGGCGCCGAGCCCGGTGCGGCCGGTGCCGTTGAAGACCTGGACCCGGATCTGCGCCGGGTCGACCCGTACGGTGGCGGCCCGGGGCCGCTCGGTGCGGTGCGGGGCGAGCGGCCGGTCCTCGCGGACGGCGCGGAACAGCCGGTCGGCCTTGGCCTCGTCCCAGCGCACGGTCGAGCCGACGCCCGGCACCGGGAAGCTCACGTCGCCGATGGGCACCGAGGTGAACTCCGACGAGGCCGGCGTGAAGTTCCGCATCGCCTTGCCGAACTCGATCAGCTCGGTGCTGCCCAACTGGCGGTCGGCCCGTACCGAGCCCAGCAGCGACGAGGCCACCTTGCCGAACTTGACCGGGTTGAGCAGCACCCCGGTGTCGGTCACCTTGTCGATGAGCGCGGCGAGGAACCGCTGCTGGCGCTGTATGCGCCCGAGGTCGGCGGCGCCGTCGACGTGGCGCGAGCGCACGTACTGGAGGGCTTCGCCGCCGCCGAGCCGGTGCCGGCCGGCGCTCAGGTCGAGCCCCGTGTAGCGGTCCTTGAGCGGGCGCGCGGTGCACACCTCGACGCCGCCCACTGCGTCCACGGTCCGCATGAAGCTGGTGAAGTCGACCTCCAGGTAGTGGTCGACGTGCACGCTGGTCATGTGCTCGACGGTGCGGACGGTCAGGCTTGGGCCGCCCTCCGCGTACGCCGCGTTGATCTTCTGCGGGTGGGTGCGGCGCAACGCCCCGGTCTTCGGGTCCCGGTAGGCGGGAATCTCCGCGTACGAGTCGCGCGGCAGGCTGATGATGCTGGCGCGGTCCCGCTTGGCGGAGAGGTGGACGAGCATCAGGGTGTCGGTGCAGTGGCAGGGCGCGCCGCCGAGCCGGTACGCGGCCCGCTCGGCCGGTGAGATCTTGTCGCGCCCGTCGGTGCCGGCGAGCAGGAAGTTGGTGCCGTCGCCGGCCGCCGGGCGCTGGTCGAGCGCGCCGAACGGGTCGACCCGTTCGATGCCGCGCTCAAGACCGGCCACCACCGCGTGCCCGACCCCGCCGGTGACCAGCACCGTCGCGGCAGCGCCCAGGGCGAGCCTGCGTCCCCACCGGGGCCGGCGCGGCGGCGGTGGCGCCTTGCGCTGGCGCTGGTGGGGCGGGCGGGGAGAGCGGGCCGGTTGGGGCACGGGCGGGGACCTCCACGACTGGCTGGGCTGGCGGACGCGGGAAGGTGGGGACGGGCGGGGCGGGCGAGGCCGGTGGGGGAGTGGCGCGCGGTGGCGGGGCTCGGGAACGTGGTGCAGGTCGTCGGTCGGTGGCGGAGCACCCGGCGGGCGATTTGCCGTAAATCACCCGCAATGGATGCATCGTAGGTCCATATGACCGGCGGCGGGGCGCTCCACACCCGGCGTGGCTCCGGGCCACTCGCCCGGTACGGGGTGGAGTCCCCCATTCGCGGTAACGCGTCCGGCGCCGACGTGGTCACCTGGGCGGGGACCTCCGTACGCGCGTGCCCCCGCACCCCCGAGGGCTGACCTCCGGTCGGCGGCGACGCCGCGGCCCTCCGCGCCGGCGCCCAGGACCCGGCCGGGCCGATCGCCCCGATCGCCCTCCGCTGCCGGTTCCCGGCGCGCGGCACGGGGACAACGGGACGGCTGCGACCAGGAGTTCATCCGGCCCACCGCACCGGGGACGCCGTACGGGCGCGGGGCTTACGGGAAGGGGCCGTACGGTGCGGGCCGTGCGGGTACGGGACATGCGGAAACGGGTCGTACGAGAACGGGCCGTGCCCGCCAGTCTCGTACGACCCGTTCCACCTCGTGCGCGTCCACCGCGTACGCACCCACCGCGGGCGGCCCGTGCCGGCGCCCCCGCCACGCACACCGCGTCCGCGGTCAGAACGTGTAGACCGGGTTCACCTTCATGCAGGCCGAGGTGTCGTCGCCGTTGAGGGCGCCCGCGCTGTCGGGGGTCTTGGCCTCCTTGCCCTCCTCCGCTGCGGTGCCCCCGTCCGATGCGTCCGGGGAGCCGGAGGCGTCGGTGGCCGGGGTGCTGCTGCCGTCCGGCGAGGTGCTGCCGCCCGATGCGGCCGGGTAGCTCGTGCCCTCGCGCCAGTCGGCGCCGACGACCACCGTCACCTGCGGCTGGCCCGGCACGAGTTGGACGGCGCGGTCCGGCAGGCCGAGCGCCTTGGCGACGGCCAGCGCGTTGGCGCGCTGCTCCTCGGCGCCGAAGGCGATCGTCGTCGTGGACTGCGGCTTGGGCGTGGTGTCCGCGATGGCCTGCGTGAAGCCGCCGGCGATCAGGGCGTCCGCGATGACCGAGGCGCGCCGCGGGACGGCCGCCAGCGACGGGGTGCCGGTGCCGTTCTGCACGGCGACGGCGATCTCCTCCTTGGGCGCCGCCGGCGTGGCGGGCTTGTGGGTCTTCTTCGGGTGGAGCTTCTTCTTCTTGTCCTTGCCGTCCAGGGCGATGTCCTCGCGGATCATCTCGAAGAGGGTGTCCGCGTCGCCCGGCTTGGGGACGACGTGCGCTTTGTTCTGCGGGTCGGGCACCCACGGCATGGTCGTCATGGTGATGCGCTTGGTGGGTACCTGCTTGAGGTCGTTGCCCAGGTCGTACAGCTTCTTGACGGTGCCCAGGCCGTAGTCGACCTTGAGCGCCTTGGTCGCCGACTCGGCCAGGTCCATCAGCTTGCCCGGGTCGCTCAGCTTGGTGCCGGACTTGAGCTGGCGCACCATCGCGTTCATGTACATGTGCTGCGCCTTGGCGCGGCCGATGTCGCTGCCGTCCTCGAAGCCGTGTCGGGTGCGCAGCCACTGGAGCGCCTGCTTCCCCTTGATCTCCTTCTCGCCCTTCTCCAGGCGCAGCCCGGAGTCGGGGTCCTTCACGTTGTTGTCGACGCAGACCGGGACGCCGCCCACCGCGTCCGCCATGTCCACCACACCGGCGAAGTCGATCATCATGAAGTGGTCGATGGGCACTCCGGAGAGCGCCTCCCAGGTGGCCACCGTGCAGCCGGGGCCGCCGTTCTGGAGGCTGGAGTTGATGATGTTGCGGTCCGACTCCGGGTAGACCGTGCCGTCGCTGTCGGTGCACTTGGGGATGGTGACGCGGGTGTCGCGCGGGATGCTGACCACCGACATGTTGCTGCGGTCGGCCGAGACGTGCACCAGCATCTGGACGTCGGCGAGCGGCTTGCGGTCGCGGTCCTTGCGGGACCCGCCGAGCTTGATGTTCTCCTCGCTGTTCCGGCTGTCCGAGCCGAGCAGCAGGATGTTCAGCGGCCGGTCGCCGTCGGCGTTGGGCGCGCTCTTGTCCAACTGGTTCTCGCCGAGGTTGAGATCGTCCTTCTCTATGTTGCCGTTGAGGTGCTGGTAGTAGAGGTAGCCGGCGCCGGCCGTGCCCAGGATGAGGAGGGCCAGGCTGCCGCTGGTCCACAGCAGGATGCGGCGGGTTTTGGAGCGCCCGCGCACGCGCTGCTGGCGCCGGGTACCCGCGCGGCGCGAGCCGCCGTCGCGGGGCGCGGGGACGGCCGCGCCCTCCGTGCCGTCCGCTGGTCCGCCGTCGCCGCCGGCCGCGGGGGTCGCCGCCGGGGCGCCCGCCCGGCGGGCCCGCCGTCCGCCGCCCTGCCGGGGAGCGGCGC
>NZ_JBLIWA010000074.1:0-16683 GCF_047525675.1 Streptomyces sp. 796.1 | reverse complement strand
CCACCCCACGCCCCGACTCATCCCCCACCCACACCGACACCGCATCCGAACCATCTCCCACCAACGCCAACCGCACCCGCAACGACGTCGCACCCATCGCCTCCAGCACAAACCCACGCCACGAGAACGGCAACAAACTCCCCGACCCACCCGCCAAACCCTCACTCACACCCAACGCATGCAACGCCGCATCAAACAACGCCGGATGCAAACCAAACTCACCCGCCCGCTCCCGCTCACCCTCCGGAAGCTCAACCTCCGCAAACACCTCACCACCACACCGCCACGCACGCTTCAACCCCCGAAAAACAGGCCCATACTCCACCCCATTCTCCGCCGCCCGCACATACTCACCCGACACATCAACCAACTCAGCCCCCACCGGAGGCCACACACCAAAGTCAAAGGAAGCCGTGTCGGCACCTGCCACCGGTGCGAGCACACCACGGGCATGGCACGTCCAGGGCGCGCCTTCGCCCGCTGTCTCCTCCCGCGAGAACACGCTCACCTCGCGGAAGCCGGAAGCGTCCGCCTCCTCCACCTCAACCTGAAGCTGCACCCCGCCCTTCTCGGGCATGATCAGCGGCGCTTCCAGGACCAGTTCCTCAACCCGGCCACAACCAACCTGGTCCCCGGCCTGCCCCACCAGCTCGACAAAGGCCGTACCCGGCAGCAACACAACCCCATGCACAGCGTGATCCGCCAACCACTCATGCGTGGCCAACGACAACCGCCCATTCAGCAACACCCCACCACCACTCGCCAACGACACCACCGCACCCAACAACGGATGCCCCAACGAACCCAACCCCACCGAACCCACATCACCCACACCCGCAGGAACATCAAGCCAGTACCGCTCCCGCTGGAACGCATACGTCGGCAACTCAACCCGCCGACCGCCTCGGTTCTCCAGCACGGTGGCCCAGTCCACCTCGGTGCCGTTCACGAACTCCTCGGCGGCGGAGGTCAGGAACCGCTCCAGGCCACCCTCGTTCCGCCGCAGGGTCCCGGTGACCACGGCCTGCGCGTCGACGGCCTCGACGGTCTGCTGTACGGGAACGGTGAGTACGGGATGCGGGCTGACCTCGATGAACACACCGTGCCCGCTCCCGAGCAGGGTGCGGGTGGTGGCCTCAAGCTCCACGGTCTGGCGCAGGTTCCGATACCAGTACCCGGCGTCCAGACCTGCCGTGTCAATCAGCTCACCGGACACGGTCGAGTAGAACGGCACGTCGGAAGTACGGGGCTTCAGGTCCGCCAGGACCTTCAGCAACTCCTCGCGGATCGGCTCCACATGCGCCGAGTGCGAGGCGTAGTCAATCGGTACCCGACGAACCCGCACCTCCTCACCCTCAAGCTCCGCGAACATCTCATCCAACGCACCAAGATCACCAGCCACCACAACCGAACCAGAACCATTGACCGCAGCGACCGAAATCGCACCATCCCACCGGGCGATGCGCTCGCGCACCTGGTCGACCGGCAGCCCGACCGACACCATGCCGCCCCGGCCAGCCAGACCAGCAGCGATGGCCTGCGAGCGCAGCGCCACCACCTTGGCGGCGTCCTCCAGCGACAACGCACCCGCCACACACGCGGCAGCGATCTCGCCCTGGCTGTGGCCCATGACCGCGTCCGGCTCCACACCCACCGAACGCCACAACTTCGCCAACGACACCATCACCGCGAACAACACCGGCTGCACCACATCCTCCCGGCCATAACCGGGAGCACCCTCAGCACCACGCAGGACATCCGTCAACGACCAGTCGACGTGAGCCGACAGCGCCAACTCACACTCACCGATCGCCTCCGCGAACACCGGCGAGGAATCCAACAACCCCACCGCCATACCCACCCACTGCGCCCCCTGCCCGGGGAACACAAACACCGAACGACCGGGTGGCGCGCTCTCGCCCACCACCACGCCCGGAAGGGCAGACTTCTCCGCGACGGCGCCCAGGCCGGCCAGCAGCTCGTCCCGGTCCCGGCCCACCAGCACGGCGCGGTGCTCCAGCACTGACCGGGTCATGACCAGAGACCGCGCCACATCGGCGACGCCCAGTTCCGGACGCTCCGCCACGAACTCCCGCAGCCGCCCCGCCTGCGCCCGCAGCCCCTCCTGGCTACGACCCGACACCAGCCACGCCACCGGACCGTCGACGACCTCGGCCGCGGCGTCGTCGGCCGCCTCGGCCTCCGGCGCCTCCTCCAGGATGACGTGCGCGTTCGTCCCGCTCACGCCGAAGGACGACACACCAGCACGGCGCCGCTCACCCGTCTCCGGCCACGGGGTCGACTCGGTCAGCAGCGACACCGCCCCCGCCGACCAGTCCACATGCTCCGACGGCTCTTCCACATGCAGCGTCCGCGGCAACACACCGTGCCGCATCGCCATCACCATCTTGATGACGCCGCCCACGCCCGCGGCAGCCTGGGTGTGGCCCACGTTCGACTTGAACGAGCCCAGCCACAACGGCCGGCCCTCCGCCCGCTCCTGGCCGTAGGTGGCCAGCAGCGCCTGCGCCTCGATCGGGTCACCCAGCGGTGTTCCGGTGCCGTGTGCCTCCACCGCGTCCACATCGGCCGCGGACAGGCCGGCGTTGCGCAGCGCGTCGCGGATCACCCGCTGCTGCGAGGGGCCGTTGGGTGCCGTCAGCCGGCTGCTCGCCCCGTCCTGGTTCACGGCGGCGCCCCGTACCACGGCCAGCACCTGGTGCCCGTTGCGCTGGGCGTCGGACAGCCGTTCCAGCAGCAGCACACCGGCGCCCTCGGACCAGCCTGTGCCGTCGGCAGCGTTCGAGAACGACTTGCAGCGTCCGTCCACGGCGAGTCCGCGCAACCGGCTGAACTCGATGAACACCCCTGGTGTCGCCATCATGGCCACGCCACCGGCGAGCGCGAGCGAACAGTCGCCCTTGCGGAGCGCCTGGACGGCCAGTTGGAGCGCCACGAGCGACGAGGAGCACGCGGTGTCCACGGTCATGGCGGGGCCTTCGAAGCCGAAGGTGTAGGAGATGCGGCCGGAGGCGACACTTCCCGCGCTGCCGTTACCGAGGTGGCCTTCGAGGCCCTCCGGTATGGCCTGGATGCGGGAGCCGTAGTCGTTGTACATCACGCCGACGAACACGCCGGTTCGGCTACCGCGGACGGACGCCGGGTCGATGCCCGCCCGCTCAAGCGCCTCCCACGAGGTCTCCAGGAGCAGCCGCTGTTGCGGGTCGGTCGCCAGTGCCTCACGCGGGCTCATGCCGAAGAAGGAGGCGTCGAAGCCGTTCGCGTCGTGCAGGAACCCGCCCTCACGCGTGTAGCTCTTGCCCGGCTTCTCCGGGTCGGGGTCGTACAGGTCCTCGTCCCACCCCCGGTCGACGGGGAAGGTGGAGACCGCGTCGGTGCCGGAGGAGACCAGCTCCCACAGGTCTTCGGGCGACTCCACCCCGCCGGGGTACCTGCACCCCATGCCGACGATCGCGATGGGCTCCCGGTCCCTGTCCTTGAGTTCCTTCAGCTCTTGACGAGTTTCGTGCAGGCTGGCCGTCGCGCGCTTGAGGTAGTCGCGCAGCTTGGTCTCGCTCACCGTTTCTTGTCACTCCTCTGAGCACCCCGGGCAGGGGTGGAAAGCCTTCGGCCAGTAACTTCCGGGGACGGGGGCGTCCGCGTCACGAGAGTTCCTCGTCGAGGAAGTCGAAGATCTCGTCGTCGGTCGCCGACTCGAACTTGTCGGCGGCGACTCCGCCGTTCGCCGTCTCCGCCTGCTGACCCGTGGTCAGCTTCGCGAGGACCTGCTGCAAGCGCGAGGTGAGACGTGCCGTGGCGGCTTCGTCCGCCACCACATCGGCGATCGAGCTCTCCAGCTTCTCCAGCTCCGACAGGACCGGCAGCACCAGCGACGCGTCCGGCTCTTCCGCGACGAGCTCCTGTGCCAGGTAGCCGGCAAGCGCCCTGGACGTCGTGTAGTCGAACAGCAGGGTGGCGGGGAGCCGCAGGCCGGTCACCGTACCGAGCTGGTTGCGCAGTCCGACCGCGGTCAGCGAGTCGAAGCCGAGCTCCAGGAAGCCACGGTCAGGGGCGATCATGCGCGAGCTGTCGTGGCCCAGCGCCATGGCCGCGTGCTCCGTGACCAGTTCGAGGAGCGCCTGCTGCCGGGCGGCGGGGTTCATCGAGCCGATTCGGCGACGCAGGTCGGCGGCGCTGGTACCGGAGCCGCCCGTGGCCGCCTTCGTGGCGCCGCGGCGGGCCGTGGTCCGGATGATGCCCCGCAGCAGCGCCGGGATCGGCCCGTCCTGGGATCGCCACGCCGCGGCGTTGAGCCGTGCCGGGACCAGGGTGGCCGCGTCGATGCCGCAAGCGGTGTCGAACAGGGCCAGGCCCTCCTCGGAGGACATCGGGGTCACGCCCTCACGTGCGAGGCGCCGCATGTGGGCCTCGTCCAGCTTGCCGGTCATGCCGCTGCGCTCCTCCCACAGGCCCCAGGCGAGCGACTGTGCGGGAAGGCCCTCGGCCCTGCGCCGGTGGGCGAACGCGTCCAGGAAGGCGTTGGCAGCCGCGTAGTTGGCCTGGCCGGTGCCGCCGAGGGTCCCGGAGAGCGAGGAGAAGAGCACGAACGCGGACAGGTCGAGACCGGCGGTCAGCTCGTGCAGGTTGAGTACCGCGTCCACCTTGGGCCGCAGCACGCGGTCGACCCGCTCGGGGGTGAGGGCTTCGACGACGCCGTCGTCCAGCACTCCGGCGGTGTGCACCACGGCGGTGAGCGGGTGCTCGTCCGGCAGGGAGGCGAGGAGTGCGGCGAGGGAGTCGCGGTCGGCGGTGTCACAGGCGGCGACCTCGGCGTGGGCGCCGAGCTCCGTGAGTTCCGTCCGCAGGTCGGCCGCGCCGTCCGCGGCGAGGCCGCGGCGGCTGACCAGCACGAGGTGGCGCACGCCGTGCTCGCCGACGAGGTGCTTGGCGACCAGGCCACCGAGGCCGGATGCCGCCCCGGTGACCAGGACGGTGCCCTGCGGGTCCCAGGCGAGGCCGGTCGTGGCCGACCCGCCGCCCTGCTCGGACGCGCTGCCGCGCGCCGCTACCCGGGCCAGCCTGCCGGCCAGGGCCGTGCCGTTGCGGACCACGAGCTGTGGTTCGTCGGTGGCGAGCACCGCGGGGAGGATCCGGCGCGAGCCTTCCTGATCGTCCAGGTCGGCCAGGACGAACCGGCCGGGATTCTCGGACTGGGCCGAGCGCACCAGGCCCCAGACGGCCGCACCGGCGGGGTCGGCCACATCGGTGTCGTCGCCCGCGGCGATGGCCCCCTGGGTGAGGAACACCAGCCGGGAGGCGCCGAGCCGGTGGTCGGCCAGCCAGTTCTTGAGCAGGTCGAGGGCGTGGTGGCTGGCTTCCCGTACCGCCGGTGCCAACTCCTGTGTCCGGCCGGTGCGGGACAGGTGAGCGGCGAGTACGACGTCGGGCGCGGTGGCGCCCGCGTCGATGGCCTCGGCCAGGGCGGCGAGGTCCGGGTAGCTGTCCAGGGTGACGTCGGCCGATCCGATGACGCCGGACAGCTCGGCCCGGTCGGGCCCGACGAGCGCCCAGCGCCCGGTGGCCACGCCGCTCGTCTTCGGGACGGTCGGTACCCATTCGACCTGGTACAGCGACTCGTGCGGCTGGACCGAGTTCACCTGCTCCGGGGCCACGGGCCGCAGTACGAGGGAGTCGACCGAGGCGACGAGCGCGCCGGAGGTGTCGGTGACATGGAGCGAGACCGTGTCCTCGCCGACGCTCGTCAGCCGTACGCGCAGCGCGGACGCGCCGCTCGTGTGGAGGGTCACGCCGTTCCACGAGAACGGGAGGGTGCTCCCGTCGCTGCCGGACGGCTTGAACGCCACGGTGTGCAAAGACGCGTCGAGCAGCGCCGGGTGGAGACCGTAGCGCGCGGCCTCGCCCTGCTGCGCCTCGGGCAGGTCGACCTCGGCGAAGATCTCGTCGCCACGGCGCCAGGCGGCGCGCAGCCCCTGGAAGGCCGGGCCGTAGGCGAAGCCGACGTCGATGAACCGGTCGTAGAGATCCGCCACGTCGACGGTCTCCGCCCCCGCGGGCGGCCACACGGCGAAGTCGGCGGCCACGGACTCCGGTGCCGTGGTGGACGGGTCCCTGCTGAGCAGGCCGGTCGTATGACGTGTCCAGGGGGCGTCCGGCTGGGCGTCCTCGGGCCTGGAGTGCAGGTTGAGCGGGCGGGCTCCGGACTCGTCGGGCTCGCCCACGGCGAGTTGGATCTGGACCGCGCCGCGCACGGGCAGGACCAGCGGCATTTCGATGGTCAGTTCCTCCACCCGCTCGTAGCCCACCTGCTCGGCCGCGCGCAGGGCCAGTTCCACGAAGGCCGTGCCGGGGAAGAGGACGGTGTCCGCGAAGGCGTGGTCGGCCAGCCACGGCTGAGTGGCGACCGACAGGCGCCCGGTGAACAGGTAGGTGTCGGTTTCGGCCAGGGTGACCGCGGCACCGAGGAGCGGGTGGTCGGGCGAGTCCAGGCCGGCCGATGTCACGTCTTCACTGGTGGTCGGCGCGGCTTCGAGCCAGTAGCGCTGCCGCTGGAACGCGTAGGTGGGCAGTTCCACCCGCTGGGCGCCGTGCCCGGCGAACACCGCTTCCCACTTCACCGTGGTGCCGTGGACGTGGAGTTCGGCCAGCGCCCTGGTCAGCGACTGGAGCTCGGGCCGATCCTTGCGCAGCACGGAAACGAGGGCGGGGGCGACCGCGCCATCGGGTTCTGCGGCCGTCAGGCAGTCCTGGGCCATCGCGGTGAGCACACCGTCGGGGCCCACCTCGACGAACGAGGTCACGCCCAGGTTCTCCAGGGTCCGTACCCCGTCAGCGAACCGCACGGCCTCGCGCACATGGCGGACCCAGTACTCCGGCGAGCACACCTCGTCCGCGTCGGCCGGGGCACCGGTGACGTTGGAGACCAGGGAGATGGTCGGCGGGGCGAACACCAGCCCCTCGACGACCTTCCGGAAGTCACCGAGCACACCGTCCATGCGGGGGGAGTGGAAGGCGTGGCTGACTCGCAGGCGGCGTGTCTTGCGGCCCTCTCGCTCCCACTGTCCGGCGATCTCAAGGACGGCGGGCTCGTCGCCCGCGATGACGACGGCCGTGGGGCCGTTGATGGCCGCGATGCTCACCTCGGCCTCACGACCGGCCAGCGACGCGGCGACCTCCGCCTCGGGCGCCTGGACGGCCACCATCGCGCCGCCTTCGGGCAGCGTCTGCATCAGCCGGCCACGGGCCGCCACCAGGGCGCACGCGTCCTCCAGGGAGAACACCCCGGCCACGTGGGCGGCGGCGATCTCACCGATGGAGTGGCCGATCAGCACGTCCGGGGTGATGCCCCAGTGCTCCAGCAGCCGGTAGAGCGCCACTTCGATGGCGAAGAGCGCGGGCTGGGTGAACGCCGTCTGGTTCAGCAGTTCGGCGTCGGCGCTGCCCTCGGCCGCGAACATCACCTCGGTGAGCGGACGGTCGAGCAGCACATCGAGATGCGCGCACACCTCGTCCAGCGCCTGGGCGAAGACCGGGAAGGCGTCGTACAACTCCCGTCCCATGCCGAGCCGTTGCGCCCCTTGGCCCGAGAACAGGAACGCCGTCTTGTGTTCGGCCCGTGCCACGCCCTGGATCAGCGTGGCGGCGTTCCTGCGCTCCGCCAGTGCTTCGAGCCCGGAACGGAACTGCGCCGGGTCCTCCGCGACCACGGCAGCGCGGTACGGCAGGGCGGATCGGGTCGTCGCCAGCGAATAGCCGATGTCGGCGACGTCACCGGCGTCCGCGGTGCGCACACCGTCGAACTCGCGCAGCCGCCCGGCCTGGGCGATCAGCGCATCGGCGTTGCTGCCGGAGAGCAGCCAGGGAACCACCGTGATGCCGGTTGGCGAACCGGCGGCATCGCCATCCGTCTCCGGCGACGACGACGGCGACTCAATGGCGTCGGCCGCCTCGATGATCGTGTGCGCGTTGGTGCCGCTGATCCCGAAGGACGACACGGCCGCCCGGCGCGGACGGTCCGTCTCCGGCCACGCGGTCGCCTCGGTAAGCAGCGACACCGCGCCGCTGGTCCAGTCGACGTGTGGGGAGGGCTCGTCCGCGTGGAGGGTCTTGGGGAGGACGCCCTCGCGCATCGCCATCACCATCTTGATGACGCCCGCGACACCGGCGGCGGCCTGCGTGTGCCCGATGTTCGACTTGATGGAACCCAGCCACAACGGCTGGTCCTCGGACTTCTCCTTGCCGTAGGTGGCCAGCAGCGCCTGCGCCTCGATCGGGTCACCCAACGACGTACCCGTACCGTGCGCCTCGACCACGTCCACATCGGCGGCCGACAGACCCGCGTTCTCAAGGGCCTTGCCGATCACACGCTGCTGCGACGGGCCGTTCGGCGCCGTCAGACCGTTGGAAGCGCCGTCCTGGTTGATCGCCGAGCCCCGGACGACGGCCAGCACCTGGTGGCCGCGGCGCCGGGCGTCCGACAGCCGCTCCACCAGCAGCATGCCCACGCCCTCGGACCAGCCGGTGCCATCGGCCTCGGCGGAGAACGCCTTGCACCGCCCGTCAGGCGACAGCACGCGCTGGGCGCTGAACTCGACGAACGTGCCCGGCGTGGCCATGATCGTCACGCCCCCGGCCAGCGCCATGTCGCACTCGCCCTGGCGCAGCGACTGGCAGGCCAGGTGCAGGGCGACCAGCGACGACGAACACGCGGTGTCCACCGTCACGGCCGGGCCCTCAAAGCCGAAGGTGTAGGAGAGGCGGCCGGAGGCGACGCTGGACGCGCTGCCGAGTCCGATGTAGCCCTGCACCCCGTCCGGCGCGCTGACCGCCCGGCCGCTGTAGTCCTGATAGTTCGAGCCGATGAAGACACCGGCCTGGCTGCCGTGCAACGCCGCCGGGTCGATGCCGGCCCGCTCGAACGCCTCCCAGGACGTCTCAAGCAGCAACCGCTGCTGCGGGTCCATGGCCAGGGCCTCACGCGGTGAGATACCGAAGAAGTCCGGGTCGAAGTCGGTGATGTTGTCCAGGAATCCGCCGGTGAGCGCGTAGGTCTTGCCCGGCTTGTCGGGGTCGGGGTCGTAGAGCCCCTCCAGGTCCCAGCCACGGTCGTCGGGGAATCCGGAGATCGTGTCGACTCCGGCGTTCACCACGTCCCACAACTGCTCGGGGGTCCGCACGCCGCCCGGGAAGCGGCAGCTCATCGCCACGATCGCGATGGGCTCGTCGTACGAGTCCGATCGGGGCGGCGCGATCTCGGCGGCGCCGCCTTCTTCGGTACCGAACATCTCGCCGTTCAGGAACCGCGCCAGCACCGTGGGCGTGGGGTAGTCGAAGACCAGGCTGACCGGCAGTCGCAGCCCGGTCGCCGCGCCGATCCGGTTGCGCAGTTCGACGGCGGTCAGCGAGTCGAAGCCGAGGTCGCGGAAGGCACGGTCCGAGGCGACCGCGTCCGCGCTGTCGTGAGCGAGGACTTCGGCGGCCTGGGCACGCACCAGATCGCGCAGCGCGGTTTCGCGCTTCTCCCGGGGCAGGGCTTCCAGCCGGTCGTGAAGGTCCGCCCGCCCGCCCTCGGCGCTGCCCGGCGTGGGCTGCTCCCCCGTGGCCGTGGTTCGCGCACTGCGCAACTCGCGGAAGAGGGGGGTGTCGGGGGAGTCCGCTTCGAAACGTGTCCAGTCGATGTCCGCGACGGCGAGGAACGTCTCGTCGTGGTCCAACGCCTGGTGCAGCGCCGCGATCGCCAGCTCGGGGGACATGGCCAGCATCCCCGAGCGGCTCATCTGTTCTTCGTGCCCCCCGGCGACCGCCAGACCACTTCCGGCCCAGGCGCCCCAGCCGATCGAGGTGGCGGGAAGCCCGTCGGCACGCCGCTGCAACGCCAACGCGTCCAGATACGCATTGCCCGCCGCGTAACTCCCCTGACCCGGACCACCCAACGTGCCCGCCGCCGAGGAGAACAACACGAACGCCGACAGGTCCAACCCCGCCGTCAACTCGTGCAGATTCCGCGCCGCGTCCACCTTCGGACGCAACACCCCGGCCGCCCGCTCCACCGTCAGGGCGTCCACCACACCGTCGTCCAACACACCGGCCGTGTGCACCACCGCAGTCAGCGGGAACTCGCTCGGAATCGCGTCCAGCACCGCCGCCAGGGCCTCACGGTCGGCCGCGTCACACGCCGCCACCGTCACCCGGGCACCCAGGCCCTCAAGCTCCGCCTTCAGCTCGACGGCGCCCTCGGCCTCCAACCCGCGACGGCTGGTCAGCACCAGGTGCTCAGCACCCGTACGCGCCAGCCACCGGGCCACATGGCCACCCAGCGCACCCGTACCACCGGTCACCAACACCGAACCACTCGAACGCCACCCACCAGCGCCGGCAGTCTCGGACACAGAAGCCCGCACCAACCGCTTGCCGAACACACCCGAACCACGCACCGCAACCAGATCCTCGCCATCCTCCGCGGACAGCACCCCAACCAGCCGCGACACGGCACGCACGTCCAACACCTCGGGCAGGTCAACAAGCCCACCCCAGCGCTGGGGGTACTCCGCCCCCACGATCCGCCCCAGACCCCACACCAACGACTGCACCGGACTCACCAGCCGGTCGGAACGACCCACCGACACCGCACCCCGGGTACCGCACCACAACGGAGCGGTCACACCCGCGTCACCCAGCCCCTGAACCAGCCCCACCAACGCGGCGAACCCAGCAGGAACACCCTCGAAGGCCCCGTGCCCCGACTCATCCAGCGCCAGCAGCGAGAACACACCCGCCACACCCGACGACTCCACCCCGGCCCCGTCAAGCGCACCACGCAGCCGCTCCGCGACCACCCCACGGTCATCCGCCGCCCCGACGACCACGGGGACGACATGCGCACCACGACCGGTCAAGCCATCCAGCACGGCGGCGGTCAGGGTCTCGTCGCCACGGGCTTCCGAAACGGCCACGAGCCAGGTGCCCGAGAGAGTCGGCTCGGACGCGGATGCCAGTGGCCTCCAGACCGCCTTGTAACGCCAACTCTCCACCGTGTTCTGCTCACGCCGCTGACGGCGCCAGGACGACAGCGCGGGAAGCAGCGCCGTCAACGACGACTGCGCCTCCTCGCCCTCCACCTCCAACGTGCGGACCAGCGACTCCAGGTCCTCGCGCTCGACGGCCTCCCAGAAACGCGCGTCCACCGCATCGGCGCTCAAGCCGTCACCGGCGGACGCCACCTCGGCAGCCGAGAGAGCGTCCAGCCAGTACCGCTGCCGCTGGAAGGCGTACGTCGGCAAGCCCACCCGACGGGCACTCCGGCCCCCGATCAGGGCGACCCAGTCAACCTTGACACCCCGCACGAACACCTCGGCGGCAGAGGTCAGGAACCGCTCCAGACCACCCTCGTCCCGCCGCAGCGTCCCGGTGACCACGGCCTGCGCCTCAGCGGCCTCCACCGTCTGCTGCACCGGCAGGTTCAGCACCGGATGCGGGCTCACCTCGATAAACACGGTGTGACCGTCATCGAGCAGGGCGCGGGTGGTGGCCTCCAGCTCCACGGTCTGGCGCAGGTTCCGATACCAGTACCCGGCGTCCAGACCGGCCGTATCCACCAACTCACCGGACACGGTCGAGTAGAACGGCACGTCGGCGGTACGCGGCTTCAGGTCCGCCAGGACCTTCAGCAACTCCTCACGGATCGACTCCACATGCGCGGAGTGCGAGGCGTAATCCACCGGCACCCGGCGAACCCGCACCTCCTCACCCTCCAACTGGGTGACCATCTCATCCAACGCACCCGGATCACCGGCCACCACGACCGAACCCGGACCATTGACCGCCGCGACCGATATCGCGCCGTCCCAGGCGGCAATGCGCTCGCGCACCTGCTCGACCGAAAGCCCGACCGACACCATGCCACCCCGGCCAGCAAGCCCAGCAGCAATCGCCTGCGAGCGCAGCGCCACCACCTTCGCGGCGTCCTCCAGCGACAACGCACCCGCCACACAAGCAGCCGCGATCTCACCCTGACTGTGACCCATCACCGCATCCGGCTCCACACCCACCGAACGCCACAACTTCGCCAACGACACCATCACCGCGAACAACACCGGCTGCACCACATCCACCCGGTCAAAACCAGGCGCACCCTCAGCACCACGCAACACGCCCGTCAACGACCAGTCCACATAAGCCGACAACGCCGACTCACACTCGCCCACCGCCTCCGCGAACACCGGCGAGGAATCCAACAACCCCACCGCCATACCCACCCACTGCGCCCCCTGACCCGGGAACACAAACACCGAACGACCACGCACATCCGCCACACCACGCGTCACACCCGGGGCCACCTCGTCCCCGGCCAACACACCCAACCGCGCCAACAGCTCGCCACGATCAGCACCCGTCACCACCCCACGGTGCTCAAACACCGAACGCGAAGACGCCAACGAGAACGCCACATCGGCGGCGCCCAACTCCGCACGCTCCGCCACGAACTCCCGCAACCGCCCCGCCTGCGCCCGCAACCCAGCCGCATCACGACCCGACACCACCCACGCCACCGGACCCGCCACGGCGCCGTCGGCAGACTCCTCGGTCGCCTCAACCTCCGGCGCCTCCTCCAAGATCGCGTGCGCGTTCGTCCCGCTCACGCCGAAGGACGACACACCCGCCCGCCGGCGCCGCTCACCCGTCTCCGGCCACGGGGTCGATTCGGTCAGCAGCGACACCGCCCCCGCCGACCAGTCCACATGCTCCGACGGCTCGTCCACATGCAGGGTCTTGGGCAGCACGCCGTGCCGCATCGCCATCACCATCTTGATGACGCCGGCCACACCGGCCGCCGCTTGCGAATGGCCGATGTTCGACTTCACCGATCCGAGCCACAGCGGCTGGTCCGCGGGCCGGTCTTGGCCGTAGGTGGCCAGCAGGGCCTGCGCCTCGATCGGGTCACCCAGCGACGTACCCGTACCGTGCGCCTCGACCACGTCGACCTCGGCGCCCGACAGGCGGGCGGTCTTGAGCGCCGCGCGGATCACCCGCTGCTGCGACGGTCCGTTCGGGGCGGTCAGGCCGTTGGACGCACCGTCCTGGTTGACCGCGGAGCCCCGGACGAGGGCCAGCACCTCGTGGCCGTTGCGTCGGGCGTCCGACAGCCGCTCGACGAGCAGCAGCCCGACGCCTTCGGCGAATCCGAACCCGTCCGCGGCGTTGCTGAACGCCTTGCACTTGCCATCGGCGGACAGCGCACGCTGGCGGCTGAAGTCCACCAGCCCGGCCTGGGTGGACATCACCGTCGCGCCACCGGCGAGCGCCAGGTCGCACTCGCCCTGGCGCAGCGCCTGCACCGCGAGGTGCAGCGCGACCAGCGACGACGAGCACGCGGTGTCCACCGTCACCGCGGGCCCTTCCAGGCCCAAGGTGTAGGAGATCCGGCCCGAGGCCACGCTGCCCGCGCTGCCGGTGCCGAGATAGCCCTCAAAACCTTCGGGGGCGTTCCCTTGCAGCCGGGCCCCGTAGTCGTTGTACACGACGCCGACGAAGACTCCGGTCCGGCTTCCCTTCGCCGACTCGGGGTCGATACCGGCCCGCTCGAACGCCTCCCACGACGTCTCAAGGAGCAGCCGCTGTTGCGGGTCCATCGAGAGCGCCTCACGCGGCGAGATCCCGAAGAACGCCGGGTCGAACTGGTCCGCGTCGTAGAGGAAGCCACCGTTGCGGGCGTAGTACGTGCCCTCGCGCGCGGGGTCTGGGTCGTACGTCGTCTCCAGGTCCCAGCCGCGGTTGGACGGGAGCGAGGCGGTGGCGTCGGTACCGCCCATCACCAGGTGCCAGAGCTCCTCTGGCGTCCGCACCCCACCGGGGAATCGGCAGCTCATGGCGACGATCGCGATCGGGTCGTCGTCCGTGTCTGCCGGGGTGTTGGCGGGTCCGCCCGCCGCCGGCGCCGTGATGGCCGTGTCCTGCTCCCCGAGGATCTCCGAGCGCAGGTAGCCCGCCAGTACGGTCGGGTTCGGGTAGTCGAAGACAAGCGTGGCCGGGAGGCGTAGTCCCGTTTCCGTACTCAGGCGGTTCCGGAGTTCCACAGCCGTGAGCGAGTCGAAGCCCAGTTCCTTGAAGGGCCGTCCCACCTCGACGGTGTCCGGCTTCGCGTGTCCCAGGGCGGCGGCGGCCTGGACGCGGATCAGCTCTTCGAGCAGGAACTGCTCCTGATCCGCCTCGGGCATGCCTGCCAGTC
The DNA here is from genome assembly GCF_047525675.1 of Streptomyces sp. 796.1. Taxonomy (NCBI): domain Bacteria; kingdom Bacillati; phylum Actinomycetota; class Actinomycetes; order Kitasatosporales; family Streptomycetaceae; genus Streptomyces; species Streptomyces sp. 796.1. The sequence goes on along the minus strand of NZ_JBLIWA010000074.1, from coordinate 2,441 downwards.
GCCGGCGCAGACGGGCTGCGATGTCGTCCACGGTTCCGGCGCCCACGACGCGCCGGACCGTCATCCCCGGCACGACGTTACGGAAGAGGGCGGGGAGTTCGGCGCCCTGCGCACGCAGCGCCGGGATGTCCAGCCGGAAGAGAACCGGAACAGCCTCAGCCGAGATCAGAGCCGCGTCGAACAGCTCAAGCCCCTCGTCCGTGGCCAGCGGCACCAGGCCCGAGCGGGATATCCGCTGGACGTCGTCCTCGCCGAGGTGTCCTGTCATGCCGCTGGCCTCGGCCCACAGACCCCACGCCATCGACACACCCGACAACCCCCGAGCCCGCCGCCACGACGCAAGACCATCCAAGAACACATTCGCCGCCGCATAACTCCCCTGACCCGGACCACCCAACGTCCCCGCCGCCGAAGAGAACAACACGAACGCCGACAGATCCAACCCCGCCGTCAACTCATGCAAGTTCCACGCCGCATCCACCTTCGCCCGCAACACCACCTCAACCCGCTCACGCGTCAACGACGTCAACAACCCGTCATCCAACACACCCGCCGCATGCACCACACCACTCAACCCAAAACCCTCAGGCAACCCCGACAACACCCCAGCCAACGCCCCACGATCCGCAGCATCACACGCCGCGATCACCACCTCAGCACCCGCAGCCTCCAACTCCGCCCGCAACTCCGCCGCACCCTCAGCCCCCTCACCACGACGAGAAAGCAACACCAGCTTTCTCACGTCGTGGCGAGCCACCAGATGCCGCGCCACCACACCACCCAACACACCCGTACCACCCGTCACCAACACCGCACCAACACCAAACACCCCCGACTCCGAAACACCACCCGAAGACACCACCCGACCCAACCGCGGCACCCGCACCACACCCGACCGCACCACCACCTGCTCCTCCCCCAAACCCAACACCCCACCAAGCACACCCTCCACACCCTCCACATCATCCGTATCCACCAACACCACACGCCCCAGATTCTCCGACTGCGCCGACCGCACCAAACCCCACACCGCAGCCCCACCCAAATCCACCACACCACCACCATCACCCACATCCACAGCACCCCGAGTCACCACCACCAACCGCTCACCCGCAACACCCTCATCCCCCACCCACGCCTGCACCCGCTCCAACACCTCAAGAACCCGCCCATACACCTCACCCACCACACCCGAATCCTTAGAACCATCCGACACAACCCGCACCACCTCAGTCCCCGACGCCACCTCACCCGCCGCCACAACCCCAGGCACATCCACCCACTCCATACGGAACAACCCGTCCCGCACCACCCCACCAGACTTCAACTGACCCGCATCCACCGGCCGCAACACCAACGACTCAACCGACGCCACCCCACGCCCCGACTCATCCCCCACCCACACCGACACCGCATCCGAACCATCCCCCACCAACGCCAACCGCACCCGCAACGACGTCGCACCCATCGCCTCCAGCACAAACCCACGCCACGAGAACGGCAACAAACTCCCCGACCCACCCGCCAAACCCTCACTCACACCCAACGCATGCAACGCCGCATCAAACAACGCCGGATGCAAACCAAACTCACCCGCCCGCTCCCGCTCACCCTCCGGAAGCTCAACCTCCGCAAACACCTCACCACCACACCGCCACGCACGCTTCAACCCCCGAAAAACAGGCCCATACTCCACCCCATTCTCCGCCGCCCGCACATACTCACCCGACACATCAACCAACTCAGCCCCCACCGGAGGCCACACACCAAAGTCAAACCGGTCCCCGGAGCCGGGCGTAGCCGAACCCAGCAGACCGTGGGCGTGCCGCGTCCAGGCGGCACCCTCATCCTCCGTCTCCTCCTGCGAGAACACGCTCACCTCGCGGAAGCCGGAAGCGTCCGCCTCCCCCACCTCGACCTGGAGCCGCACCCCACCGTGCTCAGGCAGGATCAGCGGCGACTCAAGAACGAGCTCCTCAACCCGGCCACAACCAACCTGGTCCCCGGCCTGCCCCACCAACTCGACAAAGGCCGTCCCCGGCAACAACACAACCCCATGCACAGCATGATCCGCCAACCACTCATGCGTGGCCAACGACAACCGCCCATTCAGCAACACCCCACCACCACTCGCCAACGACACCACCGCACCCAACAACGGATGCCCCAACGAACCCAACCCCACCGAACCCACATCACCCACACCCGCAGGAACATCAAGCCAGTACCGCTCCCGCTGGAAGGCATACGTCGGCAGCTCAACCTGCCGACCACCGTGTCCGGCGAACGCCTTCCGCCAGTCAACGCTTGCTCCGCTGACGTAGAGCTCTGCGGCGGAGGTCAGGAACCGCTCCAGACCACCCTCGTCGCGCCGCAGGGTCCCCACGACCACGGCCTGGGCGTCGACGGCCTCCACCGTCTGCTGCACCGGCAGGTTCAGC
>NZ_JBLIWA010000073.1:0-22522 GCF_047525675.1 Streptomyces sp. 796.1 | reverse complement strand
TCACCATCTTGATCAACCCCGCCACACCGGCGGCAGCCTGGGCATGGCCGATGTTCGACTTCACCGATCCGAGCCACAACGGGTCACCCTCCTCCCGCCCCTGCCCGTACGTCGCGAGCAACGCCTGCGCCTCGATCGGGTCACCCAACTTCGTCCCCGTACCATGCGCCTCCACCACATCCACGTCGGAGGCGGCGAGGCCTGCCTGTTCCAGGGCGGCGCGGATGACACGTTCCTGGGCGAGGCCGCTGGGTGCGGTGAGTCCGTTGGACGCGCCGTCCTGGTTGACGGCGGAGCCGCGGACCACCGCGAGCACCCGGTGACCGCGGCGGCGGGCCTCCGACAGCCGCTCCACCAGCAGCAGGCCGATGCCCTCGCTCCACCCCGTACCGTCGGCGGCAGCGGCGAAGGACTTGCAGCGGCCGTCCGCGGCCAACCCACCCTGCCGCGCGAACTCGGCGAAGGCCCCCGGCGTGGCCATCACCGTCACCCCGCCCACCAGGGCGAGATCGCACTCCCCCGCGCGCAGTGCCTGTCCGGCCAGGTGCAGGGCGACCAGCGACGACGAACACGCGGTGTCCACCGTCACCGCAGGGCCCTCAAGCCCGAAGGTGTACGCCACCCGGCCCGATGCCACGCTCACCAGGCTGCCGGTCAGCAGATGGCCCTCGACCTCGTCGGGGACGTGCCCGAGCCGGGAGAGGTAGTCGCTGCCGATCACGCCGACGAAGACGCCGGTCTTGCTGCCGCGCAGCGAGGTCGGGTCGATGCCGGCCCGCTCGAAGGTCTGCCACGACGTCTCAAGCAGCAGCCGCTGCTGCGGGTCCATGGCCAGCGCCTCGCGCGGCGAGATGCCGAAGAACTCCGGGTCGAAGTCGGTCGCGTCGGTGAGGAACCCACCCTGGTGACCGCCGCCCTGGTGACCGTCCCCCTGGGCGTCGCCAGCCTGTGGCGCGTCCGCCGGTGCCGGGTGGGTGTGGTCGGTCCAGCCGCGGCCGGGTGGGAAGCCGGTGATGGCGTCGCCCCCGCGCTGCACCAGGTCCCACAGGTCCTCGGGCGATGCCACCCCGCCCGGGAACCGGCACTGCATGCCCACGATGGCCAGCGGCTCGTGCCACTTCTCCTCGGCGTCCTGGAGCCGGGAGCGGGTCTCGTGGAGTTCCGCGGACGCCCGTCGGAGGTAGTCCCGCAGCATCTCTTCGCTTGCCATCGAATTCTTCTCCGTACGTACGGGCCCGGGGAGGGCGGGGGTGGAGCGGGGCGGCGGATCGTCAGCGGCCGGTGCTCTTGTCGATGAAGTCGAAAATTTCCTGGTCGCTCGCGGACTCGAAGGTCTGCGCGGCGTCCTGTTCGTTGGGTTGCACGGTGGATCGTGCGGCGCGCGGCGGTTGGGCACCGGTCAGTTCGGCGAGGCGGGCGGCGGCCCGGCCGCGGTCCTGCTCGGGCAGGAGTGACAGCAGCGAGGCGACCTTGTCGATCTCGCCGAGCACCGATTCCCAGGAGACGGCGTGTTCCTGGAGGAGCCGGGTGCGCAGGTGGCGGCCGAGTTGGTGCGGGTTGGGGTGGTTGAAGACGAGCGTGGGAGGGAGCCTGAGCCCGGTGGCGGCCCGTAGCCGGTTGCGCATCTCCACCGCGGTCAGCGAGTCGAACCCGGCGTCCTTGAACGCGCGGCCAGGATCGACGGCCCGGGGGTCGCCGTGCCCGAGCACGGCAGCGGCCTCCGCGCAGACCAACTCGACCAATGTGGCGTCTTGTTCGTCCGTCGGAAGCGCCAACAGACGCTTGATCAACGCGGGTCCCGCCTGTGGTGCAGCGGGGCCGGTACGGCGCCCGCGGCCCCGCCCTGCCAACCCACGGAGCACGGCGGGCACGGTCCGCCCTGGCCGTCGGAGTGCCTGCGGGTCGGGGCACAGCCCTGCGAGCACCGGGTCCGTCCCGGCCAGCGCCGCGTCCAGCAGCATCGGGCCGTGCTCCGCGCTCAGCGGCAGCAACCCGGCGGGGGTGGGAACGCCCTCGCCGTCGTGCCCGGGTGTGCCGTTTTGTCCGACGCCAGGAGCGGTGGGTACGGGCGCGCCGCCTGCCCACGGGCCCCAGGCCAGCGCGAGCGCGGGAAGCCCCTGGGTGGTCCGCAGCCTTGCCAGGGCGTCCAGGGTGGCCGCAGCCGCCGCCCGGCCGGCCCGCCCCGGGGTGCCGACCGTACCCACCACGGAGGAGAAGAGCACGAACGCCGACAGGTCCCGCTCTCGGGTCAGTTCGTGCAGGTGGAGCGCCGTGTCAACGTCGTCCCGCAGCGCAGCGTCCAACCCTTCCGGTGTCAGCGCGCTGAACGCGCAGCCCGCCGCCGTGTCGGTGGTGGTGTGGAAGACCGCCGTCAGTGGGTGTTCCGCCGGCACCCATGCCAGCGCGTCGGCCAGGGCCGCGCGGTCGGCCAGTTCGCACGGTGCGTACGCCACCTCGGCACCGCACTCCGCCAGCTCGGCCAGTACGGCCGCCGCCCCCGGGGTGGAACCGCCCCGGTCGGGCTCGCCGTGCGACAACCCGCCGCCAGCCTGTCCCGCACGCGATGGTGCCGCGTACGGCTGCTCGGCCTGCGCCGGATCGGGCTGCGGACGGAGGACGAGCAGCCGGCGCACGCCGTGGGCCCGTACGACATGGCGGGCGACCCAGCCGGCCGGCCCGTCCAACGCTCCGGTGACCAGGACCGTGCCCTCCACGGGGAGTTGCTGGCTGCGGTGCGGGGCAGAGCCGTTGTCGACTGATGTCCCGGGGGCGGCCTTGACGGCGGCGGGTGCTGGGGTGAGCCGTGGTACGAGGAGGGAGCCGTCGCGCACCGCGCACTGCTCGTGCCCGTACTCCACCGCGCGGGTCAGGGCCGCCCAGGGTGTCTTCCCGTCCTGGGTGTCGACCAACAGCAGCCGGTCCGGGTGTTCCCGCTGTGCGCTGCGGACCAGGCCCCACACCGCGGCGGCGGCGAGCCTGACGGCCGAGTCGGTAGAGGTGGGGGTGGAGGTGGAGGTGGAGGTGGGAGCGGGGGCCTCACCGTCGGTGGTGACCGCGTGGTGGGTGAGCAGGACCAGCCTGGAGTCGGCGAGCAGCGGTTCGGCCAGCCATGCGCGGAGCGCGGCGCGGGCCTCCAGGGCGGCGGCCCGGACCCGATCAGCGGGGTCGGGGGCCTCCGCCGCCCCTGTCGCGGGCGCCAGGGCGGGCAGCGTCAGCGCCACCGCATCGGGCACGGCTCCACCCGCCGCGAGGCCGTCCAGTAGCTGTCGCAGCGATGCGTAAGCGGGTGCGTCGGCCGGCTGCGACTCCGTACCAACCCCCTCGGGTCGCACCTCGGCCCAGCTCAGCGCCGTGCCACCGGCTGTCGGGCCTTCGCCCCCGCGGTCGTTCTCGCCGTGCCCACCGTGCTCGCCACGCCCACCGCTCTCTCGGTGACCGTTGGTCTCACCCTCGCCCGCTTCGGCGGGCACCCAGTGCACTGCGGCCAGGAGTCCCTGGTGTTCGGGTGCGGCGGCCAGCAGGGCGCGTTGCGGCCACGGCCGCAGTTCGGCCCGGCCGATGCTCGCGAGGAGCTGGCCGGTCGAGTCGAGCAGTTCCAGGGCCACGCCCTGTCCCGCGGGCCGCAGGCACAGCCGCACCGCGCGCGCACCGCGACCGGACGTGCTCCGCACCTGGCGCCACACCGAGGTCAGCGCAATCTCGTCGGCTCCGCAGCCCTCCGCGAAGAATGCGCGTACCCCTGCGTCCCACAACGCCGGGTGTACGGCGAACCCGTCGGCCTCGGATTCCTGCTCCGGGTGCAGGGTGGCTTCGGCGAAGATCTCGTCACCGCGCTGCCACACGCCGCCCAACGTCTCCCAGGCCGGCCCGTACGCGATTCCGTACCCCGCCAACCTGTCGTACGACTCGGCAACATCCAGCGGCGTCGCCCCTGCGGGCGGCCACTGCGCCGATCGGGCCGACCCATCGGCAGCGGGGGCCTCGGGGAGCACCGTGCCGCTGGCGTGCCGGGTCCAACCCTGGTCGTCTGCCGCGTCCGCGGGACGGGCATGGACACTGACCTGTCGCGCGCCGCGGTCGTCGGGCCCGGCCATGGTGACTTGGAGCCGTGTCCCTGCCGTGCCCGACACCACCAGCGGGGTGTGCAGCGTCAGTTCTTCCACCAGCTCACAGCCCGTCTCGGCCGCGGCACGCAGCACCGCGTCCAGGAGTACGGAACCGGGTACGACGACTGCGCCGAGCACCGAGTGCTCAGCCAACCAGGGGTGCCCGGTCGCAGAGAGCTGACCGGTGAAGACCGTGCCCGCACCATCCGCCAACTCCACCGCGGCACCCAGCAACGGATGCCCCACCGCACTCTGCCCCCACCCCGTCGGGTCCCCCACCGGCGTCCGGGCCTCGATCCAGTACCGCTTGCGCTGGAATGCGTACGTCGGCAAATCGACTCGTTGGGCGTGAGGGAAGTACCCCGCCCAGTCCACCGCCACACCCTGCACGAATGCCGAGGTCAGCGAGCGTGCCAACCGCTCCGGACCGCCTTCACCACGACGCAGCGTCTCCACCACCACACCCGAACAACCCAACTCGTCAAGCGTTTGGGAGAGCGGGGCCAGCAACCCCGGATGCGGACTGCACTCGATGAAAGCGGTGTGCCCGTCAGCGACGGTCGCAGCCACGGCCTCCCGCAGCCGTACGGTCTGCCGCAAGTTGGTGAACCAGTACTCCCCATCCATCACGGACGTGTCCGCCAACAACCCACCCGTCACCGTCGAGTAGACCGGAACCGACGACGAACCCGGCACCACCCCAGCCAACAGATCAGCCAACTCACCACCGACCGCGTCCATCTGCGGGGAGTGCGAGGCGTAATCCACCGGCACCCACCGCACCCACACGCCGTCCTGCTCGTACGCGGTGACCAGCTCGCGCAGTGCTTTCACTTCGCCGGACAGCACCACGCTGGTCGGCCCGTTCTCCGCCGCGATCGAGATCACCTCACCGAAGCCGGCTGCCTCGATCCCGGCCCGTACGACCTCCGCCGCAAGCCCCACCGACACCATTCCGCCGCCAGCCGGCAACTCCCGCAGGACCTTGCTGCGCAACACCACCACCCGCAACGCGTCCTCAAGCGACAACACCCCCGCCACATAAGCGGCAGCGATCTCACCCTGCGAATGTCCGATCACACCACCAACCGGCACTCCACACGACTCCCACCACCGAGCCAACCCCACCATCACCACAAACAACACCGGCTGCACCACATCCACCCGCCCCCACCACTCCCCATCCTGCGACTCATCCCGCAGAACATCGAGAAGCGACCACTCCACCAACCCCTCCAACACCGCCGCACACTCACCCACCACCCCCGCAAACACCGGGCAGGACTCCAACAACCCCACCGCCATCCCCACCCACTGCGAACCCTGCCCCGGAAACACCAACACCGGAGCAGGCAGATCCCGCGCCACCCCACACACCGAACCACCCACCGTACCCTCGGCCACATCCCGCACCCCCGCGGTCAACTCCGCCACGTCCCGGCCCCACACCACCGCACGGTGCTCCAACACCGCACGCCCAGCAGCCAACGACCACCCCACGTCGGCCGGGTCGGCGGTGGGGTGTTCGGTCGCCCACTGCGCCAAACGCCTAGCCTGCTCCCGCAACCCCACCGCCGAACGCCCCGACACCACCCACGGAACCAACCCATCCAACCCAACAACCCGCTCCCCGCCAGCGTTCACAGAACCGTCCATGGCCTCCGCGGCCTCGGGGACGGCCTCCGCGGGGGGTGCCGCTTCGAGGATCACATGGGCGTTGGTGCCACTGACGCCGAACGAGGAGACACCCGCCCTACGCGGCCGATCCACATCCGGCCACTCCCGGGACTCCGTCAACAGCTCCAACTGCCCGGTGGACCAGTCGACATGGGGCGACGGCGCGTCCACATGCAGTGTGCGCGGCAACACGCCATGCCGAAGCGCCAGCACCATCTTGATCACGCCCGCCACACCCGCAGCCGCCTGGGTGTGACCGATGTTCGACTTCACCGAACCCAGCCACAACGGCTCACCCTCCTCCCGCCCCTGCCCGTACGTCGCAAGCAACGCCTGCGCCTCGATCGGGTCACCCAACCGCGTCCCCGTACCATGCGCCTCCACCACATCCACATCCGACACAGACAACCCTGCTGAGCCCAACGCCGCCCGAATCACCCGCTCCTGCGACGGACCATTCGGCGCCGTCAACCCATTCGACGCACCATCCTGATTCACCGCCGAACCCCGCACCACCGCCAACACCCGATGCCCGTGACGCCGCGCATCCGACAACCGCTCCACCAACACCAACCCCACACCCTCACCCCACCCCGTACCATCCGCACCCGCAGCGAACGACTTGCACCGACCGTCCACCGCCAACCCACGCTGCCGCGAGAACTCCACGAACGCCTGGGGTGAGGCGAGGACCGCGACGCCGCCAGCCAGCGCCAGATCGCATTCGCCCGAGCGCAGCGCCTGGCTCGCCAGGTGCAGGGCGACCAGCGACGACGAACACGCCGTGTCCACCGTCACCGCGGGGCCCTCAAGACCCAGCGCGTACGAGACCCGGCCGGAGATGACACTGGTGGCGCTGCCGGTCAGCAGGAAGCCTTCCTGGCCTTCCGGGATGGACTGGGACGTGGCGCGGTAGTCCTGGGCCATGGCACCGACGAAGACGCCGGTCTGGCTGCCGCGCAGCGAGGTGGGGTCGATGCCGGCTGCTTCGCACGCCTCCCAGGAGGTTTCCAGCAGGAGCCGTTGCTGTGGGTCCATCGACAGGGCCTCGCGCGGCGAGATGCCGAAGAAGTCGGCGTCGAAGTGGATGGCGTCGTGTACGAAGCCGCCCTCGCGCACGTACGAGGTGCCGGAGTGGTGCGGGTCGGGGTCGTACAGGCCCTCGATGTCCCAGCCGCGGTCGGTCGGGAAGGGGGCGATGGCGTCGGTATCGGCCAGCAGCATCTGCCACATGTCCTGCGGGGACGCCACCGCGCCCGGGTAGCGGCAGCTCATGCCGACGATGGCGATCAGGTCGTCGTCGGTGGCCGGGGTGGCCCGGCCGCGGTCGGCGGGTGCCGCCTCGGGAGCGCCGTCGTCCAGGGTGCCGACCAATTCGGTGCGCAGGTGGGTGGCGAGCGCTTCGGGCGTCGGGTAGTCGAAGACGAGGGTGGCGCGCAGTCGCAGTCCGGTGGCCTGGTTCATGCGGTTACGCAGTTCGACGGAGGTGAGCGAGTCGAAGCCGAGTGCCTTGAAGGGGCGCTGCGGGCCGATGGCGTCGGGGGTGAGGTGTCCGAGTACCGCGGCGGTCTCGCGGCGGACGAGGGTGAGGAGGGCCTGGTGTCGTTCGGTGGCGGAGAGTCGGGCGAGCCGGTCGGCCAGGGTGGTGTCGGGTGCGCTGGTCGCCGCGGCCCGGCGGGGTCGGGTGTGGGTGAGGTCGCGCAGCAGCGCGGGGAGCGGGTCCTGCCGGCCGAGGATCGTGAGGTCGAGCCGGGCGGGGACCAGGGTGGCCCGGTTGTGTGCGCGTGCGGCGTCGAACAGGGCGAGTGCCCGCTCGGTGGGCAGCGCGGTGACGCCGGAGCGTGCCATACGGCCGATGTCGTCCCCGCCGAGGTGGCCGGTCATGCCGCTGGCCTGCGCCCACAGGCCCCAGGCGAGGGAGGTGGCGGCGAGGCCGCGGGCGCGGCGGTGGTGGGCGAGGGCGTCGAGGAAGGCGTTGGCGGCTGCGTAGTTGGCCTGTCCCGCGCCGCCGAACGTGCCGGCCATGGAGGAGAACAGGACGAACGCCTCCAGGTCGTACGGGCGTGTGAGTTCGTGCAGGTTCCAGGCCGCCGCCACCTTGGGGCGGAGTACGCGGTCGATTTGGTCCGGGGTGAGGGCCTGGAGCGCGGCGTCGTCGATGGCGCCGGCCGCGTGCACGACGGCGGTCAGCGGGTGCCGGTCGGGCAGGGTGTGCAGCAGGGTGGCCAGGGCCTGACGGTCCGCGGCGTCACAGGCGGCGATGGTGACGTGCGCGCCGAGGCCGGTGAGTTCCGCTTGCAGTTCGGCCGCAGATGCGGCGTCCTGGCCGCGGCGGCTGGTGAGCAGCAGGTGGCGGACGCCCTGGTGGGTGACGAGGTGGCGGGCGACGAGGCCGCCGAGGGTGCCGGTGCCGCCGGTGATGAGGACGGTGCCTTCCGGGTTGCTTGGCAGCGGCCCGGTGGGGCCCGGCGGCAGGGTGAGCACGATCTTGCCGGTGTGGCGGGCCTGGCTGAGGTGTCGGAAGGCGTCGGCGGCGTGCTGGACGTCCCAGGTGGTGACGGGCAGCGGGCGCAGGGTGCCGGTCTCGAAGAGGGTGTGCAGTTCGGCCAGGATCTCCTGGATGCGGTCCGCTCCCGCGTCCATCAGGTCGTACGCCTGGTAGCCGACGCCCGGGTGGTCGGCGGCGACGGCCTCGGGTTGCCTGATGTCGGTCTTGCCCATCTCCAGGAACCTGCCGCCGGGTGCCAGCAGGCGCAGCGACGCGTCCACGTATTCGTGGGCGAGGGAGTTGAGGACGACGTCGACGCCACGGCCGCCGGTCGCGGTGCGGAAGGCGTCCTCGAAGTCGAGGTCGCGGGAGGAGGCGAGGTGCTGGTCGTCCACCCCTTGGGAGCGCAGGGTGTGCCACTTGGCGGGGCTCGCGGTGCCGTACACCTCCACGCCCCAGTGCGCGGCCAGTTGGAGCGCGGCCGTGCCGACGCCGCCGGTTGCGGCGTGGACCAGCAGTGTTTCGCCGCTGCGGAGTCCCGCCAGGTCGATCAGGCCGTAGTAGGCGGTGACGAAGACGACGGGCACGGAGGCTGCCTGGGCGTAGGACCAGCCGGTGGGGATGGGGGTGAGGAGCCGGTGGTCGGCGGTGGTGACGGGGCCCGTACCGCCGGCGAACAGGCCCATGACCCGGTCGCCCGGCGCGCAGGTGGTGACGCCGGGACCGGTCTCCAGGACCACGCCCGCGCCCTCGCCACCCGGCGGGCGGGTGTCATCGACCATGCCGAGGGCGACCACCACGTCACGGAAGTTGAGCCCGGCCGCGCGGACGGAAATGCGGACCTGGCCCGGTGCGAGGGGTGCTTCGGCGAGTTCGGGGTGGGGCACCAGGCCGAGGTCGTCCAGGGTGTTCCCGCCGAGCAGGTCGAGGCGCCAGGCGACCGCGTCCGGCGGCGTCATCGTCGCGGCCCGGCGCGCCCTGGCCAGCCGCGGTGCGGACAACGTACCGGTACGGAGCGCGAGTTGGGGCTCTGCCGTGGCCAGGGCTGCGGGCAGCGCGCGGCAGGAGGCGGGGTGGTCGTCGAGGTCGATGAGGTGGAACCGGTCGGGGTTCTCGGTCTGCGCGGAACGGACCAGGCCCCACACCGCCGCGGCGGCCGGGTCTCGGACGTCCTCGCCGTGGTGGCCGGGGACGGCCCCGCGGGTGAGCAGCACCAGGGGGAGGTGGGCGAAGCGGGGTTCGGTGAGCCAGCGGCACAGTTGCTGGTGCACCCGGTGCACGTGCCCGGCGGCGGCCCGGGCTGCGTCGCCGGCATGGTCGCTCGGGTTGCTTGGGTTGCCTGGGTCACCCGGGCTGCCACCCGGGTCGGTGAAGCAGGTGAGGGCGACGACGTCGGGGACGGCACGTGCGGTGTCGCTGGTGCTGTCGCCGGTGGTGTCGGCGACGTCCGTGCCGCCGGTGGCGACGGTGGTCAGGTCCGGGTGGTGGGTGACGGTGCCGCCGGCCGCCCGCAGCCCCTCGATCACCTGGTCGTCGGCGCTGCCGACGAGGGCCCAGCGGGCGGGTGGCTGCTGTTCGTCGGAGGCTGGGACGGCCACCCAGTCGAGCTGGTACAGGTCCTCGTTCGGGGCGTCGCGGCCGGTGGTGAGGTGCTGTGCCGCGAGGGGCCGTACGGTCAGCGCGGCGATGCTGGCGACCGGGGCGCCGGTCGGGTCGGCCAACTCCAGGGCGATGGTGTCGGGGCCCGTCGGGGTGAGGCGCACCCGCAGGGCGCAGGCGCCGACGGCGTGCAGGCGCACGCGCGTCCAGGAGAAGGGCAGCCCCATGCCGCCGTCGCCGCCGTCCGATTCGCGCAGGGCGGTGGCGTGCAGGGCTGCGTCGAGCAGGGCGGGGTGCAGGGCGTACCCGTCGGCCGCCGGGTCCATGTCGGGCAACATGACCTCGGCCAGCAGCGTGTCACCGGCCCGCCAGGCGGCTTGGACGCCGCGGAAGAGCGGACCGTAGTGGTAGCCGCGTGTGGCGAGTCGTGCGTAGAGGTCGTCCGTGGTCAGCGGGGTGGCATCGCGCGGTGGCCACGGCTCGGTGGCGGTCCCGGTCGGCTGCTGCTGGCTGGGAGTGGGTGCCAGGGTGCCGGTGGCGTGCCGGGTCCACGGTTCGTCGGGGTCCGCGGTGGCTCGGTCGGGGCGGGAGTGGATGGCCAGTCGTCGGCGCCCGGTGTCGTCGGGCCCGTCCAGGGTGAGTTGGAGCTGTACGGCGCCGGCCCGGCCGGTGTTCTCCTCCGGCCGCAGGTGGAGCGGGGCTTCCAGGGTCAGCTCTTCGACGGTGTCGCAGCCTGTCTGGTCGCCGGCGCGCAGGGCGAGTTCCACGAAGGCGGTGCCGGGCAGCAGCACGGTGTCGAGCACGGTGTGGTCGGCCAACCAGGGGTGGGTGGACAGCGACAGCCGTCCGGTGAGCACGTGCCGGTCGCCTTCGGCGAGGGCGACGGCGGCGCCGAGCAGCGGGTGGTCAGCGGTGCGCAGCCCGAGCCCGTCGGCATCGGCCGCGCCGGGGGTGGCCGTGAGCCAGTAGGAGGCACGCTGGAAGGGGTAGGTGGGCAGGTCGACCCGGCGTGGCGCGTACGGTGCGAGGGCCGGGGCCCAGTCGACGGTGACACCGTGCACGTGGGCGGTGGCCACGGCGGTCAGCAGCCGCCTCATGCCGCCCTGTGCGCGCTGGAGTGAACTCATCGCCACCACGCGAACGTCCGTGGCCTCGGCGGTCTGCTCGATCGCGGGCGTCAGCACCGGGTGCGGGCTGACCTCGACGAAGACCGTGTGCCCGGCCCTGAGCAGGGCCGTGGTGGCGCGCTCGAACTGCACGGTGGAGCGCAGGTTGCGGTACCAGTAGGCGGCGTCAAGATCGGTGCCGGCCAGCGGTTCGCCCGTGACCGTCGAGTACAGCGGTGTCTCGGTCGGCCCGGGCCGTACGTCGGCGAGCGCGGCCACCAGGTGCTCTTCGACGTCCGCCACCTGGGGCGAGTGCGAGGCGTAGTCGACGGGCACCGGCCGGGTCCGTACCTGCGCGGCGTCCAACAAGGTGCGCAGCTCGGCCACGGCGTCCGGCGCGCCGGCGACCACCAGCGACCGAGGCCCGTTGACCGCGGCCACGTCCACGGCGCCGCCGCAGCGGGCGAGCAGCGGCGCGAGTTCGTCCTGCGACGTGCCGACCGACATCATGGCGCCGCGTCCTGCGATGGCCCGCAGTGCCTGGCTGCGCAGGGCCACCACCCGGGCCGCGTCGGTGAGGGTGAGTGCGCCGGCCACGTGGGCGGCGGCGATCTCACCCTGGGAGTGGCCGATCACCGCGGCCGGCCGCACCCCCAGCGACCGCCAGACCGCGGCCAGCGACACCATGACGGCGAACAACACCGGCTGCACCACGTCGACCCGCTCCAGCGACGGCGCGCCGGGCTGTTGCCGCAGGACGTCGAGCAATGACCAGTCGACGAAGGAGGCGAGGGCGTCGTGGCAGTCCGCGACGGCCGCGGCGAAGACCTCGGACTCCTGCAACAGGTCGACAGCCATGGCGGGCCACTGTGAGCCCTGCCCGCCGAAGACGAACACGATCGGGCCGGGTGGCACGGCCGCACCGGTGACCAGGGTGACACCAGCGGCCGGCTCGTCTGCTCCGGGGTCACCTGCTGCGAGGTCGGTCACGGTGAGGCCGCCCGCTGCGGGCTCTGTCACAGCGGGTTCGGCCGCTGCGGACCGGGTCGCGCTCGCCCCGGCCGGGCGGGTCTCCCCGGCAGCCGTCTCGCCATCGGCCGTCTCACCCTGGGGCGGGGAGCCGAGCGCGGCGAGCGCCGTACGGAAGCCGGCCGCGTCGCGGGCCAGGACGACCGCCCGGTGGTCGAAGTCCGTACGGGTGGTGACCAGCGAATACGCCACGTCGGCGGGGCGCAGTCCGGGCTCGGCCAGGAGCGCCGCGTGCAGTCGTACGGCCTGGTCGCGCAGGGCCGCCGCGGTCCGGCCCGACAGGGTCCAGGGCAGCGGCGCCGGCTGGTCGGCGCGGTGGGTTGGTTGGTCGCCCGGGAGCCGTCCTGGCGGCGTCGCCGGGCCGCTGGCAGGGGCGTCGGCACGCGACGGGGGCACGGCCGGGGCCAGGGCCGGGACTGAGGTCGGGGTTGGGGTTGGGGTTGGGGTTGGGGCTGAGGTGGGGGCCGGGTGGCCGTGTTCCAGGACGTCACCTTGTTCCAGGACGAGGTGGGCGTTGGTGCCGCTGACGCCGAAGGAGGAGATGCCGACCCGGCGGGGCCGGCCGGTCCGTGGCCAGTCGATCGGCTCGGTGAGGAGTGAGACCGCGCCGGCCGACCAGTCGACGTGCGGTGAGGGTTGGTCGACGTGCAGGGTGCGGGGCAGTTCGCCGCGGCGCATGGCGGTGACCATCTTGATGACGCCGGCGACGCCGGCGGCTGCCTGGGTGTGTCCGAGGTGGGACTTGATCGAGCCGAGCCAGAGCGGCCGGTCAGCGGGGCGGTCCTGGCCGAACACGGCGAGCAGGGCGTGCGCCTCGATCGGGTCACCGAGGGCGGTGCCCGTGCCGTGCGCCTCCACCGCGTCGACGTCGGCCGGGGTCAGCCCGGCCTGGGCGAGCGCCTGCCGGATGACGCGCTCCTGGGCCAGCCCGTTGGGCGCGGAGAGGCCGTTGCTGGCACCGTCCTGGTTGACGGCGCTGCCACGGATCAGCGCGAGTACGGGGTGGCCGTTGCGGCGGGCGTCCGACAGCCGTTCCACGAGCAGCAGGCCGGCCCCCTCCGACCAGGCTGTGCCGTCGGCTGCGGCGGCGAACGGCTTGCACCGGCCGTCAGGGGCCAGGCCGCGTTGCCGGGAGAACTCGACGAAGGTGGCCGGGCTCGACATCACCGTCACCCCACCGGCGAGCGCGAGGTCGCACTCGCCCTGTCGCAGTGCCTGGCTGGCCCAGTGCAGGGCGACCAGGGACGAGGAGCAGGCGGTGTCGATGGTGATGGCCGGGCCTTCGAGCCCGAGGGTGTACGCCACCCGGCCGGAGGCGATGCTGCCCGCGCTGCCGTTGCCCAGGTAGCCGTCGACGCCCTCGGGGGTGTGGCCAAGTCGCGCGGAGTAGTCCGCGTACATGAGTCCGGCGAAGACGCCGGTCCTGCTGCCGCGTGCGGCGTGCGGGTCGATGCCGGCGCGTTCGAACGCCTCCCAGGCCGTCTCCAGGAGGAGGCGTTGTTGCGGGTCCATGGCGAGCGCCTCGCGCGGCGAGATGCCGAAGAACTCCGGGTCGAACCCGTCGACGCCGCGCAGGAAGCCACCCTCGCGCACGTACGAGGTGCCGGCGTGGTCGGGGTCCGGGTGGAACAGCTTCTCCAGGTCCCAGCCGCGGTCGGTGGGGAAGAGTGTGATGGCGTCGGTGCCGCCGGTGACCAGTCGCCACAGGTCGTCGGGCGTCTCGATGCCGCCGGGGTAGCGGCAGCTCATGCCGACGATGGCGATCGGCTCGTCGGAGGTGCGCGGGGCGGGTGCCAGCGGACGCACGGCGTCGGGCAGATCGAGCACGGCCGTCCGCAGGTGTCCGGCCAACGCGGTGGCCGACGGGTGGTCGAACAGCACGGTGGCGGGCAGCCGAAGTCCGGTCGCGGCGTTGAGCCGGTTCCGCAACTCCAACGCAGCCAGCGAATCCAACCCCAGCTCGCTGAAGGCCCGGTCGGGGTCGATGCCGTGCGCCCCGCCGTGGCCGAGGACGGCCGCCGCGTGCGTACGGACCAGGTCGACCAGGAGCCGCGACTGCTCGGCGGCGGACAGCCCGGTAAGCCGTCGGGCGAGCCCACGACCTGCCCCCGCGGCCCGTACGGGACGGGCAGTGCGGGGCGCCGCGGGCAGCAAGTCCCTTAGCACGGGCGGTAGTTCGTCACCGAGACCGCGCAGTACGGTCAGATCGCACCGGAGCGGGGCGAGTACGGGCTCGGCGCGGCCGATGGCTGCGTCAAAGAGGGCGAGCCCCTGGGCCGTGTCGAGCGGCAGCACGCCGGCGCGGGTCATCCGGTGCCGGTCGGCGTCGCTGAGGCCGGCGGTCAGTTCGCTGCGCTCGCCCCACAGCCCCCACTGGAGCGAGTGGGCCGGCAGGCCGCGGGCCCGCCGGTGGGCGGCGAGCGCGTCGAGGGCGGCGTTGGCGCTGGCGTATCCGGCCTGACCGCGGTTGCCGATGAGCCCGGCCGCGGAAGAGAACAGCACGAACGCCGACAGTTCCCCGCCCGCGGTGAGGTGGTGCAGGTGCAGCGCGGCATCCACCTTGGGGCCGAGCACGCGGTCCACCCGCTGGGGCGTCTGGGCCGTCAGCAACCCGTCGTCGACCACTCCGGCCAGGTGCAGTACGCCGGTCAGTGGGTGTGCTGCCGGGATCGCGTCCAGCACCTCGGCGAGTTCGGCGCGCTCTGCGACGTCGCACGCGGCCAGGGTGACCCGGTCCGCGCCGCTGGCCAGCAACTCCGTACGCAGCGCTGCCGCGCCGGGCGCCTGCGCACCGCGCCGGGAGACCAGCAGCAGGTGGCGTACGCCGTGGGCACGGACCAGGTGCCGGGCGAGCAGGGCGCCGATGGTGCCGGTGCCGCCGGTGATGAGCACGGTGCCTTCGGGGGCGAGGCCGGGGGCGGGGGCGGCATCGGGTACGGCGGTGAGAGTGGACGTGGGGTGCAGCCGCGGCACCAGCAACTTGCCGTCGCGCAGGGCAGATTCGGAGAGTGTGGCGGCGTGGGCGAGGTGTTCCACCGGTACGTCGGCCGGGTGGAGGTCGTCGGCCCAGAGGGAGGTGCCCACGGCGAGCAACGCGAAGCGGTCGGGGTGCTCAGAACGGGCCGAGCGCAGCAATCCCCAGCGGGCGGCAGCGGCCGACTCGGCCACCTCGTCACTGCCTGCGGCGACCTCGGGTACGGCGACGAGCAGGCGGATTGCGGCGAACTTCGGCTCGTCGAGCCACCTGCGGCAGACATCAAGCGTCTCGTGCACGGCACGGTGGACGGCTTCGGCGGCCGTGGTGTTGGTGTTGGGGTTGGTTGTGTCCGGGCTAGTGGTGGCGCCCGAAGTGGTGTCAACGGCTGCGGAGACCGGCGGCTGGGCCGGCTGGAGCTGGTCGGGCTGGGACAGGTCGGGCCGGGATGGGCCCGAGGGGGTTGGTCCGAGATGGGGGACGTTCGTCAGGGGGTCGAGTAGGGGCAGCAGGACCATGTCGGGGGTGGGTGCGCCGGAGTCCAGGGCTGCGGCGAGGTCGTCGAGTCCGTCGTACGTGACGGCGTCGAGCGCCGTGGCCAAGGGTTCGCCGCCAGTCGCGCTGACCACGGCCCAACGCGCCGCCTGCGGCCCGGCAGCGGGTTCGGCCGCGGCCGGCGCGACCCAGTCAAGTGCGAACAACCCGCCGGCTGCCTCGCTCCCCACCGGGTCGGCTGGCTCCGGGGCGGACGGAGCACGCACCAACAGGGAATCGACGCCCAGTACGGGCTGTCCGGACTCGTCGGCGACGTCCAGCGTCAGGGTGTCGGGGCCGGTCGGCAGCAGTCGTACGCGCACGGTACGGGTGTCGGGGGTGGACAGTTCCACTCCGTGCCAGGAGAACGGCAGCCGCGGCGGGACCGGCTCGGCGGCGTCCTGAGTGAGGTCCTGGGTGGGTGCGATGAGGCCGAGCGGGTGCAGGGCGGCGTCCAGCAACGCGGGGTGCACGCCGAACCTGCCGCTCCCGCCCTGGACGCCGTCCTCCGGGAGGGCGACTTCGGCGAACAGTTCGTCGCCGCGCCGCCAGGCGGCCCGCAACCCCCGGAAGGCGGGACCGTACGCCACTCCGGCGTCCGCCGCCTCGTCGTAGAGGTCCGCGATCTCGACCGGTGTGGCATCGGGCGGTGGCCAAATACCGAGGTCAGGGGCGGCGTACGCAGTGTCTCGCGGGGTCGTGGTGCCGAGTGGGGCGAGCGTGCCGGATGCGTGCAGGGTCCATGGGGCGTCCGGGTCGTCGGGGCGCGCATGGATGGTGAGGGTGCTCCGGCCGCCCTCGCCGGGCGCCGCGACGGTCACCTGGAGCTGGGTGCCGACCGATTCGGTGAGCACCAGGGGCGTGAGCAGGGTGAGTTCTTCCACGACCTCGCAGCCGGTGTGTTGGCCGGCATGCAAAGCGAGTTCCAAGAACGCCGTACCCGGCAACAACACCCGCCCCAACACCACATGATCCCCCAACCACCCCAACACACCCAACGACAACCGCCCAGAAAACACCCAACCCCCACCACCAGCCAACCCCACCACCACACCCAACAACGGATGACCCACCCCCACCACACCCAAACCACCCACATCCCCCACCCCACCACCCGACTCCAACCAAAAACGCCGCCGATCAAACCCATACACCGGCACATCCACCCACCCACCAACACCCGCACCCAACAGACCACCCCAATCAACCCCCACACCACCCACAAACAACCGACCCAACGCCTCCAACACACACCCCACCTGACCCCGACCACGCCGCTGCGACGCCACCACCAACACACCAGAACCACCCACCTCCACACCGCCAGCCCCGCCAGCACCACCAGTCACCTCGGCCTCGGCCTCCACACACTCCAACACCATCGGCGTCAACACCGCATCCGGACCCACCTCCACAAACACCGACACCCCAACACCCCGCATCACCGACACCACATCAACAAACCGCACCGCCTCCCGCACATGCGACACCCAATACCCCGGATCACTCAACACCTCCAACGACAACACCTCACCCGACACCTCCGACACCAACCCCAACACCGGCTCCCGAAACACCAACCCCGACACCACCTCCGCAAACTCCCCCAACACCGGCTCCATCGCCACCGAATGAAACGCATGCGACACCCCCAACCACGAACACCGCCACCCCCGCACCCCACACTCCCGCTCCACCCAACCCAACCCCACACCACTACCCGACACCACCACACTCCCCGGACCATTCACCGCCGCCACCTCCACACACCCCAAACCCAACGGCAAACCACCCAACAACCCCAACACCTCACCCTCCCCCACACCCACCGCCAACATCCCCCCACCACCCACCAAACCACCCATCAACCGAGCCCGAGCACCCACCAACACCGCCGCATCCCGCAACGACAACACCCCCGCCACAAAAGCCGCCACCACACCACCCAACGAATGACCCGCCACCACACCCGGCACCACACCCCACGACTCCCACAACCGAAACAACGCCACCTCAAACGCAAACAACACCGGCTGCGCCACACCCGTACCCCCCACATCCACCCCCACATCACCCACACCCAACACCACATCCCGCACCGAAAACCCCACCAACCCCTCCCCCTCCAACACACCACACACCTCATCCAACGCCCCCGCAAACACACCAAACCCCTCATACAACTCCCGACCCAAACCCCAAAACTGCGACCCCTGACCCGAAAACACCATCCCCAACCCACCACCCACACCAACACCACCCACACCAACACCACCAGCACCCACACCCGCAGCACCCACACCCCCACCGGCAGCAGTGGCACCAGCAGCACCACCAAAACCAGAACCCGAACCAACCACACCATCACCCACAACCACCACACCACCCGCTCCCGCTCCCGCTCCCGCTCCCGCTCCCGCTCCCGCACCCGCACCCGCACCCGCACCCGCACCCGCACCCGCACCCGCACCCGCACCACTCACCCCACCATCAGCCACCACCCGCAACCCACCAACCAACTCCCCCACATCCCGACCCCACACCACCGCACGATGCCCCAACACCGCACGCCCCAACACCAACGAACAACCCACACCCCCCACACCCACCCCAGAACCCACACCCACACCCACACGCTCCACCCACTCCACCAACCGACCAGCCTGCCCCCGCAACCCACCAACCGAACCACCCGACACCACCCACGGAACCCACCCACCAAACACAGACCCCACCCCAGAACCAGACCCCACACCAACCCCAACCCCACACCCAACCCCAGACCCACCCAACGGCGACGCCTCCTCCACAATCACATGCGCATTCGTCCCACTAATCCCAAACGACGACACACCCGCCCGACGCACCCCACCCACACCCGTCTCCCACGGTCGCTCCTCGCGCAGCAACTCCACAGCGCCCGAAGACCAATCGACATGTGGTGACGGCGCGTCCACGTGCAACGTTCGCGGCAGCACACCATGCCGCAACGCCATCACCATCTTGATCAACCCCGCCACACCCGCAGCCGCCTGCACATGCCCGATGTTCGACTTCACCGAGCCAAGCCACAACGGGCGACCGTCCCCCCGCCCCTGCCCATACGTCGCAAGCAACGCCTGCGCCTCGATCGGATCACCCAACCGCGTCCCCGTACCATGCGCCTCCACCACATCCACATCCGACACAGACAACCCCGCCGAACCCAACGCCGCCCGAATCACCCGCTCCTGCGACGGACCATTCGGCGCCGTCAACCCATTCGACGCACCATCCTGATTCACCGCCGAACCCCGCACCACCGCCAACACCCGACGCCCATTGCGCCGCGCATCCGACAACCGCTCCAACAACAGGAGGCCAACGCCCTCACCCCACCCCGTGCCATCCGCGCCCGCAGCAAACGACTTGCACCGACCGTCCACCGCCAACCCACGCTGCCGGGCGAAGTCCACGAAGACGCTGGGGGCCGACATCACCGTCACCCCGCCGGCAAGGGCCAGGTCGCAGTCGCCCGAGCGGAGTGACTGGCTCGCCAGGTGCAGGGCGACCAGCGACGACGAACACGCCGTGTCCACCGTCACCGCAGGGCCCTCAAGCCCGAAGGTGTACGCCACCCGACCCGATGCCACGCTGCCCACATTGCCGTTCCCGATGTAACCCTCCAACTCGTCGGGCACGGTGTGGAGACGGGTGGCGTAGTCGTAGTAGATGGCGCCGGCGAAGACGCCGGTCTTGCTGCCGCGCAGTGAGGTCGGGTCGATGCCGGCCTGCTCGAAGGTCTGCCACGACGTCTCAAGCAGCAGTCGCTGCTGCGGGTCCATGGCCAGCGCCTCGCGCGGCGAGATGCCGAAGAACTCCGGGTCGAAGTCGGTCGCGGTGTCGACGAATCCACCGGTCCGCACATAGGTGCTGCGGGGGCGGCTCGGGTCGGCGTCGAAGAGGTCGGCCAGGTTCCAGCCGCGGGCGGTGGGGAACTCCGTCATGGCGTCCACGCCACCTGCGACCAGGTCCCACAGTTCTTCCGGACTGGTCACCCCGCCGGGGAGCCGGCAACCCATGCCGACGATCGCGATGGGTTCGTCCCAGGCAGCCGCCGGTGTCGACAGGGCGGCTGCCGTCGAGTCGGTCACGGTGAGCCCGGCCAGGCCGGTGTCCCAGCCTTCGGCTTCGGTGAGCAGTTTGAGGAGTTGCCGCCCGAGGGCCTGCGGGGTGGGGTGGTCGAAGATCAGGGTGGCGGGCAGCCGCAGACCGGTGGTGGCGTTGAGACGGTTGCGCAGTTCGAGTCCGGTGAGGGAGTCGAAGCCGAGGTCCTTGAAGGCCCGCTGTTCGGCCACGTCCGCCGTACGCGCATGGCCGAGGACCGCCGCGGCCTGAGCACAGACCGCCTGGACGAGGACGCGCGTCCGCTCCGCCACGTCGAGACCAGCCAACTGACCGACAAACGAGCCTTGTTGGGTGGTCCCCTGCCCCGTGCTGCGGCGTTCGGTCACCCGTGCCAGGGCGCGCAGCAGGGCCGGTACGTCGGGCCCTGCCGTGCGTAGGGTGGCCAGGTCCATGCGTACGGGCATCAGCACCGGCTCGTCGCGGTTGACCGCGGCGTCGAAGAGGGCCATGCCCTGCTGCGAGGTGAGCGGGTGCACCCCGAGGCGTGCCATCCGCTGTCGGTCGGCGGCGCCGAGACCGGCCGTCATCTCGCTGCGCTCGGCCCACCAACCCCAGGCCAGCGAGGTGGCCGGCCGGCGGGCGGCGCGCCGCTGCGCGGCCAGCGCGTCGAGGAAGGCGTTGCCGGCTGCGTAGTTGCCCTGCCCGGGGTTACCCATCATCCCGGCCGCCGAGGAGAACAGGACGAAGGCCGTCAGGTCAAGACCGCTGGTCAGCTCGTGGAGGTTCCAGGCCGCGTCCACCTTGGGGCGCAGCACACCGGTGAGACGGTCCGGGGTGAGGGCCTGCACGACGCCGTCGTCGACCACGCCCGCCGCGTGCACGACGGCGGTCAGCGGGTGTTCGGGCGCCACCGTGCGCAGCAGGTCGGACAGCGCGTCGCGGTCGGCCACGTCGCACGCCGCGACGCGCACCTGGGCGCCCAACTCTTCAAGCTCGGCGCGGAGTGCTACTGCCCCGGGTGCCGATGCGCCACTGCGGCTGGTGAGTACCAGCCTCCGTACGCCGTGCGCGGTCACCAGGTGTCGGGCCAGGGCCGCGCCCAGGGTGCCGGTGCCGCCGGTGACGAGGACGGTGCCGTCAGGCGCGGGGGCGAACCCGCTGCCGCCCCGCCCGCCGGCGCGGGCCAGCCGGGGCGCGTAGCCGACGCCGGCGCGTACCGCAAGCTGTGCGTCACCGCCGAGCGCAAGCTCGGTCAGTCGCCGCGGGTCGGTGTCGGGGACGTCCGTGTCGACGAGTACGAACCGGTCAGGGTGCTCACCCTGCGCGGAGCGCACCATCCCCCATAAGGCGGCGGCAGCCAGGTCGGTGACCTCTTCGGGGCCGGTAACCGCTACCGCGCCGCTGGTCAGCAGCACCAGCCGGGTCGCCGCGAGGCGTTCGTCAGCCAGCCAGCCTTGCAGGAGGGCCAGCACCCGGTGGGTCAGCTCGTGCACGGCGGCGCTGCCCGTACCACCCCCGCCTCCCACACCCACAGGCGCCCGGAACAGCACGGCTTCGGGGAGCGGCGCACCAGCGTCGACCGCTGCCAGCAGGGCGGCGAGGTCCGGGTGGGTGTCGATGGCAGCCGAGGTCGCGGCGTGACCGAAACCGTCGGTGGCGACGGCGGGCCCTTCCCCGATGACGGCCCAGCGCGGTGTCACGGACTCGGCGCTGGCGGGGGCCTCAACGGTTGTCGCGGGGGCCGGTCGCCGGTCCCAGACCACCTGGAACAGGTTGTCGCGAACGAACGGGTCCACGGCCTTGAGCTGGTCGGCCGATACGGGGCGCACGGTCAGCGACCGCGCGGAGAACACCGGTAGGCCGTTCTCGTCGGCCGCCTGGACCGCCAACTCGTCGCTGCCCGCGGGAAGTAGTCGCACCCTGAGCACGGGCGCACCGGTCGCGGCGAGGCGGACCCCGCGCCAGGCGAAGGGCAGTCGCGCCGACAGCGAGGTGTCCAGCGTCCCGGCCACGGCAAGCGGGTGCAGGGCCGCGTCGAGCAGCGCCGGGTGCAGCGTGAACTGTCCGGCCGCGTGTCGTACGTGCTCGGGCAGCGCCACCTCGGCGAAGAGTTCCGCACCCCGCCGCCAGGCGCTCCGCAGGCCGCGGAAGGCCGGCCCGTAGTCGAACCCGGCGTCCGCCAGCCGCTCGTACGCATCGGTCCCGTCCATGGGCTCCGCCCCGGCCGGCGGCCACTGGGTGAGGGGCTCGTGGCTGTCGCCCGCAGGCGGGTCGAGCGGAACGACCGTGCCCGCGGCGTGCTGGGTCCAGGGCTGGTCGGCGTCCCCTCCGTCGGGCCTGGAGTGCACGGTCAGCGCGCGGGCCCCTGCCTCGTCGGGTGCCTCCACCCTGACTTGCAGCCGTACCGCCCCGGTCTCCGGCAGTACGAGCGGCGTGTGCAGCGTCAGCTCTTCCACCTCGGCACAGCCGAGGTCAGCTCCCACCCGCAACGCCAGCTCCACCAGCGCCGTCCCCGGTACGATCACCGAGCCCAGCACCGCGTGATCCGCCAGCCAACCCTGGCTGGCCAGCGAGAACCGCCCGCTCCACACCGTCGCGCCCCGGCCCCCGGCCAACTCCACGACGGCACCCAACAGCGGATGGCTCACGGCCCCCATGCCCCACCCGGCCGGGTCCCCCGCGGTGACCCCCTCATCGATCCAGTACCGCTTGCGCTGGAACGCGTACGTCGGCAAATCGACTCGTTGGGCGTGAGGGAAGAACCCCGCCCAGTCCACCGCCACACCCTGAACGAAAGCCGACGTCAGCGAGCGTGCCAACCGGTACGGGCCGCCTTCACCGCGACGCAGCGTCTCCACCACCACACCTGAACAACCCAACTCGTCAAGCGTCTCAGAGAGCG